>JABMDE010000099.1 GCA_015904055.1 Nitrospira sp. | reverse complement strand
CAGCAACGGTCTCGGAGTGTCTGAAGATTGGGAGGAGGCCGTCAAATGGTGGACCAAGGCAGTTCAGGCCGGCGATTCGGCATCTATTTACAATGTTGGCGTCTACCACTACAAGCAAGGCAAATTTAGCCAGGCGTTCTTGTGGTTTAACGAAGCGGCCCATCGAGGGATTGCTGCAGGAATGATGAGCGTAGGATCTATGCATATGAAAGGTGAGGGTGTGCCTGAGGACAGGGAAGAAGGATTGCGTTGGGTTCGCGCCGCTGCCAAGTCTGGTCTTCCTGCCGCAAAAACTGCACTGGATCTCCATGAACGCGACCGTCAGGCTCTCGAAGACTCGGACATGCCGTACATCATTTCGGTTGATACCTGGCGACGGCTCTTGCCCCATGTGTTTGACGGCGACACGCACGCCGCATTGAGCCTCTTTCCTAACGTTTCAATTGATACGGCTTGCGGAGGCGCGGCCATCACCACAACTAGTCCTTCGCTTGCAGCACAACACATCGGCTCCTTACTCCAGTGCTCTGTCGGAGCCGTCACCAGCAAAGAACGGCAGCCCAGCACCGAGAATTTACGCACAGCGACTGTTGGCATTCTTCTTCAGCGATACGGGCTTGAGTTATGGAAGTCACAACTCTGGACCGAGGAGGCCGGAAAGAAGGTGTCGGCTCTCAGCGCGAACTACGACAAGATCGCCACGATCCGACACAACCTGGCAAAAAACCACTGGGCGGCTATCTTCGCCACTTCCTATCAGAACCTCCTCCAAGCTGTACAAGGAAGCAACGCCCCCGTCCCAGACTATTATGCGAAGGGTTTGTAACATCACCCTGCTGCCACTGCCCTTACCACGCACGGCCCGGCTTCATCGAGCACTCTGCGATTGGTCGGATAACGGAGACGGAGCATGACAATACTGGCCAACCCTGCGCTGCAACGAGGCTCGCCTCACTGATCAGTGGAGCGAATCAAGAAGCACCACAACTGTGCTCATGTTGTGCTCAAGCCCACCTCACTCCACCCTATTCCAGTCACGGCTCGTCTGTTCTCACAACCCTTGGCTGTGAACGAAGGACTCCGAGACCCTCGACCTAGACTTGAACCTCAACCTTCCTGAATGTAGCTACGGTATATCGTCGAAGCCGTCGATTGTGGACTGGATTGGAAGCAGTGGGGCTGTTTGGCGTGGAGGACCTGGCAAAACGAGTGGATTCCCGGATTGGTTGCCTCCCTGAATCAGACCGATGGAGAGCTGCGGCCCCATCGTCCCGACCGCTCCACTCCAGGCCTGACCCGTGGTCGGGTTGCGGAAATTGAATGTTTGGAAACCTTGGACCGGCGCATAGAGAAAACCCTGCGTTCCCTGATTGTCGATGTAGAGACTCCCACCGGGAAATCTGACCAGCGGTGCCACGCCGCCGTTGAATCCCCGGACACCCGACACGCTCTGAGCCCAGACGGGTGAATCAACACACCCTGCCGCAATCATCAGCACCGCACAACCCCACAGCACCGGTGCGATTGTGCGAACAGAGACAAATTTCATGACAGTGTCCATCACGACAGATTATAGTATGCTCACACTCTGGCTGTCGATTAAAGGAGTCAATTATGGTTCTCACCCCCTCCGTACATCGCCTGTGTCGCACCGCGATCGTGCTGGCCGGCTTGTGGATCGTCCCGGCCCCGACCGACGGCTGGAGTCTGGATACGACCGAGCCGCCACCGGCTGATCGCCGCGAGACCCTTTCGCTGACCGATGCGGCGCTGCGCGCGTTGCAGCACAACCTGGATATCAGCATCAGCCGCCACACCAAGGAGAGCCGGCTGGCCGATATCGTCATCGAACAATCCAAGTTCGACCCAACAATTAGCCTCAACGGACAATTCAACCGTCAGGTAGCCCCTCTTAATCGTCCCGTCTTGGGCTTTACGGCTCCGACATTGTCCTCTATCCAATCGTTCGACCAAAACAACACAACCTTTACCGCGGATATCAACCAGAACCTGATCACCGGCGGAAATGTTGACTTGAACTATAGTCCTGCGCGGAACAATGTCGCCGGCGCTCAAGCCTGCTTTGGAAGGTCGAGCACCGACCCGATCTGCAGCAGGGGCGGATTCCTGTTCAACCCTGCCTGGACCGGCGGTCTGGGACTCACCCTGACCCAACCGCTGCTACGGAATGCCGGGATCGATGTGAACAAGACCTTCATCAAGGTCGCACAGAACAATTCCGATGTTGAACAGCATGTATTCCGGGACCGTGTCTTGACCGTGATCGCCTCGGTGGAACAGGCCTATTGGGAAGTCGTCTTTGCGAATGAGAACTTGAAAGTCGCGCAGGCTGCTCTCAAAGCCGCGGAAGAATTGCTGGCGACCAACCGTGCCAAGTCGAAAGCCGGCATCATGTCCATCGTGGATGTGCTCCAGGCCGAAACCGCTGTCGCCTCGCGCGTCGAGCAGGTGTTGGTGGCCGAGCGGACCATTCGAGACCAGGGCGATCAGTTACGGCGACTCCTCAACCCCAGCGAAGAAGACTTGCGCCAGGATATCTTGATTACCCCCACCGATTCCCCCGTCACCGCCCTGGAGCCCATCAGTCTTCAGGAAACCATCGATGTCGCCATCGACCAGCGCCCGGAAATTATCCAAGCCAAGAAGAACGTCGAATCGGGCGAACTTAACCAGCAATTTGCGCGTAACCAGCTACTCCCCACCCTCTCGTTCCAGGGAACGGTCGGGCTGGCCGGCTTGGGCAGTGACTACGGCGACTCCTTCAACAAACAGTTCAGTGGCGACTTTTACAACTACGGCGCGGGACTTGTCTTGAGCTATCCCCTCGGCAACCGTGCGGCCATCAGCACCTACAACAAGCGCCAGTTAGAAGCCCAGAATGCTGAGATCACGCTCATCCGCGCCCGCCAGCAAGTGATCTTCGGTGTTCGGGAAGCGGTACGCCGTGTCCAAACCGATTTCAAGCGCATCGAGACCACCAGGTCGGCCCGTATCATGGCCGAGAAGCAGCTGCAGGCCGAGCAGGAACGACTGAAAGTGGGCATGAGCACGACTCGCTTTGTCCTCGACTTCCAGCGCGATCTCGCCACAGCCAAAGGAAACGAGCTGCGCGCCACCGTCGATTACAACAAGTCGCTCTCGAATCTTGCGCGGCACAAAGCAACCACACTGGACCGGTACAATCTTCAATTGGAGTAGCCACGGACGATGACACCCGAGCCGGATCGGCTCGTTCACGCTCCGGCAGCGGAATGGGGATCGGCGCTTGCACTCGTGCCCATTGCCGCAACACTCGCATACTATGTCCTTCCCGCACCGCTCCAGGCACAGACCGCTGTTCAATTCGCTCCGCAACTACTCGCCTATGCCGCGCTGTTCCTCTGGGCCTCCCGCAATTCAGCCGTTCGGTTTCGACTTGGGCTCGACCGAACGAACGTGCGAACCGGTCTGCACCAGGGACTGGTAACCGGCCTCGCGCTCGGCAGCCTGAACACCGGTGTAATTCTCGCAATCTTTCCCTCTCTCGGGTACGACATCACCTTCTTACGACAGACCCCGCATGGACTGTTTCCCCTCTTCGTCATGATCCCTTGGATGATCGGGATCATCGCGATCTTCGTAGAGTTCAACTTCCGGGGCTTCATCTTAGGGAGACTGGCCGCGCTGGAGTTCCGTCTATGGAAATCCGGCACCGATAGCCGTTTCCCACCTCTGGCTCTGCTGACCACGACGCTGCTCTTTGCGTTCGATCCGTTCATGGTCCAAACGTTTCAGCACCTCCACTGGATCGCCGTATGGGATGGACTGATTTGGGGTGCGATCCGGTTGCGGACAGGAAACCTGTACACCACGATCGTCGCGCATGCGGTCGAAGTCCTCATCATGTATAGTGCGGTGAAAATGGCAATCTAGCGTATTGCGTGATGCGTATCTCGTGAAGCGTGAAGCGCAGGAAAGAAGAAGAGGCCCTGCATCTTTGTTTGCAAGACACGCGTCATGAGATCCGTTTCACAAAGAAGGAGGCCCTGTGAATGACGTGGTGAAGTATGCCGTGTACTTTTTGCTGGGTGGAACGATCGTCAGCATTTCGACCTACCTTGGCTCGCAAGGCAAATCGTTTCTGGCCGCCTTCGCCAGCACCTTTCCCGCTATTACCGGTGCGACGTTTGTGCTGATGTATCTGAACGGAGGGAGCGACGCAATCGTCGGCTACGCCAAGAATCTGCTGTGGTTTGTGCCGCCCTGGATCGTCTATGTCCTGTCCATGATCGCCGGCGTTCCCCGCTTCGGCTTCTGGCCGTCGATGGCCGGCTCGCTCGCCTTGTACATGGGCTGCGTCGGCGCTGTGAAATTATGGCTTCGGGATGAATAGTGTGAAACACCCGTGCGCTATCAGACCGCCCCGCTGAAATGGCGCTGGTTGATCTCTCCCAGGGCCGCGACCATCTCACTGAACGCCGTGGTGACGGAACCGCTTGCGGCGTGAGAGGGGCCATCGTCGTCAGCCCAGAGGTCGGAAGGGCTCTCGATCTCTCGCACGTTCTGACAGAATTGCAGGATGATTCCCTTCCAATTGAGAGGACTCACCCCGTCATCAAGAAAATCGGCACGGTCCTTTGAGAAGGGCTGATCGAACTCCCTGACCCGCTGCTGCCACATCCGCTCCATCGCCTCCTGGCGATCCGGGCTGAGTTCTAACCAACCGGCCCGTTCATTCAACGCCGCAAACAGCCCCCCAACCACGTGGTCAACCTGCGACTCTGCAAAGACTCCGGTACAGGCTTGCATCAAGACATACTTGTGAAAGAGAAACACTTCCGCCTTGATACGGACTTCGTCGGCGGAAGGATCGTACACGCGAGCGAGTTCCCGGAGCGCCTCTACAGAAGGCCCCTCCAAAGCGGAACCCAAGAGGTCCGCGACCTGGCGGCCCAAGTTGAGATAGTCAACTTCTTTCAACAACATCCTTATATTCTCTTTATTGCGACAGGACGGCCTTCTCCCGCAGGAGGCTCAAAATGACTGCTATTCTCACCCACCCGCCCCGGCGCGCCGAGACGCCCTATTCCACGGGCAAGGCCGCAGCGAGTGAAGGGCCGAAGCGTACCCTCTGGGGTACGTTGAGGGTCTGAACGATGCGAGAACGAAGCTGGCAGGCATTTTCAGCCTCCTGCTATTCAACGACAACGGCCGTGCCGCTCGCACTGACCATCAACATGCTGGCATTGGCGCCGATCGTTTCATAGTCAATGTCGATGCCCACGATGGCATTGGCCCCCAGATGTTTCGCCTGCTCGCGCATTTCACCGAGTGCAATGTCCTTGGCCTTGCGCAGCTCGGCCTCATAG
>JABMDE010000098.1 GCA_015904055.1 Nitrospira sp. | reverse complement strand
GAACAAGGAGGTGTCTGGTCGTCCGGTTGTGAACTGAGTCCGGACAGGAGCTTTCGTGTAATCGTGTTTGGGTGTTTGTTGTGTGTCTATGATTATTCTGTTGTAAGGAGGCTGTAATGAAGTCTATTCGCGTACTGCCGCTTGTGGCAGGGTTGATGCTGGGCGCAGGGCATCTTGCGTTTGCGGCTGATGCCACGTTTAAGATTACCGATACGCCTGGTTATTGGTTCGATACTGGCAACGATATTGCGGGCACTCGGTCCCTGGCCATTATCAATCCAGGCGACACGGTGCATTTTATCCAAAGAAACGGCGAACCGCGTGATGTGGAAAGCAAGCACACGGTCACGAGCTTGATTTGGCCGGCCCCGGCGCTTGCGACTGAAAAGATCGACCAGGATGAGGCGAACACGGCTACTCATCATGTGACATTGACGACGCCAGGCCTCTACGTGTTCGTCTGTAAGCTCCATCCCTACATGCTCGGCGGCGTCATCGTCAATGATGCCGCAACGCCTGGACTTGATCTTGGTGCGAATCTCACGCTCCTGGGACCGACGGCTGCCGCACAGGTGACCTTCCCCACTGCAACCGATCTCGGTCTGCGGCTGTTGCGTGCCTTCTTTGTCGTCACCAATCCTGGTAATTGGAAGGACTATACGAAGGTCGGGACCATCTACCAGCCGGTTTACCCATCGGTGGACGTCAACGCCGGACCTGGCATCGTCGTCAACCTCAAGGAAGCGATCGAGAGTTTACATATTGACGGTCAGCTGATTACTAAGCAGGAGAAGCCGAAGACAAAGGGAATCGGAGAGGTCTGGGTCGACACCGCCTATGAGTTGACGAAAGGAAAACCAGAGTGGACTCCGGGCACGATGACCGTCGTCTCAGCAACCGGCTGGGGCGTCAAACGGAAGATTGCGTTGCCCGAGCAGAAAATGAACAACGGCCATAATATGTGGGCCAGCCACGACCAGAAGCAAATCTATCAGACGGAATGGCATGGCAAGAGCCTCTATGTGATCAATCGCCGTAACGGGAAGCTGATTCAGGAGCTGGAGGTAGACGGAAAGTGCAATGATCCCGCCCACGTGATGACGCGGGTGGATACGGAGCAGGTGCATGTGACCTGTAACGGAGAAGATACGGTTGCGGAGTATAATCGGCTTCCATCCGGTCTTCTGGAGCTGAACAAGTTCATTCCGATGTCCAATGGAGGCAAACAGACCCAGCCCCATGCCCATTGGATGGGCTTTGATGGGAAGTCGATGGCGACGCCCAATTCCAATACCAACGATTCGACGCTATTTAATTTCAACGAATATGTCATCACCAATAAGCAGCCGACCGGTGCATTGCCGATTGCGGCAAGTATGATGCCGGATTCGAGCAAGTATTATGTGTCCAATTACCTGGGGCATACCACCTCTGTGATGTGCGGACCCAATCCAAATCCAGCCGGGAGCTGCGTTCCTGGGACGAAGATCAAGGATATCGATTTGCTGCTCAACGGCAACTACGATGTGGCGTCTGGACCACTCGGAGGTCCGATTGGCGCACTTCCGATCCAAACACCGGTGAGCCCTGACGGGAAGTTCGTGATTACCGGAAATACGTTGACCGGTACGATCACGATCATCGATACCAAGACCGATACTTTGGTAAAGATGATCGGTTGCGATCCGGGTTGCCATGGGGTGAACTTCGGAGCCAAAAAACGCGGCGGCCAACCGTCTGATTGTGCTGGACTACGATCCGAACAATGATGGGAACGTGGATGATGCGGTGATTGCCGGCGCAGTGGTGCTGGCAAGCGATCAGGGGGCCAAAGACGATAGAATCATCGGCAACAAGGGTCAGGGAGGCCAGGGTGTGTTGGCTGTGCCCAATGTTTACAACGGTTGGGTGCAGGAGCTACCGATCGGCTATAAGGCGCAGCTTACTCGAGCACAGCGGAATCCGATCGGGCCGCTTTCAGGCCACAATCCGCATGG
>JABMDE010000097.1 GCA_015904055.1 Nitrospira sp. | reverse complement strand
GGCTCGAAGTCCCCGGTGATTATCGACCACGTAGGCGAGCGAGTGGGAACCGTAGCAGCCACTACCGATCGACGGGTCGTCCTCGTCCGGCTCCAAGAGAATTCGGCAAGTGAGGCCGGCAGGTTTTGCACCCAACCACCGCTCGATGCCGACCAGAATGTCACCAGTGCATTAGCGGCGATGCGGGACCTGTCCACCGACAAGATCGATACACAGTTGAAGGCGGCCCTGGCTCGATCCTTCGCGCAAATCTTACCGGCGTTTGTCAGACGCACGCAGGGGCTTCAACTGTACCGGGAGGCCATGTACAACCTCTGTCAAAACTACCTCAATCATGCCATTAAAGAGGATGCCCTCCAGACACAATCGATGAAGATCTTAGACGTATCGGTGAAGTTGATTGAACAGGAACTGACACTTGCGCATGAGGCCATGAGCGAACTCTCTCTGCCGACTCCCGCGATGGCGCGCCCGTAGTCCGGATAATTGCGGCAGGCGAGGCGTACGCTTCGCCACCTTGCGCTCTACGCGACCCGATCGCCCTGCCACCGGCGAGGGAATCATCACCGCACAACCACCTCACGGATCCGGGCTCGATCTTGGCCCTCCCCTTGAACGAAATCACCAGCCACTCCAGCTACCGCCTCCAGCCCTTATTCCAGCTCAGCCACCTGCTCCGGAGTTTCCGCAGAAGGCACGCTAAGACAACCTTCGTTTCGCAATGAGCATCCTGTTCCAACATGAAGAGCGGCGGTAAGAACTGCCGTATCAGGTCTCAACCCGTTATCACTTAAGCTTGTCCTCAAACCAACCGACATAATTAAGGAGGATCACCGACGACAGCGCGCCAGGAACGTACCACCACACAGGGGGCTATGGTGACGAACACACAACTCGACCAGACCTGTATCAACACGATCCGTACCCTTTCGATGGATGCCGTACAGCAGGCCAATTCAGGCCACCCCGGAACACCGATGGCCATGGCGCCGGTCGCGTATTGTCTGTGGCAGCGAATTCTCCGGTTCGATCCAAACGATCCAATTTGGCCGAACAGGGACCGGTTTGTACTGTCCATGGGGCACGCCTCTATGCTCCTCTATTCTCTCCTGCATTTGACCGGAGTGAAAGCTGTCAATCCCCAGTACGAACGGCTGGGCGAGCTCTCCGTGCAACTGGATGATCTTAAACGCTTCCGCCAGCTCAACAGCAAATGTGCAGGGCATCCCGAATACCGCTGGACCTCCGGCGTGGAGACTACGACCGGTCCGCTGGGGCAAGGAGTAGCCACCAGCGTCGGAATGGCAATTGCCGCCCAGTGGCAAGCCCAGTACTTCAATCGTCCTGGATTCGACCTGTTCGACTATGATGTCTACGCACTCTGCGGCGATGGCTGCATGATGGAGGGCGTCACAGCCGAAGCGGCGTCGCTTGCCGCACACTTGAAACTTTCTAATCTCTGCTGGATCTACGACAACAATAAGATCACGATCGAAGGGCACACCGAATGGGCCTTCAGCGAAGACGTGGCCACACGATTCATCGGGTACGGATGGAACGTAACCCGAGTCGGCGACGCCAACGATCTCGATCAGCTTGAACGGGCCTTGACCACGTTCAAAAAAGAATCGGACCGCCCGACGTTGATCATTGTCGACAGCCATATCGCCTATGGCTCGCCCAACAAACAAGATACCCATGCGGCACACGGTGAACCGCTCGGCGAAGAAGAAATCAGGCTGACCAAGCGGAACTACGGCTGGCCCGAGCAGGAAAAGTTCCTGGTTCCAGATGGCGTCCGTGAGCATTTCCAGCAGGGCATGGGACAGCGGGGACGAGCGGCGCGTGCAGCCTGG
>JABMDE010000096.1 GCA_015904055.1 Nitrospira sp. | reverse complement strand
ACATCATTGGGGGCGATGAGTCCGTTGCCCTTCACACGCTGTCATCTTCGAGTCGGAGGGAGTGCGATTGCGCTCTCCCTCTGTCTCCTATCGGCCTGCGCTCAGCCGGTCGGCCGGTTTTCCTCGGTTCCATCATCCAGCCGTATCGCGCATACCAATCCGGCGTACGATGCACAGGTACGCTTGCTTCAAGAAGCGCATCGGGCATTTGTGCAGGAGCGATATCCGGCTGCCGCGCTGTTCTTTAACCGATTTGTTGACGACGCGAAAGACTCACCGCGCCTGGCTGAGGCACGCTGGTGGTTAGGGCGCGCCTATGAACAGCTTGGAGATTATCGCAGCGCGATGGCACAGTATCGTCTGCTGGCGGCGGAATCGATGGTGCAGCAAGCAGATGGGGCGCTCTATGAAGGCTATGCACTTCGTCGATTAGAAGAACTGCGTCGCCCGCGTGTCGATGGGCATTATGGTGATACCACGCAGGTTGCGCTACGTGTGACAGCAGATCAATTGCCGCCGATTACCGCTCTTGTGCCGTGGCTTCGGGAACTGACGCAAGCGGGTGTGACGGTGTTGGCGATTGCGTCTGCTCAGGCGTCAAAGTCCGGCATTCAAGAATTCAACGTTGAGATGGTACGGTCTGTGGCAGCTGAGGCCCACCGCTATGGTCTTCTCGTCTGGGTGGTGTTGGAGCTTCATGATGGGCAGGGCTTGGATATCAGACCGGAATGGATGGCTACAACCGGACATGCCGCCCGGCCTGACGGTGCAGTACGATCAAGGGTGGATATCGTGCATCCTGGCTATCAGGCCTATCTTGAAGAGATGGTGCGCAAGTTGGTTCGTGCGGGATGCGACGGAGTGTTGCTTGCTGCGCGATCAGTGGGAGGATTTTCGGAAGAGTCCTCGGATGATTCTCGCCGATTGTTTGCTGCGTCGTTCGGACTCAGCGGTACTCCGGAGGACCTATTTGGAATTATTGCCTCGTCCGACTTCAAAGAAGAGGGACGATCGGCGAGCTATTGGCGGTGGGTCGGCTGGAAGGCGAGGAATTATGCGCAATGGACCGTACGTCTTCGCAAAGTGCTGCGGGAACGGAACCAAGCTGCAACTCTGTCGATCGAGGTCCATCAAGCCTCGCTGACGACCCCTCTTCAGGGGCTTGAGCAGTTTGGGGAAGATGTGACCGAGTTGTCGTCGAATGCCAGTGGCTCGTTGGTTGTGCGTCATGAGGGCATCGCAGGGGATGCGGCTCTTGAAAAGCTTGGCCGGCAGTTCGGAGGGCCGGATCGGGTATGGATCGGGCTTCCTGTGAAGGTGGCAACCGTTCCTGTTGTGATGGAGGAGTTGAATCGGTCGATCGCCAATCTCGCCGAACGTCGTCGCTGGAACATGGTCATTCACATCGAATCAACGCAGACAGTTCCTTGACAAAACCCCGCGAGGCCCACTACGATCCGCACCATACGAATGCCACGATCAAGGCTAAGGCTCACGTTAAGAAACAGAGCGGCATGGTGGGTTTGCCCTCAGCCGTAGCCTCAACATCAGCCTTTTCACACAGGGGTGCGCATGATTCCATCGGATTTGCGGTATCACAAGGAACATGAATGGGTTCGGCTCAATGGCAATCAGGCGACGGTGGGCATCAGCCACTTTGCGCAAGATGCCTTGGGTGACATTGTGTTTCTGGATCTTCCCAAGGTTGGGACTTCGGTCAAGGTCGGGCAGCAGATCGGTGAAGTGGAATCGACCAAGACGACATCCACCATCTACACGCCGGTTAGTGGAACCGTCGCCCAGATCAATGCCGATCTCAAAGACCATCCTGAAATCGTGAATTCAGACCCGTACGGAAAGGGATGGATTGCCGTCATCGACCTTGCCGTTCCCTTAGAAGTCGAGCAACTGATGACCGCTGCCCAGTACGACGCGTTCCTTGCCAGCCAGAAGCATTGATGCAGTGTGCAGGTAGAGGTCGTGGCCAAGACTGAGATTCGGAATATCGTTTCCATGTGGTCAGCCGTAGTCTGCGTCTTCCAACCGTAATATGCCAGGTCCCAAACACATTGCGATCCTCGGCGCCGGGCCGGGCGGCTATGTTGCCGCGATCCGTGCGGCGCAGCTGGGTGCCCGTGTGACGGTCGTCGAGCGCCAGGCGCTCGGCGGGGTGTGCCTCAACTGGGGCTGTATTCCCAGTAAGACACTGCTCTCTGTTATTGAACTTGGCGACAAACTGAAAAAAGCGGATGACCTCGGCCTAATGCTGGCAGGACCGGTTCGGTATGACCTGGCCCGCATGGTTGCGCGGAAGAACAAAGTAGTGACAGGGTTGGTGAAGGGGATTGCGACATTGTTCAAAGCCTGGAACATTGACGTCGTGGAAGGCAGAGGAGAGTTGTCGGATGCCAGAACGATTACAGTGACCGGGCCGGATGGTGCGCATCGAACGGTGGAGGCCGATGCTGTCGTCATCGCGACCGGTTCCTCTTGGCCGCAGCCGACGCAATTTCCGATAGATGGGACGGCGATCATCACCAGCAAAGAGGCACTGGATCTTGAGGTGATTCCCAAACGGATGGTCATTCTTGGCGGCGGTGTCGAAGGCTGTGAGTGCGCGACATATTTCAGTGGGCTTGGAACTGTAGTGACCATGGTTGAGTTACAGCCACGGGTGCTTCCGCTGGAAGACGGAGACGTGTCGGTTCTTATGGAGCGGGAGTTAAAGAAACGCTCAGTAGAGGTGAGAACCGGCACGACGATCACGCGGGTCGATCGCACCGTTGATGCACTGGCCATATCGCTAGCGGACGAGACGACGGTGGAGGCTGATGTCCTGCTCATTTCCATCGGGCGGGGATTCCAATCGCAGGGAATTGGCTTGGATCGTGTGGGGGTAGCCCTGGGGAGACGCGGAGAAATACAGGTCGATGAGCGAATGGAGACCAATGTTTCCGGCGTCTATGCAATCGGCGATGTCGTCGGCAAGGGTATGCTGGCGCATGTGGCGTCGGCGCAGGGAATGATAGCGGTCGAGAATATCCTTGGCCATACGGCACGTATCAACTACGACGTGATTCCTGCTGGAATTTTCACGCTGCCCGAAGTCGGTCGGGTCGGTTTGACAGAGGAGCAGGCACGGGAGCGGGCACAGACGGCAGGGGTGAGTCCAGATCACGGCGTGAAAATCGGCCGCTTCCGATACGCCGCGCTGGGAAAGGCGCAAGCGACAGGGGATATCACAGGGTTCTTCAAGGTGATTGTCGATGCGGCAACCGGCAAGATTCTGGGTGCGCATATTGTCGGGGCTCATGCGGCGGATCTGATTCATGAAGCGGCGCTGGCGATGCAGATGGGGATGACCGCTGCACAAGTAGCCGGTATGATCCATGCCCATCCGACATTGGCCGAAGGCCTGTTGGAGGCGCTGGAAGATGTCGAAGGCGCGGCGATTCATCAAGTTAGAAAAAAGGCGGGCGTATGATCCGATCCCTCCTGCTGAAGCTCGGCATGCTGGCCGTGACAATAGGAGTCGTGTTTTGGATCGGGTGGCAGACTCCTGATTTTTCCTTGAAACATGCGGCGCTAGAGGATGACTTGAAAGCTGCGCCCGTAGATTCTCCCGTTACATTCGAATCCGAACCAGGTTTGCCCGATCGGTCTCATCAGAAGACGACCGCCGAGCAATCTGGCGCCTCGCATGCTGCGAGTCATGCCAACGTGGCGGCGCAACCCCATGTCGTGGATCTCAATAGCGCCACCGCGCAAGAGTTGGAATCGTTGCCGGGCATCGGAGCGGTGATCGCTGAACGGGTGATTGCCTATCGACAATCAGTGGGACGATTTCGGACGATTGAAGACTTGCGGGAGGTAGCCGGAATCGGCTCAAAGAGGTTCGACCGTCTCAAGCCGTTGGTCACAGTGGCTGCGGTAGAGACGAAGCGCAAACAGGAGAAGCGTCCGTTATGATGGATGTGAAACAGCAGCTCGATCTCATTTTGCGCGGTGCCGTTGAAGTGATCCATCTAATTGAGCTAGAAGCCAAGCTCACGCGCGCTCTGAAAGAACAGCGTCCCTTGCGGATCAAGGCGGGGTTCGACCCGACGGCGCCTGATCTTCATCTGGGACATACCGTGCTGATCCATAAATTGAAACATTTCCAGGATCTCGGCCATCAAGTCTTGTTCTTGATCGGCGACTTTACCGGCATGATCGGCGATCCGACGGGTGTGTCTGAAACGCGCAAGTCGCT
>JABMDE010000095.1:1841-19519 GCA_015904055.1 Nitrospira sp. | reverse complement strand
ATTCCTCCCGGTGGAACCTTGGAAAAAGGTTCGCTCTATTCGATGTTTATCCGCATGCTGCTGCATAACGCGATGGAAGAACAGAAGCGGCAGGAGGCGATGGATGCGGATGACGAGGACGACGAATAGCGTCGTCCGCTGAAAACGGTCCATTGCGTTGCTCTCACGTCACTCAAACCCTTAACGTATTGATACGACGTACGATTCGGGGTTTCGCGCGTTGCGGCCTCGCAATAAACTCATTTTGAGCGGCTTGCCAGGCGCATGTGGTTCACATGGCTGGTGGTGCTGTATCTAGATAGGTCTATTCTGTATCTCACGAGATACGAACGACGAGCGATGGTCCTTAGAGTGCTTTGAACGCAACGTGCGCGGCGCGGATGGTTTTTTCAATATCTTGCGCGCTGTGGGCGGTGGAGAGGAAGGCGGCTTCGAACTGGGACGGAGCGAGATAGACGCCTTGTTCCAGCATGTGATGAAAGAACTGACCGTACCGCTTTGTGTCGGATTGCTTGGCAGTATTCCAATCCACAACAGGGCCAGGCGTGAAGAACGAGGTCAGCATCGATCCCACGCGGGTTTGTGTGAGCGGGATGCTCGCTTTCTTGGCAGCCTCGCCGATCCCTTTAGCCAAGGCAGCTGAAGAGGCGTCCAGTTTCTTGTAGAGTCCTTTTGTCCGCAATTGTTTGAGTGTCGCCAGCCCCGCAGTCACGGCCAGCGGATTTCCCGATAACGTGCCGGCTTGGTAGACCGGTCCAACCGGCGCGATGAGATCCATAATCTCTTGTCGTCCGCCGTAGGCGCCGACGGGTAATCCCCCGCCGATGATTTTGCCCAGTACCGTGAGGTCCGGCTTGATGCCATAGAGCGCTTGCGCTCCTCCGTAGTTCACGCGAAACCCTGAGATGACTTCATCGAAAATCAACAAGATATCATTCTCGGCTGTCAGCCGACGGAGTGCAGCGAGAAAGTCCGGCGCCGGAGGCACCACGCCCATGTTGCCGACGATCGGTTCAAGGATGACACAGGCGAGGGTGTGTCGGTGTTCTTTGATGAGCTGTTGGACTGTGCGAATGTCGTTATACGGGGCAGTCAGGGTATGTTTTGCAAAATCAGCCGGGACGCCGGGTGAATCCGGAATTCCCAGTGTAGCCAAGCCTGACCCGGCCTTGGCCAGGAGATAGTCGCTGTGGCCATGGTAGCAGCCCTCGAATTTGAGAATGCCGTCGCGTTTGGTGAAGCCACGCGCCACGCGAATTGCGCTCATGACCGCTTCGGTTCCGGAGCTGACCAGGCGGATCTTTTCCATGGAGGGGTAGGCTGCGCGAATCTCTTTCGCAAGCACAACTTCCAATTCTGTCGGGGCGCCGTAGCTGGTGCCGTTGCCTGCTGCTTTCTTGATGGCGTTGACGACCGAAGGCGCGGCATGCCCGAGGATCATAGGGCCCCAGGACAGCACGTAGTCGATATAGACGTTTCGGTCCACGTCGTAGAGACGAGACCCCTTGGCTCGTTGAATAAACCGCGGCTGGCCTCCGACCGATCGGAAGGCGCGCACCGGGCTGTTCACACCGCCGGGAATAAGCTGTTGGGCTTCGCTGAAGAGTTTGGCAGACCGAGTTGTTTTCATCACCGGGGGCGCACCCTATCACGCAGGAGGAGAACCGGTCAAGAAACCCACTCTGAACCGATGTTGCTCACATCTGCCCAACCTGATGCCAAAAAACTGTCATGAGATGTCTCTCTATCCTCACTGTCTGGACGGTGTCTCAGAACCCGCAGTTTCCAAAGGTGTTCTCTGTCGCCACGCGATTTTCATTTGGGCGCGATTTTTGCTTTTATCAGACAAGCTCCAAGGAGATACAAGTCAGCCATGAGAATCATCTGTTCCTGGTGCCGCCGAGAAGGGGACATCGGATTGATCGGGGAAAAGGCGCCGCTGGAAGACTTTCGTGAGACGCACAGTATCTGCAAAGCTCACCAGATCAAGGTCCAGGCTCGATGGAGAGATGGCGTCTATGTACTGGAGCAGAAGAAAGAACGGCGGAAGCCTTCTCCCAGTCTGAAGAAGCAGCTCTTACGGAAGAAAGCCGTGTAAGCAGACGGCATTGTCAGCCGTTCCTCTGCAGACTTCCTTCTCCCTCGATGTATTCACAACGACCGTTCCTGCCTCCGACGACCCCCAGGCAATCTTCGCCTCTTGTGCAGTCATTGCAGCCTGCAATTCTGTTAAAACGCTTAGTCAGGTGAGCCTCACCCGCACACAAAGATGACACACCTGTGTGGCTATCCTGCGTGTCCCGGTGGCAGATAGACAGAGATCTGTATGCCTGTAATATTGATGGCGGGTGGTCGCGAAATCGAGGAGCCGCGTGGCGAGAGCGGCGCGCGGAGCCCGGAGCCCGGAGGTATTGAGTCGTACGCGTGCAGTACGTCGAAGGACCGAGGGGCGAGCCCGTCGACTGAAAGCTTGTCGCAGCAGCGGATCAGCGATTGCAGCAGAAGCGTTCATGAATCATGCAGGCTAGTTCGCAAGCTTGCCTGGATGTCTCTGTGGCTGTTTGCTAGAATACGCGTCGACTCGGCTGACACTCGCCGTCGACTGTGCGACACACTGGGGGCTGACGAGGACGCATGCCAAACCTCCGGTGCTCCAAGAAGAATTTGGCTGCCGATTCTATCTCAATTCAACTCAACTGCGGAATCCGGGATGATCACACCTTGTTTGCCGGTCAGACCTCTGCGGGAACAAGACTCGAAGAACCCTTCGATCTTCTCGTTCACGCCTCCGATCGGCTGAATCTCCCCCAACTGATTGACGGAACCGGTCACAGCCAGCCATTGATGGATCGGCAGATCGGCAAGGCTGGACAGAATAGCGACGAGTTCGGCCACGGCCGCGCTGTCTCCTTCCACTTCAGAATAGGTCTGCTCGAAAGTCAATGACGCGGTCATTGCAAAGGGGTGGGACCCGGCAAATTTTCCTGCCAGATACCCGGCCAGCGTCATGACCCCCTTGCTGTGGATCATGCCGGCGAGTTCCGCTTCGCGTTGAATATCGATCACCCCCTTGGTGCCAATGTAGGTCCGGGCCGTAATCCTGGTGGGACGACCGAATGAGTAATCGCCGAGCTCATGGACGGAGAGTCCGTTGATCTGGCCGACCACTTCGCCGTCAAGATCGACCATCAGCGTGCCTTCTTTGATCTCATCCTGGATCCAGTGTTCGGCCAGATTCGAACGGTAGCGCTTATGGGTGACGGCGGCATCGACGTCCGATCGAGTGACAAAGGCGCGGCTTTCTTTCTTGGCCCAATAACCGGCTTCGCGAATAAGATCGCTCACCTGGCTGAACCGCAGCGACAGCCGGTCATGCCGATCGGCAAGCCGGGATCCTTGGCGGATGATTTCGGCCACGGCGTCGGCGCCGAAATGTGGAAGCCCTTCCTCGCGGCACAGCTTGGCGATGAACCGGGCATATTGGCGGTCCTGGCGTTCGCTTCGGACCACTTCCATGTCGAAGTCTGCCTTCACCTTGAACAGTTTGCCGAAGTCTTCTTCGTAGGCTTGTAGAAGATGGTACAGGATGGGCGGGCCGACCATGATGATTTTCACGTTCACCGGGATGGGCTCCGGCCTCAATCCGGCGGTAGAGAATCCGTAGAATTCTCCGGGGTCTTCGATCTTGACCGCTCTCGTCTTGATCACGCGTTTCAAGGCATCCCAGGAAAAAGGCTGGTGTAGCATGTCGAGGGCATTCACGATCAAGTAGCCGCCGTTGGCTTGCAACACGGCGCCTGCGTGGATCTCCGTGAAGTCGGTGTACATCACCCCCATATGCGCCCGCCGTTCGATCTTTCCGATCAGGTTCGTATAGGTCGGGTGGGATTCGTCGATTACCGGAGCGCCGTCCATGGGGTCGCGCTCCACGATGAGATTGACGAGAAAGCGCGTCAGGTCTGGCCGGCGCACCTCAAGACCTGGAAGGGCGATGGCCGGTCCCTCGCGCGGGAGAAAGTCTTTGTAGTGGTGGATGATATTGTCCCGCACACGCTCTAAGAAGGCGGACACCGCCGGCAAATCGTGATAGGTCCGACGCAGCGTTTCATAGCGTCCTTCCAGCACTGTGGTGACTACTTGGCGGTCGAGATTGCGGAGTTCCTGCTCCGCTTCCTTCTCCAGCCCGTGGATGCGCACATGGAATTCGCGGATTTCACCTTCAAGGATTTTACGCCGTTCGGTGTAGTCTTGCTGCTCCTGCTCGGTCATGGCCGCCATCGCGTCATCGGTCATGGCATGGCCGTCTTTCAGCGGGACCAATCCGAAACCTGCCGGCGTTTCTTCAAACCCGAATCCGCTGGTGCGGCTCAATTCCGTGAGATCATGGAACAGAGATTTCTTCTTGCCCTCCGTGTCGTCGTGCAGCTTGGCTTTGGCGTCGAGGTATTTCTTGCTGTCGAAGGCGCCGGGGATGTCGCGTCGCAAACTCTCGATGAAGGAGGTCATCTCCCGCTTGAAGGCGCACCCCTGTCCGGCTGGAAACGACAAACCCAGCGGGCGGGAGGCATCCTGAAAGTTGTTGACGTAGCACCAATCGGAAGGGGCGGGAGCCGCCTGCGCCAGCCGTTTGACCATCTGGCGAACGAGCGTGCCTTTTCCGGTGCCGGCCGGGCCGGAGACGTAGAGATTGAACCCCGCGCTCTTCATGCCCAGGCCGAACTCCAGCGCCTCCACCGCCCGCTCTTGTCCGATGATTTCAGTGAGAGGCTCCAACTCGCTCGTATCGTCGAATCCCAGGTGCCCGGGGTCGATTGTCGGGGCCAGCAGGGAGACAGGGATTTTGAATTTCTCCATGGTGTGCTACAGCGCTTTCAATGCCATTGCGGGTGGCAGTGACACGACGGTGGCCTGCGGATCTTTCTTCCCTTGCTGCAAGCCATCCATTCGGGCTTCAATTTCCAGTTCCATAGTGCCTCCGCGTGATACGTGATATCGGTTCGGTTGTCTCAATCAGCAGGATCAGCAAACGATATGCCGACTTTGGAAAGTGTGAGGAGCGATTGAACAGGGGGCCGGTCGTTGATATTTCGTGCGTCTCCATGCAGTGCCGTGACCTTCGATCCGAACAGGGTCAGGCCGATGTGGCGCATTTCCCCACAGTGCTGCTCTTACAGGTGGGGCCTATTGCGCCAGTTGTGCGAGATCAAGGTCGCACTTGCCGACCGCGGTGTCACCTGACGACGGTTTTATCCGTCTGTTCCTTGATCTTTCACCAGGGCCGTCATGCGTCATTCGTCAATCGTAAGCAGGATGAAGAAAGACAAGCCCAGAAAGACGTCTCCGTTTGACGAATGACGGGGTGCATGGGCCTCCTGTTGGAACATGACTTGCGAGAACATTGTATATGCCGACATTGAACAAACAGAGTGTGGAACACTATCTCCGGAGCCGGTTCGGTCCAGAGGCCAGGCTTTTATCTTATGGGATCATCGGCAAGGCCAGTTCGAAGGGAGAACAGAAACGCTATGGCTATGGGACGCCGGTCAAATTGACGTTCCGGCTCGGCCGTCGGCTGCAATCCGCCGTGCTGGAAACCATGAAGCCGGGCCCCTTCGGGCATGAACATATGGCCGACCGCGCCCAAGCGATGTTGTGGGACTATGATTCCTACGGGCGCCTTCTACACCACGTGAAGGTTTTCGATGTGGGTGCGTTCGACGGCAAGCAGGCACTCTTCTCCGTTGCGGAAGCCCGTGAGTTCTTCGTGTTGAACGAATGGGCGGAGGGAACGAGCTATCACCTGGATCTTGAGCGGCTCGCGAAGGGCGGGGCGCTGCGCGCGCTCGACCGGGCTCGAACGATCGCCCTCGCACGGTATCTTGCGCAGATCCATGCGACGAAATGCCGGGATGCGGGTCTCTATAAGCGGCGGCTCCGTGAATTGATCGGCCACGGCGAATGCATCATGGGACTGACGGATAGCTATCCCAAACGGTATGGCTTCATCACGGAAGACCTGTTGTGTACGGTCGAAGAAGCCTGCAACCGGTGGCGATGGCGTCTGCGCGGCAAAGCCGGCCGGCTTTCCCAAGTCCACGGGGACTTCCATCCGTACAATGTGCTGTTCCGCGCAGGGACAGATTTTTCTGTGTTGGATCGGTCCCGCGGGGAATGGGGTGAGCCTGCCGACGACGTGACCGCGATGACGATCAACTATCTGCTCACCTCGCTGATCCGATGGGGCAAGCTCAAAGGTTCGTTCGAGGTGCTGTTCCGATCGTTCTGGGATTCTTATGTGGAAGCCAGCGGCGACAAAGGCGTGACTGAAACCGCTGCGCCCTTCTTCGCCTTTCGCGGCCTGGTCGTGGCGAGTCCGGTCTGGTACCCCAACTTGTCGATGGAGGTCCGCCGGAACCTCTTTCGTTTCATTGAAAATGTGCTCGATGTTCCACGCTTCGAACCAGAGCGGGTGAACGAGTATTGCTGTGTATGATGCGCTATTAGCGATCAGCTTCCAGCCTTCAGTTGAAATGGGAAGAGCAAGCCTCGATTCTCACCCATGCTGAAAGCTGACAGCTGATTGCTGATGGCTTGGTGGAATTCATGATTCGACCACAAGCCTTCGCCATCTGGCTCACCGGTCTGCCTGCATCGGGCAAGAGCACGATCGTCGCCGCGCTGATCCCGCAGCTTAAAAGCCTGAGCCGTCCGGTCGAGGTATTGGAGTCCGATGCGGTCAGGCGGGTGCTCACACCTACGCCGACCTATTCGCGAGAGGAACGAGACCTTTTTTACCGCGCGCTGGCCTTCATGGGTGCGAGATTAGTGGCGCACGGGGTGGCGGTGATCTTCGATGCCACGGCCAACCGGCGAGCCTATCGAGACTTCGCCCGCAGCCTCATTCCCAACTTCATCGAAGTGGCGGTGGAATGTCCATTAGCACTCTGTATGCAGCGTGACTACAAAGGGACGTATCAGCGGGGCCGGCGCGGTGAATCGACAACGGTGCCGGGACTCCAAGAACCCTACGAAGCGCCGCTGAATCCGGAGGTGAAGATCGACACGGGCAAGGTTCAAGGGAAGGAGGCGGCAGGCGTGATTCTTAAATTTGTACAGGAACACAGGCTATAACGAAAATCACTTTGTTATTCATGGTGCGGTGCGGGATTGCCGGGATCGCCAGCTGCCTGAAACGGCCAGATTGCGGGTCATAGGGTAAGTGGGTAGAATAGATCAATGCCTGAGCTGTGTCGGTTCTACGGGATTATCATCCGAATGTTTGTCGAGGTTCAGGCTTCACATCATACACCCCACTTCCATGTGTACTACCAAGAACATGTGGCGGTGTATGGGATCGAGCCAGTGGAAATGCTGGCTGGAGAGTTACCGAAACGCCAGCAACGGTTAGTCGAGGCATGGGCCGAGTTGCATCAGACAGAACTAATGGCCGACTGGGATCGATTGCAGGGCGGCCACAAACCGTTGCCTATTGCTCCGTTGACCTAGGAGAAGGATGAACCATCCTATTTATCAAGTGCGAGCGGTCGAGATTGTCGAACCGTATACGCTACGTGTGCAGTTTACTGACGACACAGAGCAAATCGTGTATCTCAAACCGGTTTTGGCAGGCGAACTCTATGGTCCGCTGCTGGATCTCAAGTTATTCAACCAGGTGACCGTTGATTCGGAGATAAAAACCCTTGTGTGGCAGAACGGCGCCGATTTCGATCCTGCAACACTCCACGATTGGCCACAGCACAAAGACGCCTTCGCCGCTCGTGCCAGAGAATGGATACGAGTATCTGCCTGACAACCAGCCTGTTTCTATTGTCCCTTTTGTTTTGGATGCCGTCGCAGCCACTCCCCTGCATGTTCGGCGGCCTGTTTCAGTGTCAAGGACAGCTTGCCCGCTTGTGCGGTAGGCCATATATAATGGCTGGTAATCAAGCCGGAAGGGGAACGTGATGCCACAGGTCGATGAGTTTGTTTCTGTCAGTGAGGCGAAGAACAAGCTGCTGGATTTGATCCGGCGCATGAAGCACAAGCAGGAGGTGGTGGCCATTACCCGCGATGGGGTTCCTTCTGCTGTGCTGCTGAGTATGGATCGGTTCGATGGCCTGATGGAGACCATCGAGATCCTCAGCGACAAGAAGGCGATGCGTGCGCTTCGCCGGTCGTTGAAACAGGCCGGGAAAGGGCAGTGGGTGTCTCACGAGGCGGTCTTTGGCCGCGAGGCATCGTGAAATGGTATCGTGCGCGGTATATCAAGGAGGCCGCTGACCGAATCCGGAAGTTCCATCCACAGGTCAAGGCTGAGATCAAGCAAGGTATCAAGGATCTGTTCGTTACGCCCCTTGCCGGGCATGTATTTCAGTATAAGTTGGCGGGGTTTCGGTCTCATTGAATCCGGACATGTCGAATCATCTATCGGCTTCACGATGATGAGTCTTGCCTCGATATCATCTTTGTCGGCCCTCGGCGAGATGTCTATGAAGAGCTGAGAGAGTTGTTGCTTGCGCGACATCAGCGGAATTGATCCTGCCTTGGACACCGGCCGCTTCCATGCGCAAACACGACTACGCCGCGCGAGCCAACCGGAAGGCCGAGTATTTCTTCCAGCCCGCACTATTCATGAGCGCTTCTGCTGCAATCGCCGATCCGCTGTTGCGACACGCCTTCGGGCGACGGGCTCGCCCCTCGGTCCCTCGACGTACTGCACGAGTACGCCTCGGGATCTCAGGCCTCCGCGCGCCGCTCTCGCGACGCGGCTCCGCGATTTCGCGACGCGATTTCGCGACGAACCGTCATGAATAATGCGGGTTAAGACAAGTCTCCCCTCGGTGATCGCGGCGGGCAGTTCGCGTACAGCGGTCATGGTTTGGTTCGTTTCTTTACGGGACTGCAGGGAGCCGGTCGGTTCAGTTCAGACGGCAATGTCGTCCGTTCGTCGACACAAGCGGAGTCGAGTTGCGTTTGCGTGAGACCGGTCACAGATGTCAGCGTTGCACCCCGCAAGTCCGCGCCATGGAGATCTGCCGAACCAAGGCGCGCGCCGGTGAGATCTGTTTTGACCAGCGCGGCATTTCGGAGGTTGGCTTCTTGGAGATTTGCGTGAGTCAGGTTGGCGGTAGTGAAGTTCGATCCGCTCAGGTCCGCCTCGACGAAATTGGCCGATTCCAAGTCCGCCCCGTTGAATTGAGATTGCCGAAGAGAGGCTTTCGGCGCATAGATCTCACTCAAATCGGCTTTCGTAAAATTGACACGCGATCCTCGCGCTCCGATCAGGACCGCGCGATTGAGACGGGCGTTTCGAAAGTCGGCTTCATCAAGTTCGGCGTGGTAGAGAATGGCCATCCTGAGCTTCGCTAACTGGAGAGTTGCCTTGACCAGGCGGGCCTGTTCCAAATTGGCTCCTTCCAGATCGGTGTGTGACAAGTTGGCCCCCTGCAGAGCGGCATAGCGAAGGTCGGCCCCGCGGAGAATGGCTTCACGCAGGTTGGCGCCACGTAAATTCGCTTCATCAAGGTAGGCGCTTTCCATGTCAGCTTCGATCAGCTGAGCGTTGTCGAGTCGCGCGCTGTCCAGCAGAGCGCCTTGAAGGTTGGCCCGGTAAAGATTGGCCTTGGTCAGGATGGTCCGGCGCAAGTCGGCTCCGCTGAGGTCGGTGTTCGACAGGTTCGCCCCCTGCATCGTCGCTCCATAAAAATACGCGTCGACGAAGGTGCCGTCGGTAAGGTCGGCGGAGGTCAAATCAGCGCCCTCCAGCTGAGCCCGTTCGAATGTGGCTTCGCGCAACCGGGCGCCGACCAGAATGGCGTTAAACAGTGCGGCTTCATCGCCGATGGCACGGAAGAGATTCGCGCCGGTGAGTGTGGCGCGACGGAGATCGGCTCCGGACAGGATGCTGTAATCCAGAGCCGATTTTGAGAGATCGGCTTCTGCCAAACTGGCCTGGGCGAGATTGGCTTGATGCAGATTCGCCTGTCGCAAAACGGCGCCTTCCAGTTGAGCTCGCTCCAGATTGGCCCCCGCGAGCATGGCACGACTCAGGTCTGCCTGACAGAGCTCAGCACGGCTGCTTTCCGGATTGCTCCGATATACCATCCACCGTTCGTGAGCGCGCACCAGGGCCTGCAACGTGTTAGCCGGGACGGCCTTCTTCTTATAGAGGCTCTCGCAAGGAGCAGTCACAGGGGTGGCCGCGTAGAGGTTCACGGGGCCGACTGCCATGATTGATCCGGCGGTCAGTCCAATGGACAGGGCAAGGACCATCATGAGGGACGGGGCGGAAGCTTGCGTCATGTCATATCTCCTTTGTATGTGACAGGGCATGGTCGATGGTCCGGGTTAACGTCTGCAAAGCCGGAGAGATATGAACTGTATAGGCCGGAGCGGTCCCAAGCGCGCGGAGCAAGTCGGCAGCTAGCCCGCATTATTCATGAACACTTCTGCTGCAATCGCCGATCCGCTGTTCCGACAAGCCTGCGGCCGGCGGGCTCGCCCCTCAGACCTTCGACATACTGCACGAGTATGCCTTAGGTCCTCCGGGCTCCGCGCGCCGGTCTCACGACGCGGCTTGGCGATTTCGCGACGAACCGTCATGAATAATGTGGGCTAGCGTATGACAGAAAACCAAACCCTCTGAGTTTCGGGCCATCGGCCATAAGCTATACGCTCCTTTATCGATATAGAGATCACGGTCCCTGTTGCGACAGAAGGCGAACGTAGGCCAGTACGTCCTGCATTTCTCCATCGGTGAGTTGCCCGCGCCACGCATGCATCGGACTGAAGACGACGCCGTGCTCGATTGTTCGCAAAAGCTCCTCATCGGATTTCAGAAAAGACCGGAAGCGGTGAAAATCCACCGGCTGAATTTTTAAGGAGGTGGCGGCAGGGCCGTCTCCTCGCCCGCCAGAGCCGTGGCAGTTCTGGCAATGCCGTTCATACATCGATTTTCCACGTGTGAGATCAGATGGATAGTCTTGGGCATACAGAGAAGACACCGTCGGTCCGCTTAGCAGGAGGAGAGCGGAGCATCCGAGGAGCAGGAGTCGATATCGTGAGCCGGCGGCCTTTTTCAACATGCGATTAACTCTTCTTGGTAGTGTGGGCAATAAACGGACTAAAGAGCTGCCGCAGCTTTTTGCTGCCGCAGGCCGGACAGGCCACCTCGCCCCGTTCATGCTCTTTCAACGTCACGACGATCAGCGACTCCTTCCCGCAGTCCAGGCATATGTAGTCGTACATCGGCATAAGCGGCCCCTTTTCTTAGTTAAAAATCATCAGCGGATAGCGGCCATGGTGGAGGAGGGCATGAGAGACGCTGCCCAGCACCAGGCGTGTCATGCCGTGGCGTCCACGGGATCCCATGAGGATCAGATCCGGATTCAAGGCCCCGGCTTTCTGCAGAATCCCCTCAACGGGTGTGCCGAGCGTGGCAGTGACATGGGCTCGATAGCCCAGTGCGGCCAGCGTGGCGGCAGTGTCGTGAAGGGAGTCTTGCGCGTGGCGAAGCGCATCGATCTCCATCGCCTTGGCGGAAGCGGTATCGACCGGCCAAGGCGGGCTGGTGTGCGGCAAGACGGTAAACAGGGTGATTGCCGGCTGGTCACGAAAGGGGTGTTGCTGAAGAAAGCGCAGGGCATGTTCCGCATCGTACGTCCCCTGCACCGGGAGCAGAATCTGACCCACGGTTTTCAACGGACCGTGGAGAATCAGTTTCGCGCCGGGGGCGAATGTCAACACGCGATGAGCGATACTCCCGACCAGCCGTTCCTTGATTGGACCGAGGCCGCGGGTGCCGAGAAGAATCAGGTCCGCCTTCTGTTGCTCGGCCAGCATGACGATCTGATCCGCCGGGGAACCGACGATCAGGTGTGTCGTCACCGGGCCGATGTCCATCGGGAGCAGCGACACGATCCGCTCCAACAAACGGGTGCCATCCTCCCGCATATTTTGCTCGACGGTCGCATAGAGTTCCTGTGTCACTTCCGGCATCATCATCGGATAGGCCGGAGTCGGGACATCCAGCACGTGCAGGATGTGCAGTGCCTCGGCGCGGCTCAAGTACTTGAGCGACCGTACGGCCTCGTACGAGTTGTCAGAACCGTCGACTGCGAGTAAGAGTTTCATGGGCAGTGCCTTCCACTAGAAAACTAATAGACCCCAAGCGCCGTACGTCACTCCGGAAGAAGGACGGTGGCGATCATCAGATAAATTCCCACGCTCAAGATATCCTGGATGACCGTGGCCACCGGTCCGCTGGCCAGGGCCGGATCGGCTCCAAGGCGCGCCAGCCCCAGCGGCAGGATGCTGGCGATGACGGTGGCGACCACCACCGTGACCCCCAGTGAGATTCCCACCACCATTGCCAAGGCTGATTGTCTGTTCCAGAGCCATAATCCACCGGTGGCGGCGACTGCGACGATCGCTCCGATGGAGGCGCCGATCAATGTTTCTCCGGTCAGTTGCGTCCACAAGGGGACTTCCCCATAGGCTAGCCGGCGGACCAAGACCGTTTCTGTTTGCGTCCCGACGGCGTCGGCCATATACACGACCAGGGGAAGAAAAAACGCGAGAGACACCTCCCGCCTGAGGGAAGCTTCAAAAGCTGAGGCGACGCCCCCGGCCAAGAATCCTCCCGCGAGGCCAAGCAGCAACCAGGGGATGCGTGCGCGTACGGCGGTGAACGTCTGCTGTCCGGCGACCGACAGATGGAGGGGATCTATTCTGCTTACGCCGCCCATCCGCAGAAAATTGTCCACATGTTCGTCATGCAACAGGGCTAAGAGCCGTCCGATCGGAATGGCGCCCAACAGGCGGCGACGGCTGTCGATGACGGCGACGTCCGCATCATGGCGCTCGACCGCGCGCAATGCCACGGTCTCGGCCGCGTCTCCCGGAAGCACCTCGATCGGCGGGAGGCCTTCGAGTTCGGCCAGTGCCGTCTGCTCCTTTGCGTGGAGTAACCGTTCGATCGGCACTTGGCCCACCAGCATGGCCTGGTCGTCAACCAGATAGACATGGCCCACTTCTTCCCAGGTATGGCGCCTGAGCGTAGCGATCGTCTCGCCGACTGTGTGGTTTCGGTCTCCTCTTGGAATGTCTACAGTCATCAGTTCCGCGGCGGTCGCCATTTTCCCCTCTGTTATCCCCGTGACCGATGGTTCATTGACATTCTGCAGGACAGAAGAAGATGTAGTAACTCATGATCGCCAGGGCTAATCCCACCGCACCAAGCAACAACCACCGTTCATTTGTCATGCTTCCCTCGATGAAAGTGTAGGTCAGCAAGTCCAATGCCGTCCTGGATGTAAAAGGTGAAACGTGAAAAGTGAAAGGAATCCTGTGCGGTTTAGAGGCGCTGTTTTCTCGCCTCTCACTGTTCGCTTCTTACACGTCACGTCCTGTGGGGCTTTCTGCTACAGCGGGTGAATGACCGCTGTAGCAGAGAGCCCCGTCTTCCAGAGGTGGAGCGCATAGCCGGTGGTGTATGGAAAGAGCAAAAACAATACATTCGTGATTTCTGTAAGCCATCAGCTATCAGCCATCAGCTTTTCGCCAGTGGCACCGGCCTTGCTGAGTACTTCTCTGGCGTCGCTACATTGCCAGCGAGAAGGAGTGCGTATGGGGCAAGACGGTGGTCTCTTCAAGAACATCCTGGTTCCTGTCGATTTTTCTCCCTGCTCCGATGAGGCGTTCCACATCGCCTGCGACATGGCTCGCCTGTGCGGGGCCGGCGTGACGGTGCTGCATGTGATCGACATGGGAACCCTTGAATCGTTTAATCGTTTGGGCTTGCTGGCCGTTCCGTCCGATGCCGCCGTACAGAGGCGGCGATTGCGGCATCATGCCCGGTTGAACGTGCGCCGGTTGCTGGAATCGGCGGTGGCCAAGGGGGTGGCCCTCACGCGCGTGATTCGAGAGGGATCGCCGTTTGTCGAGATCGCCAAAACCGCGCGAACGGAGAAAGTGGATCTGGTCGTGATGGGAAGTTACGGTGGACGGTCGGGCAGCGTGGACAAGATCTTCTTCGGCAGCACGGCGGAAAAGGTCGTCCGTACAGCAGGCTGTCCTGTGTTGACCGTGCCGCTGCCGGTTCTCCAACGGAAGTCGACGGAAGCATAAGAAGGGGGGAAGATGATGTTCATTCATGGACATTCTCGATCATGGGTCGGATGCCTGATAGTCGGTCTGACACTTGGATTGCCGTGGGCTATGGGGCTGGAGGAGGCGGGGTTGAGTCTCGCGCAATCCGAACAGGTGGTCGAGGTGACGATCAAGGATTACAGGTTTGTGACGAAGCAGGGAACCTTGCGGCTGGGAGTCCCGACGGTCATCAAGGTTCGGAACGAGGATGCCGAGCGGCACGATTTCGGTTCGACCATGTTTGAGGGGCTTCATACGCGTATCGAAAGGGACGGGGTCATCGTTTATGGCCGCGGCCTGAGCGGTGTGTTTCTTGATCCGAAGCGCGATGCCGTTCTACGGTTCGACATGTCCCGACCGGGGCGGCATGAGTTTCGATGCTCGATCCATCCGAATATGGGTGGGGAACTGCTCCTGTTGAGTACAGAGGCTGTGTAGAGGGCTGAGTGCTGAGGTTTGATATCAGACAACCTGTGTGTCTTCGCTCAAGAATCAGAATTTGAGGCCATTCGTTCTTCTCTCATAGGTCTGGACCATGAACATTGGGCGCATTCTTCTGGCAACGGATGGTTCCACGAGGACGGAGGGCGCGGAGGCCTATGCTTTTAAGTTGGCCGAGTTGTGGGGGGCCACCCTGACGGTCGTGAGCGTGTTGGAATTTGCTCCTGGCCTCGATCCGGAGTCCTCCGTGTGCCGCGTATATCTAGCCGGGCTGATGATGCAGGCCACGGAAGATTTGGCCCGGCTGAAAGCGCGGGCTGCCGGGCGGGGGATTACGGTTCATACGAGGATCGAGACGGGTATCCCGAGCGAACAAGTGCTGGCCGCTGCGGCGGCTGAAGAGGTGGACGTGATCATCGTGGGCACCGCCGGGAAGACCGGCCTTGCACATGTCTTATTGGGAAGTACGGCGGAGCGGATCATTCAGACGGCGCCCTGTCCTGTGCTGGCCGTGCGCATCGATCGGTCGGGGGTGGAGCATACCGGCGGCAGTACGAATCGCCCGGCCTCGTTGGATCGGATCGTGGTCCCGGTCGATTTCTCCGACTGCTCGCTCGATGCCCTGGAATATGCGGCCGCCATGGCGCAGCGGGCACAGGCGTCTGTCATGCTGCTGCATGTCATGGAGCCGGTCTTCTATGGATTGGATTTCACGGTTCCGCTTCCGGCGGCACAGGAACACAAGCGGGAGGCCTTCACTGAACGGCTGGCTGGTCTTGTTGCGGCACTGAACGCCGCGAACGTGAAATCTGAATCTCTTATTCGAGGGGGGCTCCCACGCGATTCTATTCTCGATGCGGCCCGGGCCTGGTCGGCCGACTTGATCGTCATGGGAACGCATGGACGACGCGGCCTGTCGCATGCCTTCTATGGCAGTGTCGTGGAGTCGGTCCTCCGGCAGTCGCATTGTCCCATCCTGGCGGTCCGGAGCCCCAAATTTCATCAGGACCATCGCCGTGTCGTCTCGGCGCAACCTGCCGTGCCGATGAACCCTTAACCGAGGAGTCTGTCATGCGCACTGTTGTGAAGAAGACTGGAGCGGCGAAAGGGCGGTCTTCGCCTGCTGCCGTCAGGCCCAGCACACCGATTGAATTGCCGGATGGGATGTGGGAGCGGATCGCGCAGAAAGCCTACGAGCTGTGGGAGCAACGGGGCCGTCAAGCCGGGAGCGATCTCAGGGATTGGCTTGACGCGGAAGACATCGTCATGGAGGAAATCCATGAAGCTCGCGAGTGAACGGACGGTCGGTCTGTGGGCGCCGCCGCCTCCGTCCCTGGAGGCGGTGCTCGCGCGTCTTGAGGCGCTGTCGCTCAGGCCTGATTTCTCCTTGCAGCGGGAGACGGCGCTTGCGCGCGCCCTCAGGCCCTATCTGGGAAGCGGCGCCGGGAGGGTTGTGGTTCCGCTCGCGCAGGAAACCGAATTGGCCGGCCTCGTCCTCCTCTGCGATTTCTACCCGGAAGACGGGCAATTGACTCTTGTCGAACAGCTGCGGGACGTCATCACCGAACACATTCCGAACGAAGAGCGGGCCTGGCTCGATCCGCTGAAACATTCATCCATGGATCTGCTCACGCTGACCTCGCTACCCAAACCGGGCGACGCGCTTACGCTGCGATCGGTTGGTGACGGGACCGTGTGGGTCCTTCCCGGCGGGGATTTCGCCAAGGATCTTTCTGCCGGCCATGTGTTGCTCACCCGTGTCATTCGCGCTCCGGGGGAGGAGGAATCCGGCAGGGCGGTATGGGCCGGTTGCGGGCTGGTCTTATCGCAAGCCGATGCCGAATCGGTGCTCGCGATGACTGCGGAATGGCGTCGTGAATTAGAAATGAGTTCCGGGTCCTTTGCTCTGGGGGAGTGGGGAGAATTTACCAAGCGATTCGGGTATATGCTGCTCTGGGCGTTCGCGCAGCTGCGGATGGACGCCTTGGTGAACGCCGTCGGCCATATTCGCTACCGCTGTCCCGACGGGCAGCCGTACCTCTATGCCGTGGCGTTGTACGATCACCATGAGCACCAGTTGTTCGTCGATCGGTTGTCGGAGGTGCAGGATGTGGAGCCTGCGCAACCGGCTGATCGAGCCGGCGGGTACAGTGTCGCCGGTCTTCCTCCGGCCCATGTGTGGGTTCAACGAGCGGCCGAAGGAGCCGTCACAACAATCGTCGCGAGGCTGACGTTGACGTCTTCTCAGCTGATCGTGGAGTGCGACAGCCCGGATCGGCTCGATCTGATCAAGCATCGGCTCGCGGCCTCGCTGGGATTTTCGCTGCACTTCCGAGGGGAGATACTGCAGCCGCCGGTTAGGCAATTGTCGGTGAATGATCTGATGTCCGAGGAATCGCTGACGTTGGCCGTGACGCAGGAAGAAGACCGAGCCCTGCTCAATCGGTTCTTAGAGAAGGCCTATCTCGAATGGTCGGACCAGCCGCATCTCGCGCTCGGCGGGCAAACGCCGCGGCATGCTGCTACGACTGCGCAGATGCGCAGCCGGGTCGGCGCATTGATCGATGAGATGGCGCGGCACGATCCGGGCTTCTTGCGAACGGGCCGGACCGCGTTCGATTACAACCGGCTTCGCGCCCATGTTGGATTGGATGAGATGACGGGGTGACGAATGCCGGAGTCGAACGCTGTCGTTGCTCGACCCATTCGAGCCGCACCGCTTGCCTCTCGATGCAATGGAGTATACAACCATGCCGCAGAGCATGAAGAACTTGGAAGGCTGTTGGACGCACAGGTAAGGACAGGCAAAGATGGCCTCACCACGAACGATCATTGGTATTTTGGTCGGGGGCGGACCGGCGCCCGGCATCAACAGCGTCATCAGCGCAGCCACGATCCGCGGCCTTCTCGGCGGCTGCGATGTCCTCGGCATTCTTGACGGGTTCAAATGGCTGATGGAGGGAAGCGGGGGAAAGGTACGGCCGCTTTCAATCGAGGATATCAGCCGGCTTCACTTTTGCGGCGGGTCTTATATCGGCACGTCGCGGGCCAATCCGACCAAGACGACGGAACTTCTGGACCGTGTCCTG
>JABMDE010000095.1:0-1721 GCA_015904055.1 Nitrospira sp. | reverse complement strand
GTTCGCAAGCTTGCCTGGATGTCTCTGTGGCTGTTTGCTAGAATACGCGTCGACTCGGCTGACACTCGCCGTCGACTGTGCGACACACTTCATACGGCCATTCCGAGATTCCCGTATTGAACGAGAGAGAACAAAGGGTTATCCACCGTGCGAAGTTTACGCCTTGCCCATGATATCGGTCCGGCCCGCCGGAATGTGACCAATTCAATCGTCAGGTTCGCGGGCTATGCCGTTGGGGTGTGTGTCATCCTCGGCCTGATTGCGACGGCCGGTATTGGGCAAGCCCAGACCGGCTTCACCCAGAGCGGCTCGCTGAAACGCTCTCCCGCCGAGATCGTCAAGCGGTACGTGCGCTTGGATCAGAAAGGCGCCCGTCTGGAGGCTATGGGATTCGACGTGCTCGCGCCGTATGTCGATTGGAAAGAAGAGCCGTCGTGGGACCAGGTCGTGGTGATTCAGGAGGCTATTGTGCCGGAGGATTACCGGCAGTGGACCATCATCGACAATCTGGACATCATCATCCCTGTCACCTTTCGGGTGCGGGGGTCGGTCAATTTCAAGTCCGCGGTTTTCGTGCCTGAGGAGAAGACGGAAGAAGTGCGGTTCCATGTGAAGGCTGTGCGAAACAACTGGCGTATCGTCGAGCCGGTGATTCCGCCTCATATCGGAGTGCCGCGGATGGTGAACTTTGCGCGCGAAGCTGCGCTCCGTGAGCAGGATGCGGCGCAGCGCGGCATCCTGACGGCGCTTGAGGGTTCCTTGCGAAAGGCGAAATAAATGGGGAAGACGTCCGTACAGTTGCTCATTTTCGATCTTGACGGCACACTGATCGAGTCCAAGTGGGATATCGCAAAGTCCGTGAATTTGACCTTGGCCGAGTTGGGTTTGCCGGAACGCCCGTTGGAAGAGATTTTCGGTTTTGTCGGCGATGGCGTGAAGAAGTTGTTGCGTCTCGCAGTGGGGGAGGAGGGCCGAACCAGCTTCGAAGATGCCCTCAAGGTTTTCCGCGGCCATTACCTCGCCCATTGTCTGGATCGGACGACCTTTTTCCCCGGCATTGAACCGATGCTGCGCCATTTCGCGTATAAACAGAAGGCCGTCGCCACCAACAAGTCGATCGAATATACGCGTGTCATCTTGAACGGGTTAGGTGCACAGCATTTCACGTATCTCGTCGGCGGCGACAACGGGTTCGGGCTCAAGCCGGAACCGGGCATGTTGCTGCATGTCATGGAACAGTTGAATATCTCGAAAGATCAGGCTGTCCTGGTGGGGGACAGCACCAACGACATCAACGGCGGCCACAATGCCGGCATCCGTGTCTGTGCCGTCGGCTACGGGATGGGGAATCGGGACAAGATGGCGGCGTGCAAGCCCGATTGGTTCATTGAACGGCCGGAGGAACTGATGGAGATCTTTATATGACAAACAGGCTGAGGATAAGCAGAACCGTAAATGGAAGAATCCGCGTAGCTGTGGTGGGCACCGTCGCATTGTTGCTCAACCTGAGCCTCAGCCTTCTTACCCCGTTGTATGCCGCGTCGCCCAGCCTGGCAGACCGTGTGATTGAACACAAACTGGCCAACGGGTTGACGGTACTAATGGTCGAGCGCCATCAGACGCCGGTGGTGTCGATCAACATCACCTTCGCTGTCGGCGGGATCAATGAGCAGGTGGGACAGACAGGGCTCGCCCACTTGTATGAGCACATGGCGTTCAAG
>JABMDE010000094.1:7791-15272 GCA_015904055.1 Nitrospira sp. | reverse complement strand
TCGGCAATTTCAAATCGGAGACACCCCTCGACGCTCCGAATCCCGCTCCAGTCCTTGCTTTCATGGTCATGGGAGCAAATTTAACCGGACAGCAGTGGTGCAAACTGTTCTTTTAGTCTACGAGCATGGGCCCGATTTGTAAGTATGACCCCACCAAGCGCAGTCAGTCCGCCGATAATAACACCTGCGTAATCAGTGACAGCTCTAAAAAAACCCGGAAGAAACTCGAGTTCGTTCATGTCTTTCTAGTTCCTATAACCCCTGTAAGGAGTGATCTGGTTCTAAGTGCAAGACGAACTCTATTCATGGGCTGGAAGTAAGTCAATCGGACCGTCGAAGACGCTTTCCTAAACCGCGGGTCGTAGTGGCGTGAGGGTAAGGAGTAATGCGTCCGAACCCTATGACGAATGACCTGCCTGCGACAAGATTCGGCGGGCAGGAAAAGTTGAGAAAAGTTGAGGGTCAAGTCTTGTTTTGTGCATTCCCCATCATCGCCCAGCTCTGGCGGCCACGGCAAAATGAAGGAAGTCGCGGTCCAGGGCAGCAAGGTCGCTGCCTACTCTGTTCCGCCCTCATGGCATCGCACAGTAGTTCGTGGGCACGGGTCAATTCTTTTCGCCGACCTTTCCATCGGTCATCCGCGAGCGTCAGGCCCAACAATTCCAATGCGCGAATGAACGGCTGTTCACAGCGCTGATGGTGGCGATGCGGGTTAACATGCCGATCGGTGCTCAGTTGTTCTGATCTCTGGTTGCGCCGATCCTCTCCCGAATCTCCATTGACAGAGAATAGTCATCCGTATATCATGGTGTATATACATTTGATGGAGGATTGCAGTGGCGACGAAGAAGAATACCAAGCTGTTTATGAGCGGCAACAGCCAGGCTGTGCGAATCCCACGCGAATTTCAGCTGGAGGGTGACGAGGTCGAAATTCAACGGCGAGGCAATACGCTCGTCATTCGCCCAAAGAAAGAGACGTGGCAGCCGCTCACCGAGAGCCTCGCCATGTTTACCGACGACTTCATGGAGGGAAACAGGGAACAGCCTCCGGTCCAGAAAAGAAAGCGCCCCTTTGCATGAAGCTGATGCTGGATACCAATATCTGCATCTACCTCATCAAACAGCAGCCGCCTTCCATTATTGAACGTTTTCAGTCGCACCCTGTCGGCGACATCGGGATTTCCAGCATCACGGCAGCCGAATTGGCTTACGGAGTCAGCAAGAGCCATCATTCGTCTAAGAATCGCCATGCCCTTGAGCAGTTTCTTGCCCCGCTTCAGGTCGCTGTGTTTGACCAGACCGCTGCCTGGTCATATGGTCGCTTGCGTCAGCAACTTGAGGCTAAGGGGACTCCGATTGGTTCGATGGACATGCTTATCGCCGCACATGCATTGAGTCTGGGGGCCAAGCTCGTCAGCAATAATCTCCGGGAGTTTCGGCATGTTCCCGGCCTCCGGCTAGAAAACTGGGTGTAATACATGCGCACGACACATGGGGACAAGCCTGAGTACTGAGGTGTCGTACGTCACTTCGCGCGCACGTCTGTACTTCCCGCCGGTCGTTCCACCGGTTATCCCAGCTTGCCGAGGCGGGATTGGAGAATGCTGATGGTGGCGATGGCTGCGGTTTCGGCTCGTAGAATGTGTGAGCCAAGGGTCATGGATTCGCATCCTGCCTGATCAGCTATCCGCATTTCCTCCTTGCTCCAGTCTCCCTCTGGTCCGATCAATATCAGCACGGAGCCAGTCACGTCTTGCGGTAGTTCGACTGTTCGTAGACTCTTGCCGTCCAGCCGTTCGGCAAGCATGAGCGATGCCGTGACGGTTGCGTGGATTCTCAGAAGTGTTGCAAGAGCGTATGGCGGGGCGATGGTTGGTAGGCGCCGCTGTTCAGACTGCTGCGCTGTGGAATGAAAAAAGTGTCAGGAACCATTGTTGGGATTAGAGACATGAATTGAGGCTGTGCATGAAATGGTCATTGCTGGAGTAGATGGAAGCATTGTCCATCACATCTTAAATTGCGCGCCTGCCCGCCGGACAGTATTTGAGGACGATGGCGACGATGGCCGCCTTGAACGCCGGCGCCGATGGCGACGACTTCGTCGGGATTCACGCCCCGGTGCGGCTCTCTTCCGAAAAACTCTTTGACGACCTGAATGACTTTGGGCATGCGGGTCATGCCGCCGACCAACACGACTTCCTGGATGTCCTTGGCGGTCACACCGGCGTCGGACATGGCCTTCCGGCAGGGTTCGATGGTGCGTTGGATCAAATCGTCCACCAGCTGTTCCAGCTTGGCCCGCGTGAGCTTGGTCACCAAATGCTTGGGGCCGCTCGCATCTGCCGTAATGAAGGGGAGATTGATTTCCGTTTCCTGGGACGAGGACAGTTCGATCTTGGCCCGTTCCGCCGCCTCTTTGAGGCGTTGGAGCGCCATGCGGTCCTTGCGAAGATCGATCCCTTGATCCTTCTTGAATTCATCCACCAGCCAATCCATCACGCGCAGATCGAAGTCGTCGCCGCCGAGGTAGGTGTCGCCGTTGGTGGATTTCACCTCGAACACGCCTTCGCCGATCTCGAGCACGGACACATCGAATGTGCCGCCGCCGAGGTCGTAGACCGCGATCCGCTCATCCTTCTTCTTGTCGAGCCCGTAGGCGAGCGAGGCAGCCGTCGGCTCATTGATGATCCGGAGCACGTTCAGACCGGCAATCTGCCCGGCGTCTTTTGTCGCTTGCCGTTGGCTGTCGTCAAAATAGGCCGGGACGGTGACGACGGCTTCGGTGATTTTTTCGCCGAGGTAATCTTCTGCAGTCTGCCGCATCTTTTGCAGAATCATGGCGGACACTTCCGGCGGACTGTAGCGCTTGCCGCGCAATTCGACATGGGCATCGCCGTTGTCGGCTTCGACGACCTTATAGGGAAGCCGCTTCATGGCCTCCTGGACTTCCCGGCTCTTGAACTTGCGTCCCATAAGCCGCTTGACCGAGAAGATGGTGTTTTCATGGTTGGTAATGGCCTGCCGTTTTGCGATTTGCCCGACGAGACGTTCGGCCTTGTCGGTAATGGCCACGACGGACGGAGTGGTACGGCTCCCTTCGGCGTTGGCGATGACGACAGGATCCCCGCTGCTCATAATCGCGACGCATGAGTTGGTAGTGCCGAGGTCGATGCCGATGACTTTACCCATTGATGGACTCCTTCCTTCCCGATAGCGACGATTCGTTAATGCGTAGTTGAATGATGTCCGTCGGTCTGTGCCGGTCCAGCGGAGACACTGACCATGGCTGCCCGGAGAATGCGATCATGCAGCCGATAACCCTTTTGAAATTCGTCGATCACATGATCACGCGGTACGATGTCGGACGGCAGATGCGAGACGGCTTGGTGCGTGGCAGGGTCGAATGCCTGGCCGACTGTTTCCACTGCTTGAACGCCGAACTTTGCGAGAGAGCTCGACAATTGCTTTAAGGTCAGATCGACGCCCTGAACCACGGCTGAGCTGCCTCCCTTATCGTCACGCGCAGCCTTGATGGCCCGCTCCAGGTTATCGACGACCGGCAATAGTTCCTTCAGCAACTGTTCATTGCCGAATTTGATTTGGTCCCGCTGATCGCGCTGAGCCATCCGCTTGTAATTCTCAAAATCCGCGGCCAATCGGAGATATTTATCGTTAGCCGCCTTTGCTTCTTCTGTTTTTGCGGCGAGTGCCTGTTGTGCTTCTACGAGGAGGGGGTCCACAGTAGTTGCGCTTGGCTCTCCTGTTTCAGTGGCGCCATCTCCTAAACCATCGATAGTATTCACTGTTTCCTCTGAATTTCCTTGTTCTTGGTTCATGTCGATACCTATGTACGGCAGCAGATATCCATAGGTGATGGGAAGTCAACAGGAGAAGGAAGAAATGTCCTGGAAAATAGTCTGATGAGATGAGTTACCGGGGTTCAACGTCTGAACATGTACTGTGTGCGCGTCGGAAGAGAAATTCGAGCCCCTCCAAGGTCAGCATGGGCTCCACTTCGCGAATCGACGAGGTTTCCGGAGCAACCACCGAGGCTAACCCTCCTGTTGCAATGACATAGAAGGGACGGCTGAGCTCCTGTTCCATTCGTCGGACAAGGGCGTCGACGAGTCCGGCGTAGCCGAAGAGGAGTCCGGATTGGATGCTTCCTGCCGTGTCAGTTCCAATCACGGTCTTTGGACGGGCCAGCTCAACCTTGCTCAATTTGGCTGCGCGGGCGAACAACGCTTCGGCTGAGATGCCCAGGCCCGGGGCGATGACCCCACCGAGATATTCGCCGGCGTGAGTCACTGCGCAAAAGGTCGTTGCGGTACCGAAATCAACGATGATGAGGTCTCGCTGGAATTTATGATGTGCGGCGGCTGCATTGACGATGCGGTCGCTCCCGATTTCTTTGGGATTCTGGTATCGGAGCGTGAGCCCCGTATCCATGTCCGAGGAGACAATGAGCGGCGTACAGGCGAAGTAGGTGCCGATCATCGACTCGAAGGTTCCCGTAAGAGCGGGAACGACACTGGAAATAATGGCGCCGGTAATCTGTTCTGCTGTGCGTCCGCTTCGAACGAGCAAGTGAGTACAGAGAATGCCGTACTCATCGGCAGTGGTCTTGGGATCGGTGGCTAATCGCCAATGGGCCAGCAGGGTCCGGCCTTCAAAGATTCCCCAGACGACGTTGGTATTACCGATGTCGATGGCCAGCAGCATGGAGGCATTCTACCTGGCTGACAGAAGATTTCGCTACTCTTTGAGGTGAATCACATCGGCGGCGCGTATGCCGATAAGTAGCGGCGTTGTCGGAGACGAGGACAGGGGACGGATTTGCAGAGCGCCGTCGGTGGAGATGGATTCAGCCGTGCCGAGCAGCTCCTGTTCGGGTCCCATGAGCGCACGGACGCGTTTGCCGAGTGTACTGCAGCGAGCGGTGTAGGCCCGGCGCAACCGTTCAGATCCATGGGAGCGCAGCTCGTTCAAGCCTTGTTCGAGTTCGACTAGCAGCTGAGCGATGAGCCGGTTTCTGTCGATTGGATGGCGTGAGACTTCGAACAACGAGGTCGCGATCGGATGCAGTTCGTCAGGGAAAGACTCCTGCGGCATATTCACATTGAGGCCGATTCCGATCACGACAACCGGGTCTGAGGCTGAGACATGAGAGCTTTCACAGAGAAGGCCCCCGACTTTCCGCTCATGTAACAGCAGGTCGTTCGGCCACTTTAAAGAGAGCGGCAGCGACGTGACGGTTTGGACTGCTTCCGCCACTGCCAGGGCGCTGGTCAGCGGGACCCATGACAGCCATTCAGCCAGCACACACGCCGTTCCGATTCCGCGGACAACGACAGAACAATAGATATTTGTACCGGGAGGAGAGTGCCAGGTGCGTGTGCGCCGGCCTTTTCCAGCCGTTTGGCTTTCGGCTATGACAACGGTTCCGTGGGCAGCGCCGGCGTGAGCCAGTGCCAAGGCTTCGGAATTGGTCGAGGGGACTTCCTGATGCAGGTAGAGGCACTGTCCCAGAGCAGTGGTCGCCAAGGTGCTGCGAATATTATCGAGTGTGAGCGGAGCAGAGAGCGGCATGGATCAGCGCGGCCGGCCGGTTCGGGTCAAGACCAGACTCAACGCCACCGCCGGTGCAGAGTGGGTCAGCGCGCCGATCGAGATCCGGTCGATTCCCGTAGCCGCCATGGCCCGGACATTCTTCATGGTAATGCCGCCGGAGACCTCGATTGACGCGCGGCCCTTGATGAGCGCGACTGCGCGGCGCACCATGGCGGGCGTCATGTTATCCAGGAGAATAATGTCGGCTTTTCCAGCAAGAGCCTGCCGAACTTCGGAGAAGGATTCTGCTTCGACGATGACCGGCATTGTGCCGGGTTTGTAGGATTTGGCGAGCCGGCATGCCGCGCGCACAGTTTGCGGGCCTTGCTTGAGAAGCGCCAGATGATTGTCTTTGATCAACATCCCGTCTCCCAGCGACATCCGGTGATTCACGCCGCCGCCGAGCGCGACAGCCCATTTTTGAATGGCACGCCAGCCGGGCAATGTTTTTCTGGTATCCATGATGTTGATGGAACGGCCCTTGACTGCACGGCAGAATTGCTGTGTCAGCGTAGCGATTCCGGACAGATGCTGGAGAAAATTCAGCGCGAGCCGTTCCGCTTGTAAGATGGCCCGCCCGTCACCGGCGATCACGACGATAGGCTCGCCTGTCTTGGCCGGTTCGCCGTCTCGCCGTATGACCGTGAGGGTGAGCGTCGGGTCGACCGCCAGAAATGTTTGCACGGCTGCAGCCAGTCCCGCCACAACGATCGGCTGCTGGGCGATGATCTTGGCGCGGGCGGGAACCGGCTTTTGAAAAAGCGCGGCGGTAGTCACATCGCCTTGTCCGAGGTCCTCTTCCAATCCTAGCCGAACGGCGCGGCGGATGTCTGCGGCGGGAAGCGGTATCATCGGTCAGGTTTCCAGCATCGTGCGCAATTGCTCGGCACTGCCGGCTAGAAGCTCACGGTCACGGGCCATCGTCCGCACCCGTTCCTGGTGCTCGGTGATCACGTCCGGCGGAGCCTTCGATACGAACTCCGCATTGTTCAGTTTGCCGGTGAGCCGTTGAGATTCCTTGTCATTCTCCGCAAGTTGTTTCGCCAAACGGTCGAGTGCTTTGTGAAGATCGACATCGCCGGAGACTGTGATTCCAACAGAAAGGCCTTCCGTAACGAGCCGCAGCAGTTTCACCGACGGCCAATCCTTCGATGCCGTGATCGTGGCTTCGCCGCGGCTGAGGTGAGCCAGGTGTTGATGGATCTGATGGAGCTGTTCCTGCCTGTTCCGGTCATCATGGTCGACATAAAAGGGAATGTGCTGTCCCGGCGGATAATTCAACAGAACCCGGCCGGTGCGGATGAGCCCAACAGTCTGTTCGAGCAGAGTAAACTGTCGCTCTGTATCGGGTGATGACCAGGTGTGGTTCAAAACCGGATAATTCTGGAGGACGATGCTGGCTCCCTGATGGGGAATCGTCTGCCAGATCTCTTCGGTAATGAACGGCATGAAGGGATGCAGCAGCCGCATTGTCGTTTCGAGTGTCTCGACGAGCGTCTGTCTTGTGCCTGGTCCATCGGGATGTGCAGGGTCTTGCAAGACGGGTTTGATCAATTCCAGATACCAATCACAGTACTCGTGCCAGATAAAGTGGTACAGAGCCCCGGTGGCGCGATCAAATCGGTATGATTCCATCTCCGACGTCACGGTGTGGATCGTGTGGTTCAGGCGGCTCAGGATCCACCGGTCGGGAAAGGTCCGTTGTGCCGGAGGGAGGGCGGTGCGTGTTCCGTCCAGGTACATCAGGCCGAATCGTGCGGCATTCCAGATTTTGTTGGCAAAGTTGCGATACCCCTCAATCCGTTCCTCCGCGAGCTTGATATCGCGTCCGGGTGAGGCCATTGATGCCAGGGTGAACCGCAGAGCATC
>JABMDE010000094.1:0-7671 GCA_015904055.1 Nitrospira sp. | reverse complement strand
GGCACAGCAAATGGCATGGCCGCACAGCTTGTGACCCTGCCGAGGCTGTGTTATACCATCGCGGTCAGGCAGGGGCCCATCACTTTTATCGTAGGGAGTCGGTATGCCACGAGGACGTGAGAAAGATCGGAAGACGAGACGGAAGCATCGGAAGAACGTGAAGCGGATGAAGACGCTGGTGAAAACCCGACGAGCCGCCGCCAAGCGCGGGAAAAAAGGATAGGGCAGGGAGAGCGGTATTTCCGTCAGCTGGAGGCAGTCAGGCGTTTCAGTTCGGCGGTGATGTGCTGTACGGCAAGCTCCGGAACGATGTGCTGTACGGCTTGTTCGATGGCACGCTCAGAGGCAGTCCGTACGGTTTCATCCAAAATCGGCGGCGCGAGTTTGTGCACGGTAGCCTGCACTTCATCCTTCACGATCTGATCGATCGAACCGATCTGTTCCCGAATGATGTCGGATAGGTGTTGTCGGAGGCCGGACTCGGCCTGCTCCTGCACCCAGATGTCGAGTTTTGCCTTGACCATCGTGCCGATCAAGTCGGAGACGGTTTGCCGAATGATGGGCTCATGGCTTGAGATTTCTTTTGCCAGCAAGGACGGCAGTTCCCGCGATACGATGGGCTGTATGATCGTGGCGAGACGTTCCTCGGAAAGCACGTCGCCGAGTTGCGCCCATAATTCTTTGTGGACGACGGGCTGGACCTGGCTCGCCAGCTTTTCTTCGATGACCGTAGGCAATATGTCTGCCAATCGTTGTTCAACCTGGTGTGTCATCGACTGCATGAGCTGGTCGAAGATGTTCTTCATGGAGTTGTCGGGACTTGCCGCTGCTGTGCGTGTCACGGGGGCAGTGGGCATTGGCGTACTGGGTCGAGTGATGGCTGGTTCCACCGGTTTGGCTGCAGGGCTCGGTGTGGCGTTGAGCGCGGCACTGAGTGCGACACCCAGCGAGGGACCGGGAGAGAGAGTGGGGGCACCTGTTGCAACGAGAGCGGAGCCTGTTTCTTCGTCGGTGTCGTCATCGGCCGCCGACGGTGGCCAAGCCCGGCGTTTAGGTTTAGCGACCTGTTCAGGTTTCTGCTGTTTCTGCTGGATGTACTTGATGATCGTGAGTAGTTCGTCAGGATGAAACGGCTTTTTAAGGAAACCTTTCACACCCAGCGAACGGAACAGGTTTTCATCCAGATTGTCTGCCTGATTGACCAGTGAGATAAGATAGGTTTCAGTCAAATTGTCGAGCTTGTTGATCTCTTTGCAAAAACCGGAAAAGGTCATATTCTCGAGATAGTAGTCCACAATGATCAGGGCGGGGTTGCCCTGTTTTGCTGCGGCGAGGGCTGCCGGACCGTCGCTGAATCCTACAACGTCAAACCCTTCGGGCGCCGAGGTCTGTTCAACCAAGCGACGCACAGCAGGACTGCTATCGACCACAAAGATGGAAGAAGGCATCGAAGTCTCCAGATCTATTAGGTTTTACGAAGCTATCAGCGAGGGTATTCTTTGTCAAGAAAACGACTATTTAGTGAGTGGAGGTGTTCCTCAGTGAAGAACATGGCCAATCCCTTCGGAGCCGCGGCGAGATGATGGAGACCGGTGTGTCGATACGAGTTGTATTTTTTGACGCAGCTGACACGCTCTTTCATGTGAAGGGATCTGTCGCGGAGATTTATCTTGAGCATGCGGTGGAATACGGATTTTCACAAACCCCGGAGTCGTTATCAGCGATCAAACAGGCATTTAGCCGGGCCTTTCGAGAGGCGCCGCCCCCGATCTTTGCGTCAGTAGAGCCGGCGCAGCTCAAGCAGAGTGAGCGACTCTGGTGGTTCGATATCGTCCACAATGTATTCTATCGTGTCGGAATGTTCGAACGGTTCGATGACTTTTTCGACCGGGTCTTCGAGGTGTTTGAAGATGCCGGTTCATGGAGTCTGTTTCCCGAGACGCTCTCGACCGTCTCCAGTCTCAAGGCCTCGGGCATGGAATTGGGGATTATATCCAACTTCGACTCGCGTCTATTTCCGGTGATACGTGGGTTGGGTATTGCCGATCTGTTCGATACGATCACAATTTCCAGTCTGGCACAGGCTGCCAAACCGGCGACTAAGATTTTTCAGCTCGCGCTGGATAAACATGCCATCGATCCGGAGGAGGCGCTGCATGTCGGGGACAGCCTGCGGGACGATGTCGAGGGTGCGGGGAAAGCGGGGCTTCATGCGGTACTGCTCGATCGTCAGGGAACGTCACCGCGTGCGGGAGTCCGGACAATTCAATCCCTCGATGAATTGATACCGCTGATCAAACGGCTGGCCGGCAGCTGACAGAACGTGAAATGTCAGAGTGGAGCGCTGCCGTGCCCTCCGTCTCCAGTACCGCTTACCGTATCACGCTTCACGGCTCAAGCAGCAGTGGTACGATGTCCTTCGCCCGTCCCTGCAATGACAGATCGATCCAGTCAGACTGTGGCGTCCTGTCGAGATTGATTTCTGCCACGAATGCGCCGGCCTCTTTCGCGATCGATGCAAATCCAGCAGCCGGATACACCACACCGGACGTGCCGATGACGAGGCATAGATCACTTGCCTGAAGCGCGGTGTAGCTACGCTGGAGGTCTTCCTCAGCCAGGGATTCTCCAAACCAGACGATATGAGGCCGAAGAAGATTCCGGCAGGCGCGGCATATCGGCAACATTTGAATCGGAATATCCCGATTCTCAGTCACCTGCCCGCATGCCGTGCAGCGCACCATCCAAATGTTGCCGTGAATCTCGGACAGTCGGTGTGATCCTGCGGTTCGGTGCAATCCATCGACGTTTTGTGTGATCAGCCAGAACTGCGCGCAACGACGTTCTAACTTCGCGATAGCCTCATGAGCTGGATTAGGCTTCTTCGTGGCGATCAACTCGCGACGCCAGTTATACCATTCCCATACCAGCCTAGGGTCACGCTCAAAGGCTTCCGGAGTTGCCAGGTCTTCCGCCCGGAAGTTTCGCCACAAGCCCTCTGCCCCGCGAAAGGTCGGCACGCCGCTGTCGGCAGAAATGCCGGCGCCGGTGAGGACCGCAATCGATTGTGCGGCGGCGAGACGTTCTTTCAGAATGCCGAAATCGGAACCAGCCATCATATCGGTCAAGAGAGAGGAAAGGCCGCTGCGTCTGTTCGCAGGCGCATGCTATAGTACCGCCGCGTCCTATGCAATGTGTGGAAGAGGTGGAGATGAGTATGAAACAGATCTTAGTCGTCGGCGCAGGGTCGGTAGGTGGATTCTTTGGGGCGCATTTGGCGAAGGGTAATCCCAATGTTTCGTTCCTGCTCAGGCCGAATACGCTCGCAGCCGTTATACAGAATGGGTTGACGATCCGCAGTGCCGCTGGAACCTTTACAGTCCGACCTCAGGCGGCGTCAGACGCGCGGCAACTTCCCAAGCCGGACCTCATTATTCTTGGAGTCAAAGCCTACAACCTCGACGAAGTCATGGATCAGATCGAACCGGTGGTCTCGGCAAAGACGGTGCTGCTGACACTGCAAAACGGGATCGATAACGAAGATCGTCTGATTGCGCGATTCAAGCGCGATTGTGTCGTGGGCGGTGTGGCCTATATCTACTCCAAAATTGCCGCGCCCGGTGTCATCGACCATTACAAGAAAGGCGCCGTAGCGATCGGCGAGTTGATGGGGCATGAGAGTGAGCGGCTGCTCGCGATCAAGGAACTCTTCGCCGCGGCGGGAATTCCCTGCCAACTGTCCAAGGATATCCGTCGCAGCAAATGGGAGAAGATGTGTTGGAACTGCGTGTTCAATCCCATCACCGTGCTCATCAACGACTGTGTCGCACGCGCGCTCGATCATCCTGAACTATTGACCGTGATCAAGCAAATTGTCGGAGAAGTGACGGCGGTTTCGGCTGCGGTCAAGGTCCCGTTGCCGCTGGATATGCCGGAACGAGTCGTGAAGGCGACACAGGAGATCCGAGATATCCATACCTCGATGTATGACGATTGGAAAGCGGGCCGTCCAACGGAAATCGCATATTTAAATGGATACATCGTAGAGAAGGGGCGAGAACTCGGCATTCCCACTCCGGTGAACGAAGCCCTGACGGCCATGATCAAGGCTGTGACGGAGAGAGAACAGACCGGTCCCGGCATCGTGAAGATCGAGGGTGCGGTCGTGCAGCCGGTTTCATTCGACCGCAAGGCGATGCTGCAGTTGCCGGAGGAACATCAGATTGCCGATGTCAGCGCCGTGATGCCGGGTATGAAGGGGCGCGCAATTGCCGTGAGGGGATTGCTGGACGTACCGGCGCTGAACATCGATGCCGACCATGTGACGTTTCATTCCTTGGATGGCAAGTATGCTGCAGCGCTCACGCTTCAGCAGGCTCGTGATTTTGGTGTTCTTGTGTTTGAACTCAACGGTGAACCCTTGCCGGATGGAAAGGGCGGACCCTTTCGGCTCATCACACCGGGATTGGGCGATTTGTGTGCAAACGTAAAAAGTGTGGGACGGATCGAGATCACCGCAGGGCCGGGCTGTGATACGAGACAGACCATCTGTCCGCCGGCTGTATAATCGTTCGGTGTGCACTGAAATATGAAAAAGATCGGCGGGAGTCTCTTGATCATCGGGGCAGTGCTATTTGGCGCGGTCTGGCTCGTGGATAATGCGCAAACGTTCGTGGCACACCATGATACCTATCAGAAGTTGAAAGAGTCCGAGCTCATGACCCAAGGTTGGGTGTCACATGTCATTCCCAGCTCTTCCTATGACATTGATGAAACGCATCGAGTCAGTGGAGGGATCGTCACAGTGCGATTCAGGTTTCAGCCCGGAGACACAGGGGAGATGGAATCTCGCTGCGCCACGCTGAAGAGTGACGATCCCACGGTACGGCAATATCGGTGCAGGGAGGATGTTGCGGCAGTGGTCGTCAGATTGGATGCGAACGGACAGGGGCAGATTCTCATCGAGTAGAGCGCTGTCATCAGACCGTCAGCTGAGAGCCGGTGATGTCCACTGATATCGCGTGCGTCGTGGCTCTTGGCGCCAGCAATCTGACACGCGGATTCCAGACCGTCGTCTCGTCTGCTCGATGTGCCTGGGGGCCCGATGTCGAAGTACTGGCGGCCCTCGGCCATGGGCGATCCTATGGCGCTCCAAGCCGGTTTCTCTTTCGAACCTTACCCGGCATTCTCAAGTCTGGTTTGTGGGCTGAATTGGAGCGGCGTCCTCCAACGGCCACCAGGGGACTTGTGACGGATATCGGGAATGACATCCTCTATGGCTTCTCGGTTGAACGAACGCTTGGATGGGTCGAGGAGGCACTCGTCCGCCTGAGTCGCGTGACGAGTGACATTGTTCTGACAGACTTACCTCTTGCCAGTATTCACCGCCTGTCGAATCTGAAGTTTCTGGCGTTGCGGTCTGCTCTGGTGCCGTCTTGCCGGCTGTCTTTGTCTCAGGTCATCGACAGATCTGAGCTCGTGTGTGAAGGAATTGAGAAGTTAGCCGTGACGCACGGCACAAAATTAGTTCGGCTCGATCCTGCCTGGTATGGTTTCGATCCCATCCATGTACGCCCGTCGCTCTGGCGCCCTGCCTGGCAACAGATTCTCGGAGTTCAAGATCAGGCAAGGTCTACTCAAGGATCGATGGTTGAGAGCATGAAGTTGTATTGTCTCCGTCCCGAACATCGCTGGATGTTGGGGATCGAGCAATGTGCTCCACAGTCCGGTGTCTCGCTGAGAGCTGGCGGTCAGGTGTGGCTGTATTAAGGGGTTCCAGGCTAGATTGAGTTGTGAATGTCCTGAGCGTACTATGCCCGTCCGTTGAATAAGTGAGACTGGACACCAGGGCATGATTCTAGACGCACACACATTTACTTTTTAACATTGGGGGCTGGAGTGGCTGTTACAGCGTTACTCTCTTCTGTCTTAATCCGAAGAGCGATCACGGGCCTTGTTCTTGGAACGATCGCCGGAATGATCGAACTATGGGTTTTCAATCATGACCTTGCCCATTTTGTCGCAGCGGTTATTGCGGGGGCTTTGTATATGTCGTTATTGGTGGTGCTGGGCGATCGCGTTCAACTTGCGGGGGGTAAGACCGTACTTGGCGCGGTAGCAGGTCTTCTGACTGCCATCGTCTGGTGGGCCATCGCCGTTCGAGCGACCGAACAATTTGTAGTTGCCGCTGTTGCCGGGGCCTGTTTTGGGGCAGTATATGTCTGGTCGGAAGTACGGAAGAAATCGTAAACGTCGCTCGTATCTCGTGAAGACAGAATGGAATGAATGCGTCCGCATCCTTGTTTGCGAGATACGAGATAAGCTTCACGAGGAATAGGCGGCATGCGATTTTGTGACGAATGTATTAACGAATGACCTGAATCGCCCGCCAACGTTCCGATTGATAGCGCCACAGTAAGAGCGCCATCCGTACCGTCCAGTCGGCGATCATCGCCATCCACACGTAATAGACCGACAGGTTGAGCCAGAGGGTGACGATAAGCGCCATCGGCACTCGTACGCCCCACATGCCGACCGTGGTAGCACCCATGATGAAGCGGGTGTCGCCCGCGCCTCGCAGCGAACCGGCCAAGACCATTGTGAGGGCCAGAGGAATCTGGAGTAGTGCGACGATCTTTAAGAACATAGTCCCAAGTTCGATCACTGCCTCGTCGGTAGTAAATGCGCGTAGCAGCAGGTAGGGAAAAAAGAAAAAGACGATGCCCATACCGGCCATGATGACGAGCGCGAGGCGATTGGCCTCCCAGTTCTCCAGTTTCGCGCGGGTATATTTCCCGGCGCCGATACTCTGTCCCACCATCGTGGCGGCGGCAATGGCGAATCCATAGCCCGGCAGGAAGGATAGTGATTCGATGGATAGCCCGACTTGATGTGCTGCATAGGTGACCGTGCCGTAGATCAACACGATTTTTGTGTAGATCAAGATCCCGGCCTGCTGCACGATCCGTTCACCGGACACAGGCGCGCCTACATCCCAAATCGAGCGGAATAGGTCGAGGCGAAGCGTGAGCGATGATTTTAAGATCGGACGGCACTGCCAGAGGAGATAGGCGGCCCCAATTGCTTCAGCCAGGCCGACAGCAACGGCGGCTCCTTTGATCCCCAAGGCAGGAAGCCCCCACCGGCCATAGATCAGAGGGTATGCCATGAGGATGTGGAGCAGGTTGACGACGATCATGGCGTACATCGGTGTTCGCGTGTCACCGGTGCCCTGTAGTACCGACGATAGGACTTGGAGGAGCACGGTACAGGGGATCACCAGAAATATGAGCGTCGAATAGGGGAGCGCTAGTTCAATGACACCAGGCTCGGCGCCTAGCCGCTGCATGGCGATGTGATTGACGGCCATTCCAAGACCGGCCAATACTAAGGATACGGCGACCGAAAGCCAGAGGAAATGGCGCGCAGCTTCCCCAGCATCCTGATGCCGTCGGGCACCCCACAGCTGGGCGATGATGACGTTGGTGCCTACCGACAGACCGGATACTAATGTCGTTGCAATGAAGGCCAGGAGTTGTCCCAACCCGACGGCTGCAATGTGAGTGGCCCCCAGCCCACCAACCAGGAAGACCGCCACGATGCCTTCTGCCCTCTGGAGCAGGCTACTCACCGTGACGGGGAGGGCGAGGGTCAAGACGGAGCGTCTGATTT
>JABMDE010000093.1:50696-56438 GCA_015904055.1 Nitrospira sp. | reverse complement strand
AGGGGTCTGGAAAACCGCCGACAGCGGGAAGACCTGGCAGGCGATGAATCACGGACTGGATACGCTGAATATCAGGGCGCTGGTGATGGCGCCCAACTCCTCCCAGACGATCTACGCCGGCACCAACGGCAGCGGTCTCTATCGCTCTACTGATGCCGGCGCGACGTGGGCGGCGGTGCCGTTGAAAGCCGCGCCGGCCGGCTCAGGTTAAGGTTGAGGTTAAGGTTGAGGAAGAAAACACTCCTCTCTCGGCCTTAACCTCAGCCTCGACCTTTCTTAATATCCTGCCTTCGCTCCGCTGCCATGCTGATACCGCCCGCTGTAGGACAGCATTTGATCGGACAAGGCTTTCCATTCGTCGGCGGTCATGAGATTTTTCATCTTGAAGCGCAGACTCAAAATCTTCGCCGACCGTCCCTTGCTGGGCCGATTCATTGAGGACCTTGGAGAATTCATCCGGGGTCGTCGTATAGCTGGTGTTCAGGGTATAGAGTTGCCGATGGTAGGCGCGCTCTTGCTCGCGGGCCGCTTTGAGTTCGGTGATAATGTCGGTGACCAATCCGTTCACCAGTTTCGCTTTCTCGGGGTCCTTCACTGTCCGGTCAATCAACGCGACCATGTCTTGCTGGCCTTTCTGCCAGTAGGCATCGCTGTTCCCGGCTCCCATCGCGCCGTGGTGATGATAGGACGAGCAGCCGGCCAACACGGCCGCTGCGAACACGCCGAGTAATCCACGATAGATCCGATTCATGCGTTCCTCCATTGTGAGAGTTGTCACGTTCCTTCTTGATACCGTATTATCCGGTCGAATGTCATGTCAGATCACGCACCGACTATGCCGAATCAGTTCCACATGCTCCAGGATGAGTTTCGCACTCATCTCGAAACCTTTTACGCCCGGCTAAAACTGGCTCCGCCGTACGAAAGCGTGGAGAAGGCCATTCGAGCCTTGACGACGGCGGTGCACGCTCTGCCCAAGGCAGAACAAACCCGAATCATGTCCGATCCTGTTGCGCGTTGGGAACAATTCCGGCTCGCGTTTCATACCTCGGGTCTTTCCAAAAAACATCGCGGGATCATTGCCGGGCTGGCGCGTGACCGGTCTGCTGTGGATCTGCCCGCAGAGTACGATCATTTTCTGCATTTGTTTACTTCCTAGTTGTTTGGGAATCCGGGCGGGGTGATCCTTCGAGCGCTTCACGCAGTTCCTCGTACACTTTCGTCAGGCGGCTGTTTTCCAAACGATAGGACAGGATCACGGTCACGAGGCCGATGATCAACACGAGCACCGCGCCGGCCGTGAGGCCTGCACCCAGCAGGAGGCCTTGCAACGACTCGAATCCTCCGTCCCCTAGATAAGTCGCGACGAACGCCAGTGATCCGATCGATACCAGTGCAAACCAGATGAGCGTGAGGATGGCTGACGACCAGGGGATGCGCTTGAGGCACAGTGCGCCCAGGCCGCGGTCGTCGGTCGAGAGGTAAATGAGCCCCTTGATCGGCCAGGCCGTGCGAAACCCGCTGGCAAAGAGCGCATACTGTGGGCGAATCGCGATCTGAGACAGCTCCGGATAGAACCGGGCCACCCCATGTGGAAGCATCAACACTCCGTCGGCGGTGAACCGGTCACGCAGGGTTACCAGGGTGTGTGCTGTCCACCGGTCTTGAGTTATGGCGTCCGGCGTCAGCTGGATAAAGTAGAACCAATCGCCCAGGATCAGCCCGATAAACAGCACGCCCGCAAACAGTCCGGCTAGTATCATTGCGGGTACCTATCCCACAGGGGCCTGGCGCGAATCAAGCGGGTACGGGCGCGGTCGCTCATGCATCACGCGATCATTCCGTATGGTCTATTGTGAGGGCAAGAATCTGTTGACTCATGCCAGGGACTTGGCTAGAGTAAGCTCCGCTTACGGTTTCGGCGGGACTCTCGTACTGCCAACACTTTTCCGGCTGGAGATTGTCACACGCGTCGATGTGGCTGCCTGCAACTCCTGCATTGCGGGGCAGGCGGGGCGCAAGTTGTCTGAGGTTTGGAGGACAGGATGGATCTCAACAAAATCGAGCGCGTGTACACATCCTACGCAGGATTTTACGATCGGATATTCGGCAAGGTGTTTCACGAAGGCCGGGAGTCGGTCGTTCGCAATCTGGATGTGCAACCGGATGAACACATTCTCGAAGTCGGCGTGGGGACCGGCCTCGCGCTTCCCATGTATCCACGCCATTGCCGGATTGTCGGGATCGATTTCTCCGAAGGCATGCTGGCAAAAGCCAAGGAAAAGGCAGAAGCGCACCGCCTCGACCACGTCCAGCTTCATCGGATGGACGCGGGCGCCATGGAATTCCAGGACGACAGTTTCGACACCGTAGTTGCGGCCTATGTGGTGACGGCAGTCCCCGACTATCGAAAGGTCGTGAACGAAATGATCCGTGTGTGCCGTCCCGGTGGCCGCATCATCATGCTGAACCACTTCAGTAATGGGAACAAAGTGATTGCGGCGGTTGAAAAGGTACTCTCTCCGATCACCAAACATTTGGGTTGGCGAACCGATCTGTCGCTCAATACCGTCTTGGAAGGAACGTCTTTACACGTTGCCCGTAACCAAAAGGTCAATCCGCTCCGGCTGTGGGCGTTAGTGGAATGTGTGAACAGAAAGAACGATCACGGGTTTGTGAACGGTAATGGCGCGGGGCACGGCACCGCAGTCTATCCCAATGGCAACGGCTCGACGGCCTACTCAAACGGCAACGGCCGCAGCCGCTATTCGCACGAACCCGCAAGTTAACTCGAATCCTCAGTCTCTTTCTCGCGTTACCCTAGTTTCGGCCGGCCATCCTGCGCAACCCAGGTTTCCCATTCGTGGCCTGGAATAATCGTTGTGCCGACCAGACAATTGCCGGTAAATCGTTGCGTGATACGGTCGGCAAGATTCTCCAGAATACGGGAGATCTGCCGATCGTGCGAGCCAAGGATGCGCAGCATCAGGCCGAAGCCTTGTCCATCCAGCGGACCGTAGGCCATCACATGCACCCTGTTCGTGCGACTCGCAGAGACCGTGTTTGAAGGAATCAGATCCCCCTCCCATTGAATGGCCGGATGGACGGCAGCGATCCGCTTGGTGGCTTTCCAGGAGCAGGGCATCCCGGCATCGTCCAACTCATTGAGCAGCCACTGCACGGTGGGACCATCGGCGGTCTGTCCTTGAAACGTCCAGCGTGCCAGTTCGGCAACGGGGGAAGTCCCGAGAATCGGGGCAGACACTTCTTCCAGGTGCGCTTCCTCACAGACGATGTAGAGTTCTCCCTGTGGGTCGAACCAGAATCTGAACCGGTCCGCACTGTGTTCAACTTGGATGATGTCCAGCGACGAACAGTCTGCGCCTTCCTGTTCGAACAGTGAGAAGTCTGTCACACCGGTCATCATCAGTTTCGCCATCCGAACCAACCCGCGCACTTGATAGCGAATGGTGACCGACACGGTGGTGCCTGCGGGAACTTCACGTCCCGTTTCCTCATCGAACAAGCGACGTTTGGACATCTGGACATCGGTGACGTAGCCGGAGCGGAATCCACCCGTGTGGGCGAGGAGCCAGCGAAGGTCGTCAACGGTCTCATCGAACAAGCGACGTTTGGACATCTGGACATCGGTGACGTAGCCGGAGCGGAATCCACCCGTGTGGGCGAGGAGCCAGCGAAGGTCGTCAACGGTCTTGATGGTGTGCCGCATGGGACAATTGTAGCGCAAGGTAGGCGGAACGGCCAGACTCAGATGCAGTTATTCCAGAAAGTTTTCGCCGCTTATAAGCACAAGAGCACAGTTATCAGGTTGTTCCGATGTGATGAGCGAAGGGGGTGCCGTTCCGAATCCAATTCACGGCTTGCGAGCTTTTGAGAGACGGTGTATGTATTTGTCGGAGAAAATCTAGGTCAGGTCCGATCGTTGTCCAATCGTACTCGGGAGATATGGATGCCAAAGGCTGTCTGTCTCCAACATGTTCCTTTTGAAGGTCCTGGTGCATTTGCGGCGGCGCTGGCCAGGCGCGGGGTGCAACTTGAGCACCAGTTGGTTCCAAGGGACGGACTACCGACAGACACGGGCGATTTGCTGATTGTGATGGGCGGGCCGATGTCGGTGAATGATCCCGATCCGTGGATCGCTGAAGAGACGGCCTTTATCCGGTCTGCGCTGCGTGCCGGCCAACCAGTGGTCGGGGTATGTCTGGGGAGCCAGTTCATGGCCAAAGCGCTGGGCGCCACGGTACGATCGGGCCACGCGCTGGAAATCGGGATGACGCCGGTTCGGTTGACCGACGAAGGAACACGCGATCCGGTATTCGGCGCATGCCCTGCCACGTTCGATGTGTTCGAGTGGCACGGGGAGGTCTTTGATCTGCCGAATGAGTGTGTGCCACTGGCCGGGTCTCAGATTGCCCCGCTCCAAGCCTTTCGCTATGGCGCGAGCGCCTATGGGATCTTGTTTCATGTGGAGATGGAACAGGCTGGCATCGACTCATTGTGCCGCGAATGTGCGCCGGACCTCACGAAAGCACGCCTCACTGCGCAGGAGGTCAGGACCGTCGCCCTTCCACATCTTCCGCAGCTCCATCAAGTCGCCGATCGGCTGATCGGACAGTTGCTCACACCGAAGCGTTGATTACCGCCTCATTCTTGAAGTAGCCTAGGCACTCGCAGAGCCGATAGCGTATGGCCGATTGTTCAATAAGCAAAGGAGAAAAGCAGGCATGGCTGGTTTCCCGATAGAAGTTGCAACCAGGATCAAGACTCTTCCTCCCTATTTGTTTGCCGCGATCGACAAGATGAAGCAGGCTGCGATTGCCAAGGGTGTGGACATCATCAACCTTGGCATCGGCGATCCCGATTTGCCGACGCCTATGCCGATCATCGACAGCCTGGCCAATGCGGCTAAGGATGCCAGACACCACCAGTATCCTTCCTATGAGGGGATGCTGTCCTTTCGGAAAGCCGTTGCGGATTGGTACCAGCGTCGTTTCAATGTGACGCTTGATCCGGCGAACGAAGTGCTGACCTTGATCGGGTCGAAAGAAGGAATCGGGCATATCCACCTGGCGTTTGTTGACCCCGGCGATGTCGTGCTGGTGCCGAGTCCCGGCTATCCGGTCTATCCGGTGGGCACCAGTTTCTGTGGCGGTGTGTCGCACATCATGCCTCTGACGAAGGCCAACGGGTTTTTACCCGATCTCGACGCGATTCCCAAAGAGGTGGCCAAGAAAGCCAAGCTGATGTGGCTGAATTCGCCGAATAACCCGACATCGGTCATCATGACCAAGGACTACTTCAAGCGGGCGATCGCGTTCGCGCAAGAGCATCAGATCATCATTTGCCACGATGCAGCCTATTCGGAGATTTACTACGACGGGAAGCGTCCCGCGAGCTTCATGGAAGTGGAGGGGGCCAAGGATGTCGGCGTGGAGTTCCATTCGCTCTCCAAAACCTACAACATGACCGGTTGGCGCCTCGGGTTCGTAGTCGGCAACAAGGATGTGGTGACCGCGTTGGGCAGGGTGAAGAGCCAGATGGATTCTGGTGTGTTCGAAGCGGTGCAAGCTGCCGGGATCACGGCGCTGGGGCTGGACGATTCAGTGACCGACGGCATTCGGAAGATCTATCAGGAACGCCGCGATACGATCATCCCGGGGCTCAAGAAACTGGGGTTGGAAGTGGATGCGCCACCTGCAGCCTTTTACATTTGGGTGACGG
>JABMDE010000093.1:39242-50576 GCA_015904055.1 Nitrospira sp. | reverse complement strand
GAATGTGTGGAGTCGGGGGGCTTTGTCCGCAAGGCACGGAACCGCATCGTGCAGAGTTGGCAGCGGAACGGAAATACGCGAAAGTGGCCGAGGATCTTTTCCATATGGCCTTCGCTATAGACGGCCCGGACGAAAGGCGTTCCACAGCTGGGGCAGTGAAGTGTCGTCATGGATTCAGCCGCGGTGTGGTTGATGTGCCTGGGGCGGAGGATGCGTCGGGTGCAGACCGCTCCCGTTGCGCGTCCAGTATCGGTTCCAGCTTTGCAGGCGAATAAGTCGGAGGTTTTATCCACTTGCCATCCGCACGTTTGTAGCCGCCGACCTTGCTCAGGTTCGACCGATGGACTTCCTGGAAGACGGGTTTCATGTCGATTCCATACGAGACCGCCGTGCCGTAGACTACGTATAGTAAGTCGGCCATTTCTTTGGCGACCGATGCCAGATTTCCCGTCGCCATCGACTCTTTCAACTCATCAAACTCTTCCTGAATGAGGCGTACACGAAGTTGCTGGATCTCATCCGGTAGATTTGTAGGGGCAGTCCGGATCAGGATGTCGAATTTCCGGTGAAAGTCCTGGACCATGGTTTGTTCGTCAATCATTCGGTCTCCTTAAGCAGGCTGTTGAAAAAGCCCGCCAGCGGCGTTCTCGCATCGCTCAGAGGCTCAACGTACGGAACAGAGTACGCTTCGCCTCTTCGTTCGCTGCGGCCTTGCTGAACGGCCTTTTTGAACAGCCTGCTGTTTTTGCCACTCTGCTAGCCCTCATCTATCACAAGCGATTTGCGTGGAACGATTTCTGCCGCTTCGAGTTGCGGGATCTCTTTGTCTGACGAGACGCCCAACTCCTTGAATCGGCGCGCGGCTGGAAGAACCCGTGTCTCCAGCGACCCCACCGCGCGGTTATAGGCCGACACACTCTTGCCCAAGGCGTGTCCGACGTCGTTCACATGCTCGGCAAATACCGCCATGCGTTCATAGAGTTCTTTCCCGAGGCGGCCTGCTTCTTCGGCATGGGCATTCAATTGTTGTTGTCCCCAGCCATAGGCCACGGCGCGGAGCAATGCGACGAGCGTTGCCGGAGTCGCCAGGACGACTCCTCGCGCAAACCCTTCTTCAATAAGACGAGGGTCTTGATCCAGTGCGGCTCCGAGGAACTGTTCGCCGGGGAGAAACAGCACGACGAATTCCGGCGCGCGACCGAACTGCGACCAGTAGGCCTTCAACGACAATTCATCCATCCGGTGCCGCACCTGCTCGGCGTGGCGGCGCAACGCATCCGCGCGTTGCGCCTCGTCGCGCGCGTCATGCGCGTCCAGATAGGCCGCGAGCACGGTCTTGGCATCGACGATGATCTGACGGCCTCCCGGCAGTTGCACGACCATATCAGGGCGAAAGCGGCCGTCTTCGCCGGTGATGGATTGCTGCTCGACAAAGTCGCAGTGTCCCACCATCCCGGCAAGTTCGACCACCCGCTTCAGCGTGATTTCACCCCATTGGCCCCGCACCGTCGGTGCGCGCAGCGCTTTCACCAGATTGCCCGTTTCCTGTTGCAACCGCTGGTGCGATTCCGCCAGCGACTTCAGATGCTGATCCAGCCCGCCATACGCCGACTGGCGTGATTGTTCCAGGAGGCGCATGTGTTCGTCATACCGTTGCAACGATTCATGCAGCGGGCGCACCAGGCCATCGATCGCTTGCTGTCGTTGGGCCAGTTCCCCTTCCGCTTTGACGTGGAGGGCTTCAAAGGAAACGGCGGCCAGCTTCAGGAACGCCTCGTTGTTTTGTTTAAGTGCTTCGCCGGACAGAGCCTGGAATGAGCCGAGCAGTTCCTGGCGCGCCTGGTCAAGCAACGTCGTCTGATCGGCGAGTTGCTTCGTTACGTCTTCAATTCTGGTCTCGGCGGCAGTTCGCGCTTGTTGAGCTTCGGCAAGCGCTTGGCGGACCATGGCCTCCTCTTGCCGTTCACGATCCAATTGTCTCCGCAGCTCATCGGCCGTTGCTTCGGCTCGCTGGGATGCAGCGCGCAAGCGGCTTGTGACCCAGAGGCCCGCAAGCAGGCCGCCAAGAAACAGTCCGACGACGAGGCTCGCTGTGAGGGGGATGATCTCACTCACAGGCTGGCTGCTCCGTCTGAGTTTTGAGTGGCCCTATCATTGGGTGTAAAGAGGCAAGAACTACTGCAAGTGGGCGCGAATCCTACTGAAATACGTGGGAAAGGTCAAGGATCAGAGAAGCTCCATCTAATCGGCTCTGGTCGGTGAGTACGCTATGGAATGACCATCATGAACGTGGTTCCATATCGATGGTTCCCGCCCTTGCATCCAGCCGTACGAGTCGCCCTTCTGGTAGCCGTGTCATGGCCCCTTCGACGTTGGCTACCGTTGGGAGCCCATATTCACGGGCAATGATAGCGCCATGAGACAGCGTGCCCCCCATTTCCACGATGAGTCCTCCGGCGACACCGAAAAGCGGGGCCATGCCGGGGTCGATGACGGGAGCCACCATGATATCTCCTGGTGTCACCTTGCCCCAATCAGTCAACGACTGGATGAGGCGAATCGGTCCCACTACGGATCCTGCGCTGATAGGCAGGCCGGACAACCGGCCGGTTTCGTTACGGCGATCAGAGGAGGGGTGTGCTCGGCTTGCTGTTTCCCAATCACGAACAGTATCGGGGACCTGCACCGTTGCATTGCGGTTCCGCTCTGTTCGACGTGCGGCAATCGCGGCTCGCCAGTCACGCTGTTCTCCCGCCGCCAGTGCGGCACGGTCCTCGATCGTCAGAAAAAAGATATCGTCCCGGGTATCACACAAACCGTCCGTAACCAGAAGATCTCCAAGGTGCAGCAATAAATTGCGGGCCGCTGCCGAGTAGTACATCAAGTGATGGCGATTGGCTTCGCGCAGGGCGAAAAACCGGCAGAGCCGGCGATACCACCAGGAGAAGATCACCCATCGATCCAGGCGCAGGCGTTGTTTGATGGTTCGCAATGCCGTCGTTCGGATCGTTTCCTGGCGGGAAAGAATCGTCTTTCGATCGGGTGAGGGTGCGCGTATCTGTATGCGCAGGACCGCCAAAATGGCTTCAGGGTTGTCGGCTATGCGGGGTGACATGACATCGGATTCACCCAATCCGCGATGGCCGTAGTCGTCCACGTAGGATTCGAATGCGCGAAGGAATTCCGTCCCCTTGAGGACCTGCTGAAACTCAGACGGGCTCCATGGGTCTGCGGAGAAATATGCTTCGGTTGCGGGCTCACTGCGCGCAAGCTCTGTCAGATCCGCGAGACGGAAAATCTGCTGTGCGCTGATGACTGTGCCTTGCCCTTGCAAGGCGTCGTTCAAGAGCGTCCTCCAGTCCGATCCCAGCCAGTGCGGCAGCAGCTGATCCAGGGCGTGAAGACTTTGTGCCACTCCGCCGGCGATCCCGAATGTCAGTTCGTGTGTATCAAGCCAGGTGCCCAACTCATCGAGATGCCGAATGGTGTCGTGAAACGACAGGGATTCGGCCCTGTGAGAGGTGTATCGCTTAGCCATCTCCTGCATGTCGGCAAACCAGCGGTCTCCGTTGGCGACGGCCCGCCTCATTTCGATCAGCATGAGAATCCCCGCCCGTATGAAGGCAAGCCAGCCGATCGGCTGGACGGACGGTGCGATTTCGATCGGTTCTCCCCCCATATGCTCGGACAACAGGAACGGGTTGCCGCGCAATTGTGCAACCAGCGAATGAAAGAGGGTCACATTCAAATAGGGGCGGCCATGGAGGATGCGTGTGGACGTCAGCCCTTCGGGAATGTGGCAGCCGAGCCGTCGATAATCGCCCATTCGAGATCGACCGGATACCCGAACGCCTGCTCAGCCTTCTTGGCCGTGCGCGCGAGTTCAAACAGCTGCTCGTCGGAGAGCGACGACTGCATTCGCGCCGATTCGGGAATCGTTTCCTGGTGTAACCCTTCCTCGGCGGTGATCAACCGTTGCGACTTGGAGGCGATGATGCGTCGCCGGATTCTGGCCGGCTGCTGATTGGCGTCTGTCTCGACGACATAGTGGTCTGGCGTGACCTGCCCATCAACCAATGGCGCCGCCAAGCCCGGCACCGCGTTCACGGCGACATGGAACGAACGTCCTGTGACCGGATGGATTGAATAGGCGACTCCGGAGGTCTGTGCATCAAGCAGGGGCTGAATGACCACTGCCATGGCGGGAACGGTTTGATGACCGATCCGCTCAACGGTGTATCGCACGACAGCCTCTTGCCAGAGCGAGGCCCAGAGGTCCTTGATCGCGGCATCGATCTGAGAGAGGGAAAGGCCCAGGTGAGTGCGGTAGAGACCGGCAAAACTTGTGCGTCCGGCGTCTTCGTTGGTGGCCGATGAACGGACCGCCCAGCGTTGGTTGGACGGGCGAGCGAGTGTCTGGAGTTCAGTCAGCCATTGCGTTGAAAGGAACGAACTGTCTACCTGCCTGATTTGAGCCTGACAGTCGCTTAGTGCCGACGCGCGTGCCTGTCCTGACAGGGCGCAGGCGTTCCGCCATTGCTCGTCTGCTGAAAAATCTGAACGCCGCAGACTCTGGTCGTAGGCTTCGGTCGTGACACAGATACCGGGAGGAACAGGAAATCCTGCCGTGATAAGCCGGGCCAAGCCGAGGGCCTTGCCTCCAACGAGTGCAAGGTCGGTGCAATGGATGAGAGGAAGGACGAAAGGACGCGTCATCGAGGCGGATAGTACCTACAGGAGGAGGAGGACGTAAAGGTCGTTGACGTTGGTGCCTGTGGGTCCGGTGTGGATGTGGCAGCCCAGGGCTTTCAAAGCCGAGTAGGTGTTATGCCGCCGGAGCGCCGAGCGAAGATCGACGCCGCGGGTTTTAGCTCGTGCCAGGGTTTTGCCGGAGATGACTGCGCCTGCCATCTCAGTCGGACCATCGGTCCCGTCTGTTCCGATCGCCGCCAGCCAGGCATTGGGAATCCCGTCAAGGTCGAACGCGGCTACAGCGGCGAATTCCTGCGCCCGTCCGCCTTTGCCTCGCCCTGTCACGGTGACGGTCGGTTCCCCTCCGGCAACGATGCAGACCGGGCGCATCGATTGCTTTCTTCCTACGGTGTAGGGCTTGGCCAGGCGGGTAAACCGATGTGCCGTGTCTTGCGCCTCTCCCGCCAGCGCAGGCGGAGAGAGTATAGTCCGAAGACCTGCCGATTGAGCGGCGTGGACAACAGCGCGGAGCATGCCGCTGTTGTTGCCGACGATGTGATGTTGCACGCGATGCAGTCTTTTCGAACCGGCTTTCAGCGTCTCCGATGCCCGTCCATGCCGCCCTGCCAGCAGATGACGGCGGATGGCCTCGGGAACGGTCGACCAGAGTCCATACCGACGCAATACGTCGATCGCGTCAGCGAATGTTGTCGAATCGGGCGCCGTTGGACCGGAGCCGATTGTGCCGAGGTCATCGCCGATGACATCCGAAAGAATAAGCGTAACGATCGTTGCCTGTGTGGAAACGGTAAGACCGCCGCCCTTCAGCAGGGACAGATGTTTTCTGACCGCATTCATCTCGTGGATCGTTGCGCCGCCCCGGAGGAGCAACCGCGTCGTGTGTTGCTTGTCGGCCAGCGTCACCCCCGGCACAGGGGCGGGTAACAGACTTGATGCCCCTCCCGATAACAGCACGAACAGCAGATCGCGAGGAGTGAGGTCCTGGATCACTGTCCGAAGCCGTTCAGCAGCCATGAGCCCTGCATAGTCAGGAACCGGGTGGGCGGCTTCGACAACCCTGATCCGTTCAGTGGGGACGTCATGGCCTGTTTTGACGACAATGAACCCGCCGTCCAGCCGTGATCCCAGAATATGCTCCAGTGCTTGCGCCATTCGCGCCGATGCTTTGCCTGCGCCGACTGCGAATACTCGATTGAAGCGAGCCAGGTCGTAGGTTTTGCGGCCCACCCGTATGGACTGCCCTGTGCGAGAAACGGATTGGAGAATCGTATGGTAGGGATCAGCCGCATGGAGCCCTGCAGCGATCAGCTTCCGGAGAAGCGATCGCGCAGGGGAACCGGGTAGGCGTATCGGCATAGCGAGGAACGAGTATTACGGCGTGATCTCTTGCTTGAAGCAACGATTCGGACAGGTTTGGCGGGGCACTCTGATTTGGTAGGTGCCATGCGGAAGCACGTCTTTCTTGAATTCAGGATTGAGCATCTTGAGTTCAAGGAAATAGGTGCCGAATTCCTCCGCGATGGAAGTCAGCGTCCGTTGTGACTCTTTTACATTTACTGTGATGGTTTCTGTCTCCAGCGGAATGTACAGGTCTTTCTTGCTCAGGCCCAAATACTTCTCCGGCTGGGAATAAATTTCTTTGGCCGCGATGATTCTCGGCACATAGCGCATGGTCTCGCGTGGGCCGTGCATTTTCCAATAGTCGGTGATCTTTTGCTCTTTGAGCAGCTTACGGACTCGCTCTTCGCCGGCGTTGTAGGACGCCATGGCCAGGAACCAGTCATTCTGTCGAAAGTCTTTCAGGTATTGAAGATACTTCACGGCTGCCTCGGTCGACATTTCAAGATTGCGGCGCTCATCACGGACTGCATCGCTCTTGAGCTGGTAGCGTCGACCGGTCGAAGGGATGAATTGCCAGGGGCCCGAGGCTTTGGCTTTCGAGTACGCCGCCGAGATACATTTGCTTTCGACGAGCAGCATGTATTTCAGGTCGTCCGGCAGGCCGGCTTCGGCCAGTTGTTTCTCAGCCGGAGGGAAACAGCGTCCGGTCCGTTTGGCGAGGATGATGCTTTCGCCCTGATCTTCCAGGAATTGATAAAACTCGTACTCGATGCGTTCTCTGACCTGCCAGTTATCGAGCGGGACCGGCACGCCCGCGAAGGTAATTTTCTCCGGTAGCTTGAACGAGCTGAGGAAGAACCGCTCCCCGTCCCGCTTGATTTCCGGCAAGATCACCAAGCGATCTTCATGCTCAGCTTGTCCGTCCGCTGTATCAGGAAGCACGAGGTCTTTGTCGTCCTCGGTTTGATCTGAAGGGTGGGCCGCCGAAACCATTGTGGGCAGCACGAAACCGTTCAGCGTTATTGTGAATGCAAGGGCAAGTACCTGTAATGCAATCATTCAGAGACTCCTATTCAGCACATCAAGAATACAAAGGGTGGAACGACCGCTCATGCTAGCAACAGACTCGGTAACCGGCAAGCGGAACGAGCTTCTCGTTCATGGTACACTGCCGTCTTCTATGAAGACGCTGATGATGCTGAACGGCGCGATTACCGAGTGCACGGCCTGTACAAGGCTTGTGACCTATCGGCGCGCGATTGCAGAGACCAAACGGCGTCAGTTTATGGAGTGGACCTATTGGGGACGTCCGGTCCCTGGTTTCGGTGACCCCCGCGCGCGGCTCTATGTGCTGGGACTTGCTCCAGCTGCTCACGGCGGGAATCGGACAGGACGGGTGTTTACCGGTGATCGAAGCGGGGATTGGCTGTACGAAGCGCTGTACCGGCATGGATTTGCCAATCAGGCGACATCGATCCATCGTGATGACGGGTTGGCATTGACGGATTGCTACGTTGGCGCCACCGTGCGCTGTGCTCCGCCCGGAAATAAACCTGCACCGGATGAATTTGAACATTGTAGCCGGTTCTTGCGTGACGAGTTGCAGCTTCTCAGGAAAGTCCGTGCGGTGGTGACATTGGGGAAGATTGCCTTCCTTTGACCACTATCTCAAAGTCTGTCGCATAGAAGGGCGTGAGATTCCATCTCCCGTCCCCAAGTTCGGCCATGGCGTCATATATCGCTTGCCGTGGGGGGTGACGCTGCTCGGTTCGTATCACCCCAGTCAACAGAATACGTTTACAGGGAAACTGACTCGCCCCATGTTTCACTCGGTGTTCCGCAAGGCTCAACTGGCCATTGAGCGGACCTGAGCGGGCCCGCACAGTCGGGTTATCCTGAAAACGGGGACAGGCAAATGCTCTGTCTTCCGATGAAGCGAAGAACGTAAGCCTGTCCCGTCGCCGTTACTGCTGCCCCTTTGCCTTCCAGTCATCGAGGAATTTCTTCAAGCCGGCATCGGTCAACGGGTGCTTGAAGAGCATCTGGAAGATGCTATAGGGCATCGTGCAGATAAGTAAGACGTAGAGCACGACAAGAAGTCCTGAAATGAGCAAAAGTCTATACATTGTAGTCACATGACCGCATACCCACAATCCTATGGGAGGGGGGAAGACCTGTCAAGGGAGCGACTGGTCGCTGCGCTAGCGGGCATGAAGAACACAACGGGCCCAAACGGACCATCCGGACTAGGCAGATACGGGAACTCGTTCATTCTGCGATCCAGTACTTCCGGAGGATATGCTTCGTTACTCAGAAATGATAAAGTCCGGCCCATGAAGACATGTGATAAATGCCACGGTGCGATGTTGCCTGAACGGGCGGTGGATTTGGACGCTGGACTTGCGATCACGGTATTTGCCTGTTTGAATTGTGGTCGTCGGAAAGCAGCGGACCAGGAACCCAGGCCCATCACGGCGCGACATTAATCTGTAGGATACAATCCCAATCATTGATTGACGATGAGCGGAAGGCGGCGACAAGCTGCTTTCCGCTTTCGTATCTCAATCCTGCTCCATCGTGAGAGGCGGGGGTGACAGGATCTGCCACAGATTGCCGGACGAGCAGTATGCTCGGCGGAAGTCTGTGCATCTGGAAAGGTGTTGGCAGATCTCTGTCAGATGATTCCCCGTCGATCGAATCATCAAACCCTTGTCCTGTGCGATTCAACACTGGTACGCACTGAATCTGAGAGAAAGCCGGAACCCGTCCCCGTGGAGGGCGGTCATTAGCGAAGGCTTAGTACGTCCATCATGTCGTACAGTCCGGGATGTTGGCGGACTACCCACCGTGCTGCGCGCAATGCGCCACCACGGGCAAAGGTATCGCGACTGCTGGCCCGATGGGTGATTTCAATCCGTTCGCCCATGCCGCCGAACAACACCGTATGATCGCCCACAATGTCGCCGGCACGGATCGTTTGAATTCCGATTTCACTTTTGGAGCGTTCGCCGATCAGTCCTTTGCGCGCATAGACGCCAACTTGATTCAAGTCCCGGTTCACCCCCCGGGCAAGGATTTCGGCCATCTTGAGTGCCGTCCCGCTGGGCGCATCTTTCTTGAGGCGATGATGGGCCTCGATCACCTCGATGTCGTACTCCTCACCGAGCGTCTTGGCCATTTCGCCGATGACCTTGTAAATCAAATTGACTCCGACGCTCATGTTGGGAGACAGCACACAAGGCACTTGTCGACCCAGGGATTTGAGTTCGTCGAGTTCTGAGGCCGAAAATCCGGTGGTGCCGATGACCATTGCCCGGCGATATTGGGCGACAATTCGCAAATGCCTCAGAGTGGCTTCAGGGGCGGAGAAATCAATGACGACATCGCCTCGTTCCATGAGGGCGGCCAGGTCGTCCGTGATGGGGATGCCGGCATGCCCAGCTCCGGCCATTTCTCCGGCATCTTCCCCCAACGCGTGATGGCCTTTTCCCTCCAAGGCTCCGGCCAACGTCAACGCGGCGGAGTCTCTCACCAGCGACACCAATCGACAGCCCATTCGCCCGGCTGCTCCTGCTACAATCACTTTAATCATCTGGTTACCTGCTGTTGTAGAGATAAATAAACGATCAGATCAACTTGGCGTCTTTTAAGATCCGGACGAGTTTCTCTCGAGTGTCCTTCGCCATTGAACAGAGCGGGAGGCGCAATTCCGGGTCGATCTTCCCCATCATTCCGAGTGCTTCCTTGACCGGAATCGGATTGGTCTCAAAGAACAATGCAGTGAACAACGGCGACAACTTGAAGTGAATCCGCTGGGCTTCGGCAATGTTCCCACTGGAAAAGGCGCGCACTAACGCGGCCATTTCAGCCGGTAGGATATTGGCGGTCACAGTAATAACGCCTTTTCCCCCGACGGCCATCATCGGCAGCGTCAAGGAATCATCTCCGGCCAAGACGGTCAACCGGTCGCCGCACATCTGGACGATATCCGATGCCTGCTGAACCGAGCCGCTGCCTTCTTTGACTCCGACGATCGTCTTGATCGCCGAAAGGCGGGCAATGGTTGAGGGCAGCATGTTGACCCCGGTGCGTCCGGGAATGTTGTACAGCACAAGCGGAAGATCCACGGATTCCGCCACCGCTTTGTAGTGGCGGTAGAGGCCCTCCTGGGTGGGCTTGTTATAGTACGGCGTGATCAATAATGCGCCGTCCGCTCCGGCCCGCTTCGCATGGTGGGTGAGTGCAATGGCCTCGTCCGTGCTGTTCGAGCCGGTCCCGGCGATGACCGGCACACGCCGGTTCACGATTTCCACCGTCAACTCAATGACCCGATTGTGTTCTTCATGGGACAGCGTGGCGGATTCCCCGGTGGTGCCGCAGGGCACGATGCCGTTTGTGCCGCTGGCGATCTGCCACTCGATCAAATCGGAGAATGCGCGCTCGTCGATCGCACTGTTCCGAAACGGTGTGACGATGGCAACATATGAACCGGTGAACATGATGGCGCCTCTTAGCTGAGAAAGGCCGGAATGGTTTCGCCCTTGATCAAGTCGTCGTAGGTCTCGCGCGCGCGAATCACGTGGATGTCCCCCTCCTTAATGAGCACTTCGGGTATACGGGGACGGGAATTGTAGTTCGATGCCATCACAAACCCATAGGCCCCTGCACTCATCACGGCCAGCAGTTCTTCCGGCTGGATCGTCGCCAACAGCCGGTCTTTGGCCAGAAAATCTCCCGACTCGCAAACCGGGCCGACAATGTCGACTTGCTGTTTGTCGCGACGGCCGGCGGCTTCATCGAGCGGGCGGATCTCGTGATAGGCGCCATAGAGGCTGGGGCGGATTAAGTCGTTCATAGCTGCGTCGACGATGACGAATGTCTTCGCTTCTCCCTCTTTGCGGTAGAGGGCTTTTGTGACGAGAATGCCGGCATTTCCGACGATGACACGGCCCGGCTCCATCACCAGGGTCAATCCCAAATCTTTGACGAGCGGCGAAATCGCATCGGCCAAGTCCTGGGGCAAGGGCGGTTTCTCCGCATCATAGGTGATGCCGAGCCCGCCGCCGATGTTCAGGTAGCGGATATTGATGCCGTGGCCTTTCAGCGTATCGATGAGCGCTACGACCTTCTTCAGCGAATCAACGAATGGCGTCACCTCCGTCAATTGTGAGCCGATGTGGGCATGGACCCCGACGATGTCGATATGGCTCAGCGAGGACGCCATTTTGTACTCTTCCAGCGCCCGGTCCGCCGCAATGCCGAACTTGCTCTTCTTCATCC
>JABMDE010000093.1:31154-39122 GCA_015904055.1 Nitrospira sp. | reverse complement strand
TGCCTCTTTGACCGGAATCGGATTCGTCTCAAAGAACAATGCCGCGAACAACGGCGACAGCTTGAAATGAATCCGCTGAGCTTCGGCAATGTTCCCATTGAAAAAGGCCTTCACCAACGCGGCCATTTCAGCCGGTACAATATTGGCGGTCACGGTAATGACGCCTTTTCCCCCGACTGCCATCATCGGCAGCGTCAAGGAATCATCCCCAGCCAAGACGGTCAACCGGTCGCCGCACATCTGGACAATATCCGATGCCTGCTGAACCGAGCCGCTGCCTTCTTTGACTCCGACGATCGTCTTGATCGCCGAAAGGCGGGCAATGGTCGAGGGCAGCATGTTGACACCGGTGCGTCCAGGAATGTTGTACAGCACGAGCGGAAGATCCACGGATTCCGCCACCGCTTTGTAGTGGCGATAGAGACCTTCCTGGGTGGGCTTGTTGTAGTACGGTGTGATCAGCAATGCGCCGTCCGCTCCGGCCCGTTTCGCATGTTGAGTGAGCGCAATAGCCTCGTCCGTGCTGTTCGAACCGGTCCCGGCGATCACCGGCACGCGCCGGTTCACAATTTCCACCGTCAACTCAATGACCCGGTTATGTTCTTCATGTGACAGTGTGGCTGATTCGCCGGTGGTGCCGCAGGGCACGATGCCGTTTGTGCCGCTGGCGATCTGCCACTCAATCAAATCAGAGAATGCCCGCTCGTCGATCGCGCTTTTCCGAAAGGGTGTGACGATGGCAACATGCGAACCGGTGAACATGATGGCGCCTCTTAGCTGAGAAAGGCCGGAATGGTTTCGCCCTTGATTAAGTCGTTGTAGGTTTCGCGCGTGCGAATAACGTGGATTTCCCCGTCCTTAATGAGCGCTTCTGGTACGCGGGGACGGGAATTGTAGTTCGATGCCATGACAAACCCATAGGCGCCTGCGCTCATCACGGCCAGCAATTCTTCCGGCTGGATAGCCGCTAACAGCCGGTCTTTGGCCAGAAAATCTCCCGACTCGCAGACCGGGCCGACGATGTCGACTTGCTGTTTGTCGCGACGGCCGGCGGCTTCATCGAGCGGGCGGATTTCGTGATAGGCGCCATAGAGGCTGGGGCGGATTAAGTCGTTCATGGCCGCGTCGACGATGACGAATGTCTTCACTTCCCCCTCTTTGCGGTAGAGGGCTTTTGTGACGAGAATGCCGGCATTCCCGACGATGACACGGCCCGGCTCCATCACCAGCGTCAATCCCAAATCCTTGACGAGCGGTGAGATCGCATCGGCCAAGTCCTGAGGCAAGGGCGGTTTCTCCGCATCATAGGTGATGCCGAGCCCGCCGCCGATGTTCAGATAGCGGATATTGATGCCGTGGCCTTTCAGCGTATCGATAAGCGCCACGACCTTCTTCAGCGAATCGACGAACGGCGTCACGTCTGTCAATTGTGAACCGATGTGGGCATGGACACCGACAATGTCGATATGGCTCAGCGAGGACGCCATTTTGTACTCTTCAAGCGCGCGATCCGCCGCAATGCCGAACTTGCTCTTCTTCATCCCGGTCGAGATGTACGGATGCGTTTTGGGGTCCACGTCCGGATTGATCCGCAACGCGACCCGTGCTTTTTTGCCGACCGAGGCGGCTACCTCGTTGATCGCATGGATCTCCGCGGACGATTCGATGTTGAACATGAGGATGTCGGCCTTCAATGCGTCGCGAATTTCATCGGGCGATTTGCCGACACCGGCGAAGATGATCTTGGAGGCCGGCACGCCCGCTTTGAGGGCTCGAAACAGTTCCCCGCCCGATACGATATCCGCGCCGCTGCCTTCCTTCGCCATCAATCGCAGGATAGCCAGATTGGAGTTGGCTTTCATTGCGAAGGCGACGATATGGGGAATGTTTTTGAAGGCGCTGTCGTATGCCTTGAAATGGCGGACGAGCGTGGCATGACTGTAGACATAACAGGGAGTGCCGAGCTCTTTTGCGATGCGGCTGACGGGCACCTGCTCACAATACAATTCGCCGTGGCGGTACTCGAAATTATTCATTCTGAAATTCCTCGTTCAAGCCGTCAATATGCCCACCCGCGCACCTTGTGCGAATCAGGCCGGTACGTCTCATCTTGTGCCCACCGGACGCAACGGCGGCAGGAGCTCATCGTGGTCCAGAAGGGCAGGGTCCGGTTCTTCGGATTTAGCCGCTGTTTCCCGTTGCTGCGCCGTCAGGGCCTCATGCTGCCTCTTTTGCGATTCGATGGTGGGCGTAGCTCCGACGGTCTCCGGCGCAACCGGCGCCCCCACCACACCGCAGGAACTCACCAGGCCTGCTGCGATGATGAGTGCGAGGTGTTTCATCGGAGTGACCGCTCCAGTTCTTTGAGCCGTTGCTCCACTCGTCCACGCGCCGTTCCGCCGATCTGCCGCTTCCGGTCGATTGCCGCCGAAACGGTCAACCGCGCGAAGACACCTCGTTCAATCCGATCGGAGAACGCGCGCAGTTCCTCCAATGAAAAATCAGTCAACTCGCGCTCCTGTTCAATCGCCGACCGTACGATCCGTCCGGTGATTCCATGCGCTTCCCGAAAGGGCACGCCGCGTTCCACCAGGTAGTCGGCTAATTCGGTTGCAAGAAAACCACCGCTTTGTAACGATTGCGTGAGCACGTCCCGGTTCACCTTGAGGCGGCGCATCAATTCGGTCATGACATTCAAGGAGGCCTCTACTGTGTCAAGCGCATCGAAGAGCGCCGGCTTGTCCTCTTGCAAGTCCCGATTATAACTCAACGGGAGGGCCTTGAGGGTGACAAGAAGATTCATGAGGTGGCCATAGACACGCCCGGTCTTGCCTCGGACCAACTCGGGCACATCGGGATTCTTTTTCTGCGGCATCATGCTGCTGCCGGTGCAAAATGCGTCCGGCAGCTCGACAAACCGGAACTCCTGCGATGCCCAGAGGATCAACTCTTCGCTGAGCCTGGACAAATGCATCATTGCAATGGATAAAGCTGATGCCGTTTCGATCATAAAGTCGCGATCGGATACCGCATCCATGCTATTGGCTGTCACTGCCGGGAAACCCAGAAGTTTGGCTGTGTATCGCCGATCCACCGGATAATTCGTTCCAGCCAAGGCTCCTGATCCGAGCGGCATGACGTTGAGCCTGGTTTTGGCATCGCGGAAGCGTCCCTTGTCCCGCTCGACCATCTCCACATAGGCGAGCAGATGGTGGGCAAACAGGACGGGCTGCGCCCGTTGCAAGTGGGTATAGCCGGGCATTGCGATCGAAAGATTCGCTTGTGCCTGGGACAGCAAAACGCGTTGAAACTCCGCACACCGCTCAGTCAGCCGGTCGAGTCGGTCCCGGAGATAGAGTCGAATGTCCAGCGCCACTTGATCGTTTCTGCTCCGGCCCGTGTGCAGCTTGCCGCCCAGGGGACCGATCAGTTCGGTCAACCGCCGTTCAATCGCCATGTGAATATCTTCATCGTGGGGCGCAAACTTGAACCGCCCCCGATCCAGCTCCGTCTTGACCAGGATAAGCCCGCGCACAATGGTTTTCGTTTCGCGGGGCGACAGCACGCGTGCTTTCCCGAGGGTGTGGCAATGAGCGATGCTTCCTTGGATGTCATGGGCATAGAGCCGCCGATCCACTGCCACCGAAACGGTGAATGCTTCGACAAGCCGGTTCGTATTCTCGCGAAACCGCCCTCCCCAGGCCTTGCCGGAAGCGGCGGCCGTCCGGCGGGTTCGTTTTGCCGTCGCCATTAGGTCGAAGCCTTCCGCCGCTGAGCTCTGATTTTCAATCGCAACCCGTTCAAGCGGATGAATCCTTCCGCGTCCTTTTGGTCGTAGACCTCCTCCTCTTCGAATGTGGCGATGTCCAAACGATAGAGGGAATTCTTGGATTTACGGCCGGCGAGCGTGCACCCGCCCTTGTATAGCTTGACGCGTGCCGTGCCGCTTACATCTTTTTGGGCGGCATCGATCGCAGTCTGGATCATGTCACGCTCAGGACTGAACCAATAGCCGTTGTAGATGAGATCGGCGTACCGCGGGATCAAGCTGTCCCGGAAGTGGAGCACTTCACGGTCCATCGTCAAGGATTCAAGCCCCCGGTGGGCGACATGGAGAATCGTACCGCCCGGTGTTTCGTAGACCCCGCGAGACTTCATGCCGACGTAGCGATTCTCGACCAAATCGACCCGGCCGATTCCATGTGCGCCGCCCAGTTTATTGAGATGGGCCAGGAGCGTCGCCGGGCTCATTTTTTTGCCGTCGACAGCCACGGGGTTGCCGGCGACGTACTCGATCTCAACTTCCAACGGCTTGTCCGGGGCTTGCTCCGGCGAGACCGTCATTTGGAATATTTCATCCGGCGGCGCCGACCAGGGATCTTCGAGAATGCCTCCCTCATAGCTGATATGGAAGAGGTTCAAGTCCATGCTGTAGGGCTTGGCTTTCGTCGCTGTGATCGGAATGCCATGGCGTTCCGCGTATTCGATCAATTCGCGCCTCGACCGCATCGTCCATTCGCGCCAGGGGGCGATGATTTTCAGACCGGGCGCAAGCGCCGTATAGGTCAGCTCGAATCGCACCTGATCATTTCCCTTGCCTGTTGCGCCGTGCGAGACCGCTTCGGCGCCTTCTTTCAGGGCGATCTCGGCCTGCCGGCGCGCGATCAACGGACGGGCAATGGAGGTGCCCTCATTCCGAGTGCCTCTTTGACCGGAATCGGATTCGTCTCAAAGAACAATGCCGCGAACAACGGCGACAGCTTGAAATGAATCCGCTGAGCTTCGGCAAGGTTTCCATTGGAAAAGGCCTTCACTAACGCGGCCATTTCAGCCGGTACAATATTGGCGGTCACGGTAATGACGCCTTTTCCCCCGACTGCCATCATCGGCAGCGTCAAGGAATCATCCCCGGCCAAGACGGTCAACCGGTCGCCGCACATCTGGACGATATCCGATGCCTGCTGAACCGAACCGCTGCCTTCTTTGACTCCGACGATCGTCTTGATCGCCGACAGGCGGGCAATGGTCGAGGGCAGCATGTTGACGCCGGTGCGTCCAGGAATGTTGTACAGCACGAGCGGAAGATCAACGGATTCCGCCACCGCTTTGTAGTGGCGATAGAGACCTTCCTGGGTGGGCTTGTTGTAGTACGGTGTGATCAGCAATGCGCCGTCCGCTCCGGCCCGCTTTGCATGTCGGGTGAGCGCAATGGCCTCATCCGTGCTGTTCGAGCCGGTCCCGGCGATGACCGGCACGCGCCGGTTCACGATTTCCACCGTCAACTCAATGACCCGGTTGTGCTCTTCATGTGACAGTGTGGCTGATTCGCCGGTGGTGCCGCAAGGCACGATGCCGTTTGTGCCGCTGGCGATCTGCCATTCAATCAAATCGGAGAATGCCCGTTCGTCAATCACGCTTTTCCGAAACGGTGTGACGATGGCAACATGCGAGCCGGTGAACATGATAGCGCCTCTTAGCTGAGAAAGGCCGGAATGGTTTCGCCCTTGATCAAGTCGTCGTAGGTTTCGCGCGCGCGAATCACGTGGATGTCCCCGTCCTTAATGAGCGCTTCTGGTACGCGGGGACGGGAATTGTAGTTCGATGCCATGACAAACCCATAGGCGCCTGCACTCATCACGGCCAGCAGTTCTTCCGGCTGGATCGTCGCCAACAGGCGGTCTTTGGCCAGAAAATCTCCCGATTCGCAAACCGGGCCGACGATGTCGACCTGTTGTTTGTCGCGACGGCCGGCGGCTTCATCGAGCGGGCGGATTTCGTGATAGGCGCCATAGAGGCTGGGGCGGATTAAGTCGTTCATAGCCGCGTCGACGATGACGAAGGTCTTCGCTTCTCCCTCTTTGCGGTAGAGGGCTTTTGTCACGAGAATGCCGGCATTCCCGACGATGACACGGCCCGGCTCCATCACCAGCGTCAAGCCCAAATCCTTGACGAGCGGCGAGATTGCATCGGCCAAGTCCTGAGGTAAGGGCGGTTTCTCCGCGTCATACGTAATGCCGAGCCCGCCGCCGATGTTCAGATAGCGGATATTGATGCCGTGGCCTTTCAGCGTATCGATAAGCGCCACGACTTTCTTCAGCGAATCGACGAACGGCGTCACCTCCGTCAATTGTGAGCCGATGTGGGCATGGACACCGACGATGTCGATATGGCTCAGCGAGGACGCCATTTTGTACTCTTCCAGCGCGCGGTCCGCCGCGATGCCGAATTTGCTCTTCTTCATCCCGGTCGAGATGTACGGATGCGTTTTAGGGTCTACGTCCGGATTGATCCGCAATGCGATCCGGGCCTTTTTGTCGACTGAGGCGGCGACTTCGTTGATCGCGTGGATCTCCGCGGACGATTCGATATTGAACATGAGAATGTCGGCCTTCAATGCATCGCGGATTTCCTCGGCCGATTTGCCGACACCAGCGAAGATGATCTTGGAGGCCGGGATGCCCGCTTTCAAGGCTCGAAATAGCTCCCCACCCGACACGATATCTGCGCCGCTGCCCTCCTTCGCCATCAATCGCAAGATAGCCAGATTGGAGTTGGCTTTCATCGCGAAAGCGACGATATGGGGAATGTTTTTGAAGGCGCTGTCGTAGGCCCTGAAATGGCGGACGAGCGTGGCATGACTGTAGACATAACAGGGAGTGCCGAGCTCCTTTGCGATGCGGCTCACGGGCACCTGCTCGCAATATAATTCGCCGTGGCGATACTCAAAATTATTCATGCTGAAATTCCTCGTTCAAGCCGTCAATGTGCTCACCCGCGCGCCTTGCGCGAATCAGACCGGTACGTCTCATCTCGTGCCTACCGGACGCAACGGCGGCAGGAGTTCATCGTGGTCCAGCAGGGCAGGGTCCGGCTCTTCGGATTTAGCTGCCGCTTCCCGCTGCTGTGCCGTCAGGGCCTCATGCTGCTTCTTTTGCGATTCAATGGTGGGCGTCACTCCGACGGTCTCTGGCGCAACCGGCGCCCCCACCACACCGCAGGAACTCACCAGGCTTGCGGCAACGATGAGTGCGAGATATTTCATCGCAGTGACCGTTCCAATTCTTTGAGCCGTTGCTCCACTCGCCCACGCGCCGTTCCGCCGATCTGCCGCTTCCGGTCGATTGCCGCCGAAACAGTCAATCGCGCGAAGACTCCTCGCTCAATCCGATCGGAGAACGTGCGCAGCTCTTCCAATGAAAAATCAGTTAGCTCGCGCTCCTGTTCAATCGCCGACCGTACGATCCGTCCGGTGATTCCATGCGCTTCACGAAAGGGCACACCGCGTTCCACCAAGTAGTCGGCTAATTCGGTGGCAAGAAAACCACCGCTCTGTAACGACTGCGCGAGTACCTCTCGGTTCACCTTGAGGCGGCGCATCAATTCGGTCATAACATTCAGAGAGGCCTCTACTGTGTCGAGCGCATCGAAGAGCGCCGGCTTGTCCTCTTGCAAGTCCCGATTATAACTCAACGGGAGCGCCTTGAGGGTGACGAGAAGATTCATGAGGTGGCCATAGACACGTCCGGTCTTGCCTCGGACTAACTCGGGCACATCGGGATTCTTTTTCTGCGGCATCATGCTGCTGCCGGTGCAAAATGCGTCCGGCAGCTCGACAAACCGGAATTCCTGCGATGCCCAGAGGATCAACTCTTCGCTGAGCCTGGACAAATGCATCATTGCAATGGATAAGGCTGATGCCGTTTCGATCATGAAGTCGCGATCGGATACCGCATCCATGCTGTTGGCCGTCACTGCCGGGAAACCCAAAAGCTTGGCTGTGTATCGCCGATCCACCGGATAATTCGTTCCGGCCAAGGCTCCTGATCCGAGCGGCATGACGTTGAGTCTGGTTTTGGCATCGCGGAAGCGTCCCTTGTCCCGCTCGACCATCTCCACATAGGCGAGCAGATGATGGGCAAACAGGACGGGCTGCGCCCGTTGCAAGTGGGTATAGCCGGGCATGGCGAT
>JABMDE010000093.1:25334-31034 GCA_015904055.1 Nitrospira sp. | reverse complement strand
CCTTTGCGATGCGGCTGACGGGCACGTGCTCGCAATATAATTCACCGTGGCGATACTCGAAATTATTCATGCTGAAATTCCTTGTTCAAGCCGTCAATGTGCTCACCCGCGCGCGTTGCGCGAATCGGACCGGTACGTCTCATCTCGTGCCGACCGGACGCAACGGCGGCAGGAGCTCATCGTGGTCCGGCAGTGCCGCGTCCGGCTCTTCGGATGCCGCTGCCGCTTTCTGCTGCTGCGCCGTCAGGGCCTCATGCTGCCTCTTTTGCGATTCGATGGTGGGCGTCACTCCGACGGTTTCCGGCGCAACCGGAGCCCCCACCACACCGCAGGAACTTACCAGGCCTGCTGCGATGATGAGTGCGAGACCTTTCATCGCAGTGACCGCTCCAGTTCTTTGAGCCGTTGCTCCACTCGTCCACGCGCCGTTCCGCCGATCTGTCGCTTCCGGTCGATTGCCGCCAAAACGGTCAATCGTGCGAAGACTCCTCGTTCAATTCGATCGGAGAACGTGCGCAGTTCCTCCAATGAAAAATCAGTCAACTCGCGCGCCTGTTCGATCGCCGACCGTACGATCCGTCCGGTGATTCCATGCGCTTCACGAAAGGGCACCCCGCGTTCCACCAGGTAGTCGGCTAATTCGGTTGCAAGAAAACCACCGCTTTGTAACGACTGTGCGAGCACGTCCCGGTTCACCGTGAGGCGGCGCATCAATTCGGTCATGATATTCAGGGAGGCCTCTACCGTGTCGAGTGCATCGAAGAGCGCCGGCTTGTCCTCTTGCAAGTCCCGATTATAACTCAACGGGAGCGCCTTGAGGGTGACGAGAAGGTTCATCAGGTGGCCATAGACACGTCCGGTCTTGCCTCGAACCAACTCGGGCACATCGGGATTCTTTTTCTGCGGCATCATGCTGCTGCCGGTGCAAAATGCGTCCGGCAGCTCGACAAACCGGAATTCCTGCGACGCCCAGAGAATCAATTCTTCGCTGAGCCGGGACAAATGCATCATGGCAATGGATAACGCGGATGCCGTTTCGATCATGAAGTCGCGATCGGATACCGCATCCATGCTGTTGGCCGTGACGGCCGGGAACCCCAGCAGTTTGGCGGTATATCGCCGATCCACCGGATAATTCGTGCCGGCCAAGGCTCCTGATCCGAGCGGCATGACGTTGAGCCTGGTTTTAGCGTCGCGGAAGCGTCCCTTGTCCCGCTCGACCATCTCCACATACGCGAGCAGGTGATGGGCAAACAGGACGGGCTGCGCCCGTTGCAAGTGGGTATAGCCGGGCATGGCGATCGGAAGATTCGCCTGTGCCTGAGCCAGCACGACGCGTTGAAACTCTGTGCATCGCTCAGTCAGCCGGTCGAGTCGGTCCCGGAGATAGAGTCGAATGTCCAACGCCACCTGATCGTTTCTGCTCCGGCCCGTGTGCAGCTTGCCGCCCAGGGGACCGATCAGTTCGGTCAACCGCCGTTCAATCGCCATGTGAATATCTTCGTCGTGTGGCGCAAACTTGAACTGCCCCCGATCCAGCTCCGTCTTGACCAGGACAAGTCCACGCACAATAGTTTTTGTTTCGCGGGGTGACAGCACGCGTGCCTTCCCGAGTGTCTGGCAATGGGCGATGCTTCCCTGGATATCATGGGCATAGAGCCGCCGATCCACTGCCACCGAGACGGTGAATGCTTCGACAAGCCGGTTCGTGTTCTCGCGAAACCGCCCTCCCCAGGCCTTGCCGGCAGCGGCGGCCGTGCGGCGGGTTCGTTTTGCGGTCGCCATTAGGTCGAAGCCTTCCGCCGTTGAGCTCTGATTTTCAATCGCAACCCGTTCAAGCGGATGAATCCCTCCGCGTCCTTTTGGTCGTAGACCTCGTCTTCTTCGAAGGTGGCGATGTCCAGACGGTAGAGGGAGTTTTTGGATTTCCGGCCGGCGAGCGTGCACCCGCCCTTGTACAGCTTGACGCGTGCCGTGCCGCTCACATCTTTTTGGGCGGCATCGATCGCCGTCTGGATCATGTCACGCTCGGGACTGAACCAATACCCGTTGTAGATGAGATCGGCGTACCGCGGGATCAAGCTGTCCCGGAAGTGGAGCACTTCACGATCCATCGTCAAGGATTCAAGCCCCCGGTGGGCGACATGGAGAATGGTACCGCCCGGCGTTTCGTAGACCCCGCGGGATTTCATGCCGACATAGCGATTTTCGACCAAATCAACCCGGCCGATTCCATGTGCGCCGCCCAATTTATTGAGATGGGCCAACAGGGTCGCCGGGCTCATTTTTTTGCCGTCGACGGCCACGGGGTTGCCGGCGACGTACTCGATCTCAACTTCCAGCGGCTTATCCGGAGCTCGCTCCGGCGAGACCGTCATTTGGAATATTTCGTCCGGCGGCGCCGACCAGGGATCTTCGAGAATGCCGCCCTCATAGCTGATATGGAAGAGATTCAGGTCCATGCTGTAGGGTTTGGCTTTCGTCGCCGTGATCGGAATGCCATGGCGTTCCGCGTATTCGATCAATTCGCGTCTCGACCGCATCGTCCATTCACGCCAGGGGGCGATGATTTTAAGACCGGGCGCGAGCGCCGTATAGGTCAACTCGAATCGCACCTGATCGTTCCCCTTGCCTGTTGCGCCGTGCGAGACCGCTTCGGCGCCTTCTTTCAGGGCGATCTCGGCCTGCCGGCGCGCGATCAACGGACGGGCAATGGAGGTGCCCCTGCCGCAGAGTCCGTTGCCGATCCCGTCGCTCCTTCGCCCCCGCCGATTCAGGATGAAGAATCACGCTGGCGGCAATTTATCGGTCCCAATGCCGATCGGTACCTGGTTCAGTTTAAGAAGTTTTCAGCGAACGGCCAGCCCAAATTTGCCCTGTCTTGGAACTGGCCCGCATTTCTCTTCATCTCCTTCCTCTGGTTTCTCTATCGAAAAATGTACCTCCATGCGTTCGTCTATGCCGTGGGCCCCATGGTTTCGACCTATCTGACGGGGGATGTCTCATCAGGCCTTGTTTGGAGTGTCATCGCAGGGGCGACGGCGAACTACTTGTACTATTGGCATTGCCGGGAACAGATCGGCGAGATCAAGAAGGCCGGTCAGCTGAATCAACCGGCGCAAGAGCAGGCGCTCAAAGAAGCGGGTGGAGTGCAACCCTACGTCATCTGGGTCGGCGTCGCATTTTACCTTCTCTTCATGATGACGCTCATCAAGATGGTCCAAGAGGGTCCGCCGGATTCCGACCAACTTCCGGCGAAACCTGCCAGATCGGCGGAAGTGACAAGCATGACGAGGATCGGTTGTCCTGCCGCCCCGTGTATTCCCGGATCAGAGGGTCAATGGGATCGCAGCTCGCGTGTTATTACCGGCTTGACTTGAAGACGCAATCCAGTATTCTGGGGCCGGCTCCGGATCCTTGATTATCATCCATCGAGAGGAACGTACCATGGCTCGGCTGGTCCTGCTCCGTCACGGCGAATCGCAATGGAATCTGGAAAACCGCTTCACTGGCTGGGTCGATGTACCGCTCTCACCGCGCGGCGTCGAAGAGGCCAAGAACGCCGGAGACAAGCTCAAGGGGTTCACTTTCGACCGTGCGTTCACCTCTGTCCTGAGCCGCGCGAACGAGACCTTGCGGTTCGTGTTGGAGGTCATCGGACAAACGGCCATTCCTATCGAAAAAGACAAGGCCCTGAATGAACGGATGTATGGAGAGCTGCAGGGGTTGAACAAGGCCGAGACCGCGACGAAATATGGAGACGCACAGGTCAAGATCTGGAGGCGAAGCTTCGATGTAAGGCCGCCTGGCGGAGAAAGCCTGAAGGATACGGCGGAGCGGGTACTGCCCTATTACGACACCAGGATCAAACCCTGCGTGCTCAAGGGTGAAACTATTTTGATTGCGGCGCATGGCAACAGTCTTCGCGCGCTGGTGATGCAGCTGGAGCAATTATCGAAGGAGCAGGTCTTGGAGTTGAACATTCCCACCGGCGCGCCTCTCTTGTACGAACTCGACAATAGCGGCAAGGTGCTCTCGCACCGGTATCTCTGAGGTGGCCCCGTGCGGGACTCGCGCGACTTGCGAGAAATGTGCGAAGGGCCGGTTCGTTCATCTCTCCTAGTCTCGCCGGTCGCGCGACTCCCGCGCTAGCCCACATCCTCAAGCAGCTTCCCGTATTCCGCTGCCGGCGCGTAGTCGATCATGAGAACCAGTAACTTGTCCCGGTCTTCAGAGGGGATGATGCCCTGATTTTCGATCTGTGAAGCCGCTTCGGCGCTGACTGCCATGTGGCTCAGGCCTTCCTGGTCGACGAGTCGGCTGTACCGGACTCGCCGCTCGTCCAATTCTGTGAGATAGGAGTCCCAGGTGCCGGGACCGAGCTGCCCCGATGCCCACCAAGTCGTCTTGATCGATTCCAATAGGGTTTCCTGGATTGCATCCCGATACTTCATCGGAATGTGCGCGTCGATGGCGGCGATGATCCAGTACAGATTCAAGGAGAGGATTTCTCGCGAAATCGCCTGAGCTGTTAAGGCAGATGTGGTGAGTCCGTATTCTTCGAGCTGTGCGAGGGATGGCGGCAGCGGCATCGTCTGGAGCAACGCGGCTGCGGCTTGTGCGGGAGTCATGATCGAATCACCTCATTCGGATTGGCTGCGGGGAGGATACTGCACGGCCAGTCTGCTGCTCAAGCGGCTTGTCCGTCATCAGGTGCTGTGTTAGAGTCGGCCAACGTTGAGCGAGGAGTCGTTATGCGAATGTCTGACCGTCGCGCATTGCTCAGTCTTACGCTTGGGGGGTTGCTCTGGTTCGGCCTTGTTGTGCCCTCGGCTTCTGCGGAGGACAACCGCTGGGGAGTCGGCACGGATGTGGGCTTTGTCGCCGGTTCGGTGAACGACACCGTGTTCAATCTGGGATTCAACGTCGATTATTATCTGGATCGCAATTTTTCAGTCGGCCCGATGATGCAGATTACTCCGACTGGAGACCTGTTCCAAATCTCCTTTGCGGGTGTTGCGAAATATCATCTCCGTTTCAGCAACGGCATCAACGTGGTTCCCTTTGCCGGCTTCGGACTGATTCACGCCGATCTCGATCGGGGCGCCGGGCCGTCCAGGATTGATCGGAACGACACGAGTTGGTACATCCCGGTAGGGGCCTCGCTGGAATATCAAATCGTCCACAATATCGCCGTCGCCTCGACGGTCATCGTGAATCTGCACAGTATCGACCTCTCTCCATCCCTGCCTGAAAAAGACAACAACAGCGTGGCGCTGATGTTCGGCCTCCGGTGGGGACCGTAGCCTGCAGGGAAGAAGATAGGCTGAACCTTAACCTTGGACGATTGTTTCGGGCTCACGCCGCTTTGGCAGGACGCCAGCGAAGGCCGACGTTCAGGATTTCCTGTAACAGCTCCTGGTAGTGGTAGTTTGCTTTTTCCGCGGAGTCGGCGAAATCCTCATCGTGCGCGATCTGCGGATTCGGATTGGCTTCCAGGACATAGAGCTGCCCTTCTGCATCCATCCGCATGTCGATCCGTGCATATCCGTTGAGCCCAAGCGCCCGGTAGACCCGTTTGGCCAAATGTTGGATTTCTTCGGCTTTCCCCGGTGGGAGGTTCTTGGCTTCCCGTGAGGTGATCCCGTATTTTTTCTGGTATGTCCGGCTCCATTTCACCCGTTCGGTCGCAATCCGTCT
>JABMDE010000093.1:22370-25214 GCA_015904055.1 Nitrospira sp. | reverse complement strand
GCGCCTTCTTTCAGGGCGATCTCGGCCTGCCGGCGCGCGATCAACGGACGGGCAATGGAGGTGCCCAGCAGATAGCAGCCTTCATACATGGCGTTGCCGCGCAACATCGGGAACACATAGTCTTTGACGAACGTTTCACGCAGGTCCTCGACATAGACCTTCTTCACGCCGAGCTTCTGCGCCTTGGCTTTGATGGCCCGCAGATCTTCGCCCTGGCCGAGATCGGCGCAGAAGGCAATGACCTCGGCGTCATACGTTTCTTGCAGCCATTTCAAAATCACGGAGGTGTCGAGCCCGCCTGAGTAGGCCAGGACAATTTTCTTGATCGGTTTGCGTGTCATGGTGGTTTCGGACTATCCGCCTTTCTGTCGAGTGAGCAGCTGCACCAAAATCGCTTTTTGCATATGCAGCCGGTTTTCCGCCTGATCGATGACGACCGACTGTGGACCGTCGAGTACGTCTGCCGCGATCTCTTCTCCACGATGGGCAGGTAAACAATGCATGACGATGGCATCCGGTTTGGCCCGTTGAAGCAGCTTTCCGTTGAGCTGATAGGAGGCCAGGATTTTCAGCCGCCTTGCCTGTTCACGTTCGCGCCCCATACTGATCCAGACGTCGGTGTAGATCACGTCCGCTTCTTTCACCGCTACCTGGGGATTTTCCAGGATCTCGACCGCGCCGCCGGTGGTTTCGGCTTCGACGATCGCCCGGTCGATGACGTGTTGATCCGGTTGATAACCGGCCGGACATCCGGCGACGACCCGCATGCCCATTTTGACACCTGCTTCAATGAGAGAATTGGCGACGTTATTCCCGTCTCCGATGTACGCAAGGGTCAGTCCCTTGAGCCGGCCTTTGACTTCTTGGATCGTCAGGAGATCGGACAGCGCCTGGCATGGATGGCTATGGTCTGTCAGTCCATTGATCACCGGCATACTGGCCTCCGCCGCCCATTCCTCGACGACGGCGTGGTCGTAGGTTCGAATCACGATTCCATCCAAGTAACGGGAGAGCACACGCGCCGTGTCCGAGACCGTTTCTCCACGGGAGAGCTGAATGTCTCCCATGGGAAGCACCAGCGCATGGCCTCCCAGCTGGTTCATGCCGGCTTCGAACGACACCCTGGTGCGTGTCGACGGTTTTTGGAACAACAGCCCCAGTGTCTTGCCGGGCAAGAGCCGATGGGCCGTCGATTGGCGCTGCTTGGTTTTCAGCGAGGCCGCCAGGCGCAGCAAATCATCGATCTGTTTGCGCGGCATTGCCGCCACGTCCAGAAGATCTTTGGCGTAGCCGGGCCTGCGTGGTCGCTGGTGAGGCTGCTTTGTCATGCGATGGATATCTCTTTCACCATTCACCGAGTGAAGATCGCGTTCAACGTGTCGATCAGCTGGTCGATTTCTTGTGCTGTGATCACCAGCGGAGGCACAAATCGCAGCACCCGCTCGCCTGCCGCATTGATAAGCACGCCGCGAGATAAGGCCTCGGCAACCACCGTTTTGGCGTCGATGTCCAATTCCATGCCCTGTAGGAGTCCGATACCGCGGACGTCCCGTACGACGTGATGGCGGGCTTTGCACTCAGTCAAGGCTTGGGCCAGGTAGTCGCCCATCGGCTTGACTCGATCCAATACCTGTCCTTCAAGCAGTGCCCGGCATATGGCTACGGCCGCGGCGCAGGCCAGCGGGTTTCCACCAAAGGTAGAGGCGTGGGCGCCGGGCGAAAATGCCGCTGCAACCGACTCCTTCGCCAGGCAGGCTCCGATCGGAACTCCGCCGCCCAACCCCTTGGCCAGGGTCATGATGTCGGGCGCCACTCCCAATTGCTCATAGGCGAAGAGCGTGCCGGTCCTGCCCATCCCGGTTTGCACTTCGTCGAAAATGAGCAGGATATCGTGTGCCGTACAGAATTCCCGAAGGTGCGTGAGGTATTCGCGGCCGGCTACATGCACCCCGCCTTCGCCTTGCACGGGTTCCAGCATGATGCCGGCAGTCCGCTCGCCGGCCATGGCTTCGATCGCAGCCATGTCGTTGAATGGCGCATAGGAAAATCCCGGCATCAGCGGCTCGAAACCCTTCTGAACCTTGTCTTGCCCCGTGGCGGTGATCATGGCCAGCGTCCTGCCATGGAACGAATTCTTCATCGTGATGATTTCGAACCGGCTCTCGCCGTATTTCATGTGCGCATAGCGCCGTGCGAGCTTGATGGCGGCTTCATTGGCTTCCGCGCCGCTGTTGCAGAAGAACGCGCGGTCGGCAAAGGAGTGCTCGACGAGAATTTTTGCCAATGTGACTTGCGGTTCCGTGTAGTAGAGGTTCGACACGTGGATCAGTTGTGCCGCTTGCTGTTGGATGGCCTGGACGAGGTCCGGATGTCCATGGCCCAACAGATTGACGGCGATGCCGCCGACAAAATCGAGATACTCCCGGCCTTCCATGTCATAGACCTTCGCGCCTTGGCCTCGAACGATCGAGATCGGCTGACGCATGTAGGTCTGCATCAGGTACTTGGCCGCGTTGTCTTTCAAATCTTGAGTCGGCATGACACCACGTATCCCATTAGAAAGAAAGGGAAGTTAGCACAGGGTCGAAGTGAAAGCAATAAGGGTGGCAGGGGACAATGGATCTGTGAACGGAGAGGCAGTTGTATCGCTTCCGAGTGTGATAAGCTGCGCGGCGATGAAGTTGTGCAGCGGGTGCAACCAACAGAATCCAGACGACGCCTCCTTCTGTCATCAGTGCGGGACGTCGCTCGACACAGCCGCTGCCGCAGAGTCCGTTGCCGATCCCGTCGCTCCTTCGCCCCCGCCGATTCAGGATGAAGAATCACGCTGGCGGCAATTTATCG
>JABMDE010000093.1:18165-22250 GCA_015904055.1 Nitrospira sp. | reverse complement strand
CTCCGGCCCGTGTGCAGCTTGCCGCCCAAGGGACCGATCAGTTCGGTCAACCGCCGTTCAATCGCCATGTGAATATCTTCGTCGTGGGGCGCAAACTTGAAGCGTCCCCGGTCCAGCTCCGTCTTGACCAGGATAAGCCCGCGCACAATGGTTTTTGTTTCTCGGGGCGACAGCACGCGTGCTTTCCCGAGTGTATGGCAATGGGCGATGCTGCCTTGGATGTCATGGGCATAGAGCCGCCGATCCACTGCCACCGAGACGGTGAACGCTTCGACAAGCCGGTTCGTATTCTCGCGAAACCGCCCTCCCCAGGCTTTGCCGGAAGCGGCGGCCGTCCGGCGGGTTTGTTTTGCCGTCGCCATTAGGTCGAAGCCTTCCTCCGCTGAGCTCTGATTTTCAATCGCAACCCGTTTAAGCGGATGAATCCCTCCGCGTCCTTTTGGTCATAGACCTCGTCCTCTTCGAATGTGGCGATGTCCAAACGATAGAGGGAATTCTTGGATTTACGGCCGGCGAGTGTGCACCCGCCCTTGTACAGCTTGACGCGTGCCGTGCCGCTCACATCTTTTTGGGCGGCATCGATCGCAGTCTGGATCATGTCACGCTCAGGGCTGAACCAATAGCCGTTGTAGATGAGATCGGCGTACCTCGGGATCAAACTGTCTCGGAAGTGGAGCACTTCTCGGTCCATCGTCAAAGACTCAAGCCCCCGGTGGGCGACATGGAGAATTGTACCGCCCGGTGTTTCGTAGACCCCGCGAGACTTCATGCCGACGTAACGATTCTCGACCAGATCGACTCGCCCGATTCCATGTGCGCCGCCCAGTTTGTTGAGATGGGCCAGCAGCGTCGCCGGGCTCATTTTTTTGCCGTCGACGGCCACGGGGTTGCCGGCGACGTATTCGATCTCAACTTCCAGCGGCTTGTCCGGGGCTTGTTCCGGCGAGACCGTCATTTGGAATATTTCATCCGGCGGCGCCGACCAGGGATCTTCGAGAATGCCTCCCTCATAGCTGATATGGAAGAGGTTCAGATCCATGCTGTAGGGTTTGGCTTTCGTCGCGGTGATCGGAATGCCATGGCGTTCGGCGTACTCGATCAATTCGCGTCTCGACCGCATCGTCCATTCCCGCCAGGGGGCGATGATCTTCAGACCGGGCGCGAGCGCCGTATAGGTCAGCTCGAATCGCACCTGATCGTTCCCCTTGCCTGTTGCGCCGTGCGAGACCGCTTCGGCGCCTTCTTTGAGAGCGATCTCGGCCTGCCGGCGCGCGATCAGCGGACGGGCAATGGAGGTGCCCAGCAGATAGCAGCCTTCATACATGGCATTGCCGCGCAACATCGGGAACACATAGTCTTTGACAAACGTTTCGCGCAGGTCTTCGACATAGACTTTTTTCACGCCGAGTTTCTGCGCTTTGGCCTTGATGGCCCGCAGATCTTCACCCTGGCCGAGATCGGCGCAGAAGGCGATGACCTCGGCGTCATACGTTTCTTGCAGCCATTTCAAAATCACGGAGGTGTCGAGCCCGCCTGAGTAAGCCAGGACAATTTTCTTGATCGGTTTACGTGCCATGTTGATTTCGGACTATCCGCCTTTCTGTCGAGTGAGCAACTGCACCAGAATCGCTTTCTGCATATGCAGTCGGTTTTCCGCCTGATCGATGACGACCGACTGTGGTCCATCGAGTACGTCTGCCGCGATCTCTTCCCCACGATGAGCCGGTAAACAATGCATGACGATGGCATCCGGTTTGGCACGTTGAAGCAGCTTTCCGTTGAGCTGATAGGAGGCCAGGGTTTTCAGCCTCCTCGCTTGCTCACGTTCGCGCCCCATACTGATCCAGACGTCGGTGTAGACCACGTCCGCTTCCTTCACCGCGACCTGGGGATTTTCCAGGATCTCGACCGCGCCGCCGGTGGTTTCTGCTTCGACGATCGCCCGGTCGATGACATGTTGATCCGGTTGATAACCAGCCGGGCATCCGGTTACGACCCGCATGCCCATTTTGACGCCTGCTTCAATGAGAGAATTGGCGACGTTATTCCCGTCTCCGATGTACGCAAGGGTCAATCCTTTGAGCCGGCCTTTGACTTCTTGGATGGTCAGGAGATCGGACAGCGCCTGGCATGGATGGCTATGGTCCGTCAGCCCATTGATCACAGGCATGCTGGCCTCCGCCGCCCATTCCTCGACGACAGAGTGGTCGTAGGTTCGAATTACGATTCCATCCAAGTAACGGGAGAGCACACGCGCCGTGTCCGAGACCGTTTCTCCACGGGAGAGCTGAATATCTCCCATGGGAAGCACCAGCGCATGGCCTCCCAGCTGGTTCATGCCGGCTTCGAACGACACCCTGGTGCGTGTCGATGGCTTTTGGAATAGTAGCCCCAGTGTTTTGCCGGGCAAGAGCCGATGGGGTGTCGATTGGCGCTGCTTGGTTTTCAGCGAGGCCGCCAGGCGCAGCAAATCATCGATCTGTTTGCGCGGCATTGCCGCCACGTCCAGAAGATCTTTGGCATAGGCGGGCCTGCGCGGTCGCTGGTGAGCCTGCCGTGTCATGCGCAATGGGCGTCTTTCTTTTCCATCATTCACCGAGTGAAGATCGCGTCCAACGTGTCGATCAGCTGGTCGATTTCTTGTGTTGTGATCACCAACGGCGGCACAAATCGCAGCACCCGCTCGCCGGCTGCATTGATGAGCACGCCGCGCGATAATGCCTCGGCAACCACCGTTTTGGCGTCGATGTCCAATTCCATACCCTGTAGAAGCCCGATGCCGCGGACGTCTCGTACGACGTGATGGCGGGCTTTGCATTCAGTCAAGGCGTTGGCCAGGTAGTCGCCCATCGGCTTGACTCGATCCAATACCTGTCCTTCAAGCAGTGCCCGGCATACGGCCACTGCCGCGGCACAGGCCAGCGGATTTCCACCAAAGGTAGAGGCATGGGCGCCAGGTGAAAATGCCGCCGCAACCGGCTCCTTTGCCAGGCAGGCTCCGATTGGCACTCCGCCGCCCAACCCCTTGGCCAGGGTCATGATGTCGGGTGCTACTCCCAATTGCTCATAGGCGAAGAGTGTGCCGGTTCTGCCCATCCCGGTTTGTACTTCGTCGAAAATGAGCAGGATATCGTGTGCCGTACAGAATTCCCGAAGGCGCGTGAGGTATTCGCGGCCGGCCACATGCACGCCGCCTTCGCCTTGCACCGGCTCCAGCATGATGCCTGCAGTCCGTTCACTGGCCATGGCTTCGATCGCAGCCATATCGTTGAATGGCGCGTAGGAAAAACCCGGCAGCAGCGGCTCGAAACCCTTCTGAACCTTGTCTTGCCCTGTGGCGGTGATCGTGGCCAGCGTCCTGCCATGGAACGAATTCTTCATCGTGATGATTTCGAACCGGCTCTCGCCATACTTCATATGCGCATAGCGCCGCGCGAGCTTGATAGCGGCTTCATTGGCTTCCGCGCCGCTGTTGCAGAAGAACACGCGGTCGGCGAAAGAGTGCTCGACGAGGATTTTTGCCAATGTGACCTGCGGCTCCGTGTAGTAGAGATTCGACACATGGATCAGCTGCGCCGCTTGCTGTTGGATGGCCTGGACAAGGTCCGGATGTCCATGGCCCAACAGATTGACTGCGATGCCGCCGACAAAGTCGAGGTACTCCCGGCCTTCCATATCGTAGACCTTCGCGCCACGACCTCGAACAATTGAGATCGGTTGACGCGTGTAGGTCTGCATCAGGTACTTGGCTGCACCGTCTTTCAATTCTTCAGTCGGCATGGCACTGCGTATCCCATTAGAAAGAAAGGGAAGTTAGCACAGGGTTCAAGTGAAAGCAATAAGGGGAGCAGGGGACGATAGGCCTGCGAACGGAGAGGCGGTTGTATCGCTTCCGAGTGTGATAAGCTGCGCGGCAATGAAGTTGTGCAGCCAGTGCAACCAACAGAATCCAGACGACGCCTCCTTCTGTCATCAGTGCGGGACGTCTCTCGACATAGCCGCTGCCGCAGAGTCCGTTGCCGATCCCGTCGCTCCTTCGCCCCCGCCGATTCAGGATGAAGAATCACGCTGGCGGCAATTTATCG
>JABMDE010000093.1:7753-18045 GCA_015904055.1 Nitrospira sp. | reverse complement strand
GTCCGTTGCCGATCCCGTCGCTCCTTCGCCCCCGCCGATTCAGGATGAAGAATCACGCTGGCGGCAATTTATCGGTCCCAATGCCGATCAGTACCTGATTCAATTCAAGAAGTTTTCAGCGAACGGCCAGCCAAAATTTGCCTTGTCTTGGAATTGGCCCGCATTTCTCTTCATCTCCTTTCTCTGGTTTCTCTATCGGAAGATGTATCTCCATGCGTTCGTCTATGCCGTGGGTCCCATGATTTCGACCTACATGACTGGGGATATCTCATCGGGCCTTGTCTGGAGCATCATTGCAGGGGCGACGTCGAACTACTTGTACTATTGGCATTGCCGGGAACAGATCGGCGAGATCAAGAAGGCCGGTCAGCTGAATCCACCGGCGCAAGAGCAGGCGCTCAAAGAAGCGGGTGGAGTGCAACCCTACGTCATCTGGGTTGGCGTCGCATTTTACCTTCTCTTTATGATGACGCTCATCAAGATGGTGCAAGAAGGTCCCGCGGATTCCGACCAACTTCCGGCAAAGCCTGCCAGATCGGCGGCCGTGACGAGTGTGACGAGGATTGAGTGTTCTACTGCCCCGTGTACTCACGGATCAGAGTGCCAATGGGATCGCAGCTCGCGTGCGGGTATCGGCTTGACTTGAAGCCGCAATCCAGTATTCTGGGGCCGGCTCCGGATCGTTGATGATCATCCATCGAGAGGAACGCACCATGGCTCGGTTGGTTCTACTCCGTCACGGCGAATCGCAATGGAATCTGGAAAACCGCTTCACTGGCTGGGTCGATGTGCCGCTCTCACCGCGCGGTGTTGAAGAGGCCAAGAACGCCGGAGACAAGCTCAAGGGGTTTACCTTCGACCGTGCGTTCACCTCTGTCCTGAGCCGCGCGAACGAGACCTTGCGGTTCGTGTTGGAGGCCATCGGCCAAACGGCCATTCCTATCGAAAAAGACAAGGCCCTGAACGAACGGATGTATGGAGAGTTGCAGGGGTTGAACAAGGCCGAGACCGCGACGAAATATGGAGATGCTCAGGTCAAGATCTGGAGGCGAAGCTACGATGTACGGCCGCCTGGCGGAGAAAGCCTGAAAGATACGGCTGAGCGGGTCCTGCCCTATTACGACACCAGGATCAAACCCTGTGTTCTGAAGGGCGAAACTATTTTGATTGCGGCGCATGGCAACAGTCTTCGCGCGTTGGTGATGCAGCTGGAGCAATTGTCGAAGGAACAGGTCCTGGAGTTGAATATTCCCACCGGCGCGCCTCTTTTGTACGAACTCGACCTCGCACCGGTATCTCTAGCAGGATGCTGAAAAAGTCCGCCAGCGGCGTTCTCACGTCGCTCAGAGGCTCAACGTACCGGAGCGTACGCCTCGCCTCTTTGCTCGCTGCGGCCTTGCCGGACGGCCATTTTGAGCATCCTGCGGATCTGACATCTTCAGAACCATTCGACAAGATTTCTGCGGTGATTCATGCCTGCACGGCGTTTTCCCGCAGCCTACTAGAGAGGGCCCCGCGCTAGCCGACATCCTCAAGCAGCTTTCCGTATTCCGCTGCCGGTGCGTAGTCGATCATGAGGACCAGTAGCTTGTCCCGGTCTTCAAAGGGGATGAAGCCCTGATTTTCGATTTGCGATGCCGCTTCGGCGCTGACCGCCATATGGTTCAGGCCTTCGTGGTCGATGAGTTGGCTGTACCGGGTGCGCCGCTCCTCCAATTCTGTGTGATATGAGTCCCAGGTGCCGGGACCGAGCTGCCCCGATGCCCACCACGTCGTTTTAATCGATTCCAACAGGGTGTCTCGGATCGCATCCCGATACTTCATCGGAATGTGCGCCTCGATGGCGGCGATAATCCAATACAGATTCAATGAGAGGATCTCCCGCGTTATCGCCTGAGCGGTCGAGGCAGATGCGGTGAGTCCGTACTCTTCGAGTTGTGCGAGGGATGGCTGCAGCGGCATCGTCTGGAGCAACGTGGCTGCGGCTTGTGCGGGAGTCATGATCGATGCACCTCATTCGGTTTGGCTGCGGAGAGAATACTGCATGGTTTGTCTGCTGCTCAAGCGGCTTGTCCGTCTCCAGGTGCTGTGCTAGAGTCGGCCAACGTTGAGCGAGGAGTCGCCATGCGAATATCTGACTGTCGTAGATTGCTCAGTGTGACGCTTGCGGGGTTGCTCTGGCTCGGCCTTGTTGTGTCGCCGGCCTTTGCGGAAGAGAACCGCTGGGGGGCTGGGTCTGACCTGGGCTTTACTGCCGGCAGCGTTCACGATACCGTCTTCAATCTTGGGTTCAATGTTGACTATTACCCCGATCGGAATTTTTCGTTCGGCCCGATGATGCAGATTACTCCGACGGGAGATCTCTTCCAAATCTCTTTTGCGGGCGCTGCGAAGTATCATCTCCGTTTCAGCAACGGCATCAACCTTGTCCCTTTCACCGGCTTCGGCTTGATGCACGTCGGTCTTGACCGTGGGATTGGGCCGAGGCGCATCGATGAAAGCGACACGAGTTGGTATATTCCTATCGGGCTTTCGCTCGAATATCAGATTGTCCACAATATTGCCCTGGCTTCGACGGTGATTGTGAATCTGCACAATATCGATCTGACGCCTGCTCTCCGCGAGGAAGACAAAACGAGCGTGGCGCTGATGTTCGGTTTCCGGTGGGGACCGTAGCAAACGGGGGAGAATATAGGCTAAGGTTTAGGTGAGTGAGGATTTGATTTGCGTTAGCTTGACCTCAGCCTGAACCGTAACCTCGGACGATTGTTTCGGGGTCACGCCGCTTTAGCCGGATGCCAGCGAAGGCCGACGTTCAGGATTTCCTGCAACAGCTCCTGGTAGTGGTAGTTTGCCTTTTCCGCTGAGTCGGCGAAATCCTCATCGTGCGCGATCTGCGGATTTGGATTGGCTTCCAGGACATAGAGCTGCCCGTCTGCATCCATCCGCATGTCGATCCGTGCATACCCGCTCAGCTCAAGTGCCCGGTAGACCCGTTTAGCCAAGTGTTGGATTTCTTCAGTTTTTCCGGGTGGGAGGTTCTTGGCTTCCCGTGAGGTGATCCCGTATTTTTTCTGGTATGTCCGGCTCCATTTCACCCGTTCGGTCGCAATCCGTCTGGCGTCGTCCCTCGCACCGGTATCTCTAGCAGGATGCTGAAAAAGTCCGCCAGCGGCGTTCTCACGTCGCTCAGAGGCTCAACGTACCGGAGCGTACGCCTCGCCTCTTCGCTCGCTGCGGCCTTGCTGGACGGCCATTTTGAGCATCCTGCCTGACAAGTTAGTGTTGTCTCGATTATCAATGCTTATGGTGGCCACAGAAATAAAAACGAGTTTTCCACAGCCTGTAGAGCGGGTCCCGCGTTAGCCCACTTCCTCAAGCAGCCTGCCGTATTCCGCTGCCGGTGCGTAGTCGATCATGAGGACCAGTAACTTGTCCCGGTCTTCAAAGGGGATGATGTCTTGATGTTCGATTTGCGATGCTGCTTCGGCGCTGACCGCCATGTGGCTCAGGCCTTCGTGATCGACGAGTCGGCTGTACCGGGCGCGCCGCTCGTTCAATTCTGTGTGATATGAGTCCCAGGTGCCGGGACCGAGTTGCCCCGATACCCACCACGTCGTCTTGATTGACTCCAACAGGGTGTCCCGGATCGCATCCCGATACTTCATCGGAATGTGCGCCTCAATGGCGGCGATAATCCAGTACAGGTTCAAGGAGAGGATCTCCCGTGTTATCGCCTGCGCGGTCGAGGGAGATGCGGCGAGTCCGTATTCTTCGAGTTGTGCAAGAGATGGCGGCAGTGGCATTGCCTGGAGCAATGCGGTTGCGGCCTGTGCGGGAGTCATGATCGATGCACCTCATTCGGTTTGGCTGCGGGGAGGATACTGCACGGCGTATCTGCTGCTCAAGCGGCTTGTCCACCCCCAGGTGCTGTGTTAGAGTCGGCCAACGTTGAGCGAGGTGTCGTCATGCGCATATCTGAGCGTTGCGGATTTCTCAGTCTGACACTTGCGGGGTTACTCTGGCTCGGTGTTGTTGTGTCGCCGGCTTCTGCGGAAGAGAATCGCTGGGGGGCCGGGTCGGATCTGGGCTTTACCGCCGGGACAGTCAACGACACGGTCTTCAATCTCGGGTTCAATGTCGACTATTACCCCGATCGGAATTTTTCATTCGGCCCGATGATGCAGATTACTCCGACGGGAGATCTCTTCCAGATCTCCTTTGCGGGCGTTGCGAAGTATCATCTCCGTTTCAACAACGGCATCAACCTGGTTCCCTTCACCGGTTTCGGCTTGATGCATGTCGGTCTTGACCGTGGGGTTGGGCCGAGGCGCATCGATGAAAGCGACACAAGTTGGTATATCCCTATCGGGCTCTCGCTTGAATATCAGGTCGTTCACAATATTGCCCTGGCTTCGACGGTGATTGTGAATCTGCACAATATCGATCTGACGCCCGCTCTCCGCGAGGAAGACAAAACGAGCGTGGCGCTGATGTTCGGTTTCCGGTGGGGGCCGTAGCAAGCGCGTGATGACAGACTGCGGGGCATCGTGCTCGTGCGGCGTCATGCGTCAATCGTCAATCGGATGTTGAGCTGGGAGTTTCCTGCCGGTTTGTGTCAGTTTCCCGTGAAACGAATGACGAATAACGGTTGACGAGAATTCGCGTGCGGACTTGCCGCACGTCACGCCGCTTTAGCAGGATGCCAGCGAAGGCCGACGTTCAAGATCTCCTGCAACAATTCCTGATAGTGGTAGTTCGCCTTTTCTGCTGAGTCGGCAAAATCCTCATCGTGCGCGATCTGCGGATTCGGATTGGCTTCCAGGACATAGAGTTGCCCGTCTGCATCCATCCGCATGTCGATCCGGGCATATCCGTTGAGCCCCAGCGCCCGGTAGACCCGTTTGGCCAAATGTTGGATTTCTCCGGTTTTCCCTGGCGTGAGGTTCTTGGCTTCTCGTGAGGTGATCCCATATTTTTTCTGGTATGTCCGGTTCCATTTCACCCGTTCGGTCGCAATCCGTCTGGCGTCGTCCGGCAGCTTGTCCAGGATGAGTTCCCAGACCGGTAACACATGGAGGTGACTGTTGCCGATCACCCCGACATAGAACTCACGGCCTTCGATGTATCGCTCGATCAGCGCACCGCTTCCGATACTACTGTGAATGAAGGCGACCCGCTCGCTCAGCTTGTCGTCATCTTCGACGATCGATGCTTGTGAGATCCCCAGGGACGCTTCCTCGCTCACCGACTTGACGATCAAGGGGAACGTCAGCCACTTCGGCCGTCTCACCACGCGTCCTTGCGGCACCTCGATGAATTCCGGATAGGGGATTCGATGAAAGGACAGCATTTTCTTAGTGATGGCTTTGTCGCGCGCCAGCATCAGTCCGCGGGGATTGCAGCGATGGATGAGCTGATGGATCAGACGAAAGATCTGATGGCGTTCCGCGACGTCAAGGCGGAGGTCTATCCCTATCAGATCGCCTTCAACCTGCTGCCGCAGATCGGCTCGTTCAACGACGGCGGCGACTGCTCGGAAGAAGTGAAGATTGTGAAGGAAACGAGAAAGATCCTCGGCACACCCACATTGCGCGTGACGGCGACGACCGTGCGTGTGCCGGTGTTGCGCTGCCATTCTGAGGCGATCAACGTGGAGCTGGAGCAGCCGCTGAAGCCGAATGAGGCGCGGGCAGCATTGGCCGCCATGCCGGGCGTGATCGTCTATGATGATCCGGTGAAGAAGCTCTATCCGATGCCGCTGGATGCGACGGGAAAAGACGAGGTCTATATCGGCCGCGTACGCGAGGATGAATCCATCACGAACGGTCTCAATCTGTGGGTCGTCTCCGACAACCTGCGCAAAGGCGCGGCGCTCAATGCGATTCAGATTGCCGAATACCTGGTGAAAGGTTAGCCCGCATTATTCATGAGCAGTTCTGCTGCAATCGCCGATCCGCTGCTGCGACACGCCTGCGGGCAGCGGGCTCGCCCCTCGGTCCCTCGACGTACTGCACGAGTACGCCTTAGGACCTCCGGGCTCCGCGCGCCGCTCTCGCGACGCGGCTTGGCGATTTCGCGACGAAATGTCATGAATAATGCGGGCTAACAGGGCGCTGACACAGCCTAGCTAGGCTGCGGCGTTCCCTGCCTTCGCCGAAGCACTTCGCGCAGGCAGGTCGCATTGTTCAGAGGCGTAATGTGGGATGAAACCAGATGCCGGAATGGACTGCGCTCGGCAAGCTGCTGATTGGCATTGGGGCTGGGATCATGCTCCTCGGCTTGCTGCTGCTTGCGGTGGATCGTGTTCCGGGTCTGGGCGGCGCATTCAGTTGGCTGGGCAAGTTGCCCGGTGATCTGTCCTTCAAGCGTGACAACGTCAGTTTTTATTTCCCCATCGGTACCAGCATCCTCCTCAGTGTCGTCCTGACTCTGCTATTCTATCTCGCAGGATGGTTCTTTCGCCGATGATCATGCGACAGTATTGTGTAAGCGTGGCCGTTGCGGCCATTGGGGCAGGGTGTCTGGCGGCGACTCCGGTCCAGGCCGCACCCGCTATCCGTGTACTGCTGGCAGCGGACGTCCAACGGCTGGAGGTACAGGCGGATCAGGTCATGTGGGCGACAGATGCGCACGATCGGGCGCAGGCCCATCGCTCGTTGCTTCGTATTGAACTGCGGGGCGCGACGATCCTGTTGAACGGGGTGCCCGCTGCGGGCGATCAGGTGAGGTTGGGCGCCGGGGATCAGGATCTGAAACTCTGGCTGCCGCGGCAGAACGGCAACGGCAATGGTCTGTTGGTTCAGTCGATCGATGAGAAGGCGGCGTTACAAATCGGCGGGTCGCTTCAGATAGTCCGACGAGGCAAGGGGCTGCAGGTCGTCAACCAGGTCGATCTGGAAGAATATGTGAAGGGGGTGGTGCCGTCCGAAGTCAATTCGGCATGGCACCCGGAAATGCTCAAGGCGCAGGCAGTCGCAGCCAGGACCTATGCGCTCTACCAACACATGCTCAGCGCATCACGGGAGTACGATGTGGCGGCGAGCATTCAGGATCAAGTGTACCGTGGTCGTCATGGCCTCGATGCGCGGGTTGAACAGGCGGTCGAGTCTACGAGAGGATTGGTCATTACCTATCAGGGCGCGCCGATCTATGCAGCCTTCTCGTCCACGGCTGCGGGAATCACGGAAGATGCGATGGTCGTGTGGTCGAAAGACTTGCCGTACTTGAAAGGCGTCGAGTGTCCGTTTGATTTGGAGTCGCCGTACTATCAATGGAAAGCCTCCTTCAGGGTCGATGTGCTGGAGAAAAATCTCAGGCAGTTGGGATTTCCGGTCGGGACGATCGCGACGCTGACGCCGCTCTCCCACAGCTGGGAGGTTCTTGGCTTCCCGTGAGGTGATCCCGTATTTTTTCTGGTATGTCCGGCTCCATTTCACCCGTTCGGTCGCAATCCGTCTGGCGTCGTCCGGCAGTTTGTCCATGATGAGTTCCCAGACCGGCAGCACATGGAGGTGACTGTTTCCCATCACCCCGACATAGAACTCACGGCCTTCGATGTATCGTTCGATCAGCGCGCCGCTTCCGATGCTGCTGTGAATGAAGGCCACCCGCTCGCTCAGTTTGTCGTCATCTTCAACGATCGACGCCTGTGAAATACCCAGAGAGGCTTCCTCGCTCACCGATTTGACGATCAATGGGAACGTCAGCCGCTTCGGCCGTCTCACCACGCGTCCTTGCGGCACCTCGATAAATTCCGGATAGGGGATTCGATGAAAGGACAGTACTTTTTTGGTGATGGCTTTGTCATGCGCCAGCATCAGTCCGCGGGGGTTGCAGCCGGTATAGGGTACGTGTAAGAGTTCGAGGTAGGACACCACATGTTGATCGTAGACGGACACACCGTCGAATTCTTCGAGTAGGTTGAAAGCGATATCCGGTTTCCATTCGGCGATGGCCTTGTGAATCACCTCCAGATCGCTCTTAACTCCGAGCGGCTGCACATCATGCCCCAGCTTTCTCAGCGTAGTCACGACGTCATACTCGGTTCGCCACTCTGCTGTTGTGGGGTCGCAACCGGCGGTCTGTTGAGGCGGGACGAGATCTTCATGCATGAGGACGAGCACGCGCAGGCGTTTCATAGGGCCACCCGATGCCGTCCACTTCGTAAGAAGTTCATCGTATGGACGGTCAGTAGAATAGTGAAGTCGAGCTTGGCCTGCTCCTCACCTACCGGGACGCGAAGATCCAATTCGCGGCATCGTCGGATCATGGCCTCAAGCACCTGATCGATGGTGTATTGATATTCGCCGGTCCAGCTTGCAACCTTCCGCCGCACTTCCCGCCGAAACCGGTTCAGAAATATCGCGGCGCTCGGCTTGCTTGAGTGGTGCGTCTGACTCGCGAACAGGCGTTTGAGATCGGGATCGTACAACGACTGCCGCTCGACTCCGTAATGCTGGCGCTTGTGCTCATAATGTTCACGCAGGGTTGTTTTCAAGCCGGGGAGCGGATCGACCTCTTCGTGTGAGATGACGGGAGGAGGCACTCCACCCAGTTCTTTCATCAGCCCATCGACGTAGGTCAGCTTTTTCAAGACGGGCCAGCCACGGTACCGTTCTTCCCACAAGGAGTCCGGTGTGAGCCAGACGGCAAAGGTCTCGGCAAAATCTTCGTCCGGATGGCTCTGTGCATACCAGAGATCCAGGTGGCGGACGAAACTGCGGCTATAGGGCCGTGGGGTGTAGAACATCGGATATCGCTGGGAGGACTTTCCGAAGATCTGTTGGCGTGTCTTTCTGCGGCGAATCTTGTACGCGTTCTCGATCGCATGGCCGGCTTCATGGCGCAGGATGCGCAGACACCATTCCGGGGTTCCGCCCTCCACCTCCAGCATCTGGCTCAGTTCGAGCTTAGCCAGACGCGGATGGGCGAGATAGAACGGCACGGCAATGCCGGGAATACCATCGGGCGTGAACCATTCGTTCGAAATCCAGAAGTGCGGACGAAAGAGTAAGCGGCGTTCGTCCAGTTCGCGGCTGAGCTCGGCAATCGGCTGTTCGAGAAATCCGCCTTTTACTTCCAGCTGGAGATCGCACATTGGAAGATCCAGGAGTGCCTCGTCCGACCAGACGGCCCAGTGGGGGGCTCCCTGTCCGGTGACCGATGTCTTGAGTGCGTCCAGCCCAGAGCGCTGCATACGACCGATGTCCTGATTTCTCATTGCTTTTCCGTGCTTAAGAAACTGTCGGATGGAATCTCCGTGAAGGGCAGAAGGAGAGAATAATTGTTCACACAGTTCAAGATTGAACTGTAACTGGCGTCTATCGGATCATCGACAGCAGATCAGTCAGGCAGGTACAATCCTGCCGAACTCTATTTGGGCAATCCAGATGAAGCTTCCACATAAATTGGACGAGGAAACGGACAAACTCCAGACTCGGACAGGCCATCAGCGACTATCGTCTCATCGAGGACGGCGACAAGGTCATGGTGTGTCTGTCCGGCGGGAAGGACAGTTACGGTCTACTCGATATCCTGCTCGTGCTGCAACGCCGCGCCCCGGTGCGGTTCGAATTGGTGGCCGTCAATCTCGATCAGAAGCAACCGGGCTTTCCGGCTCATGTCCTGCCGGATTATCTGACCGGCAGGGGAGTGCCGTTCCACATTGAAACGCGCGATACCTATTCGATTGTGAAACGTCTTATTCCTGAGGGGCAGACGACCTGTTCGCTGTGCTCGCGTCTTCGCAGGGGGTATCTGTATCGAATTGCGAGTGAGTTGGGCGCCACCAAGATCGCGCTGGGCCATCACCGTGATGATATCGCGGAAACTTTGTTTCTGAACCTGTTCTATACCGGAAAGCTCAAGGCCATTCCGCCGAAGCTGCGTTCCAAGGACGGGCGTCACCTTGTCATCCGACCGCTGGCATTGGTGAAGGAGGTCGATCTGGAACGATATGCCGCACTGCGCGCGTTCCCCATCATCCCCTGCGACCTCTGTGGATCCCAGGAGAATCTGAAGCGGAAAAAGGTCAAAGCATTTCTGCGCGAGTGGGAGCAGGGATCACCGGGCAGTTCCGACAGTATTGCCGCCGCCCTCACTAATATCGCGCCGTCACTGCTGATGGACTCGCGTCTCTTTGACTTCAAGTCCTTGGAAACAACAGCGGCGGAGCAGCCCGATGGCGACGCCTGGTTGGACGAAGAACCGGCCGCCACGACATCGTAATATTGCGGCTACTGAAGCGGGCGGAATCTCATGGCCTGATCGAATCGGAAAACCAACCGTGC
>JABMDE010000093.1:2811-7633 GCA_015904055.1 Nitrospira sp. | reverse complement strand
GAATTCCGGATAGGGGATTCGATGAAAGGACAGCATTTTCTTAGTGATGGCTTTGTCGCGCGCCAGCATCAGTCCGCGGGGATTGCAGCCGGTATAGGGCACGCGTAAGAGTTCGAGATAGGACACCACATGCTGATCGTAGACGGACACGCCATCGAATTCTTCCAGCAGGTTGAAGGCGATGTCCGGTTTCCATTCGGCGATGGCCGTGTGAATCACCTCCAGATCGCTCTTAACCCCCAGTGGCTGTACGTCATGTCCCAGTTTCCTCAGCGCGGTCACGACGTCATATTCAGTCCGCCACTCTGCCGTTGTGGGGTCACAACCGGCAGTCTGTTGAGGCGGGACGAGATCTTCATGCATGAGGACGAGCACGCGAAGCCGTTTCATAGGGCCACCCGATGCCGCCCGCTTCGTAAGAAGTTCATCGTATGGACGGTCAGCAGAATGGTGAAGTCGAGTTTGGCCTGCTCTTCTCCCACGGGGACACGAAGATCCAATTCGCGGCATCGCCGGATCATGTCCTCAAGCACCTGATCGATGGTGTATTGATATTCGCCGGTCCAACTCGCAACCTTCCGCCGCACTTCCCGCCGAAAGCGGTTCAGAAACGTCGCGGCGCTCGGTTTGCTTGAGTGGTGCGTTTGAGTTGAGAACAGGCGTTTGAGATCGGGATCATACAATGACTGCCGCTCGACTCCGTAATGCCGGCGGTTGTGTTCATAATGTTCACGCAGGGTTGTGTTCAGGCCGGGGAGCGGATCGACTTCTTCGTGCGACGTGACGGGAGGGGAAACTCCCGTCAGTTCTTTCATCAGCCCATCAACGTAGGTCAGTTTTTTCAAAACGGGCCAGCCGCGGTACCGTTCTTCCCACAGGGAGTCCGGGGTGAGCCAGACGGCAAAGGTCTCGGCAAAATCTTCGTCCGGATGGCTCTGCGCGTACCAGAGATCCAGGTGACGGACGAAACTGCGGCTATAGGGCCGTGGGGTGTAGAACATCGGATATTGCTGGGAGGACTTTCCGAAGATCTGTTGGCGTGTCTTTCTGCGGCGAATCTTGTATGCGTTCTCGATTGCATGGCCGGCTTCATGGCGCAGGATGCGCAGACACCATTCCGGGGTTCCGCCTTCCACCTCCAGCATCTGGCTCAGTTCGAGCTTGGCCAGGCGAGGATGGGCGAGGTAGAACGGCACGGCAATGCCGGGAATACCATCGGGTGTGAACCATTCGTTCGAAATCCAGAAGTGCGGACGAAAGAGTAAGCGGCGTTCTTCCAGTTCGCGGCTGAGCTCGGCAATCGGCTGTTCGAGAAACCCGCCTTTGATGTCCAGGTGCAGATCGCACATCGGAAGATCCAGGAGTGCTTCGTCCGACCAGGCAGCCCAGTGGGGGTCTCCCTGTCCGGTGACCGGTGTCTTGAGTGCGTCCAGCCCTGAGCGCTGCATACGACCGATATCCTGATGGTGCGTTGTTTTCCTGTCTCAAGAAACTATAGCACGCAGTTTTCAAGACGCCGGTACGAGGGCGGATAGAATCCCTATGTAAGGGGGGGGAAGAACGATAAGAGGGAGAAAAAATGTTCGGACAGTTCAAGATTGAACTGAAACCGGCGCCTGTCGGGTCCGTCGCTTACAAAAAGTGGGGCAGTCGTGTCACTTCTCCGGCTCGATCTGCGCCCGCACGGCACACTCCGTCATCAGGCGGTGAAAGATATTGTTGGTGCAGACAACGAGAATTCCGTGCGGTCGGGTGTGTGTGCGAGTCTCTTTACGTGGTCCAATGTCGACAGGACATCGCCGAGGCAGGTACAATCCTGCCGAATGGTATTGGGATAATCCAGATGAAGATTCCACATAAATTGGACGAGGAAACGGACAAACTCCAGACTCGTCTCTGCCGGTTGGTAGGACAGGCCATCAGCGACTATCGTCTCATCGAGGACGGCGACAAAGTCATGGTGTGTCTGTCCGGCGGCAAGGACAGTTACGGTCTACTCGATATCCTGCTCGTGTTGCAACGCCGTGCGCCGGTGCGGTTTGATCTGGTGGCTGTGAATCTCGACCAGAAGCAACCGGGCTTTCCGGCGCATGTCTTGCCGGATTATCTAACCAGCAGGGGAGTGCCGTTCCACATTGAAACGCGCGATACCTATTCGATTGTGAAACGGCTTATTCCTGAGGGGCAGACGACCTGCTCGCTCTGCTCGCGTCTTCGCAGGGGGCATCTGTATCGAATTGCCAGTGAGCTGGGTGCCACCAAGATCGCGCTGGGCCATCACCGTGATGATATCGCGGAAACCCTGTTCCTGAACCTGTTCTATACCGGGAAGCTCAAGGCCATGCCGCCGAAGCTGCGGTCCAAGGACGGGCGTCACCTTGTCATCCGTCCGCTGGCAATGGTGAGGGAGGTTGATTTGGAACGATATGCCGAACTGCGCGCATTCCCCATCATCCCCTGCGACCTCTGCGGATCCCAGGAGAATCTGAAGCGGAAAAAGGTCAAAGCGTTTCTGCGCGAGTGGGAGCAGGGATCACCCGGCAGTTCCGACAGTATTGCCGCCGCTCTCTCCAATATCGCGCCGTCACTGCTGATGGATTCCCGTCTCTTCGACTTCAAGTCCCTCGAAACAACAGCGGCGGAGCAGCCTGACGGCGACGCGTGGCTGGACGAAGAACCAGCCGCCAGTTATTGATTCAGGCTCACATCGTTTCCCACTCAACGCAGGCAACCGTCTCAACGCGGAAGCTTCCATCCACGGCGAGCGACAGAATGGTTGCCGGCATCAATTGACATGGGCAATCAGCGGGACCGAAGACCCGGGATGGCATACAGGGATTGGTACCAGGCGAGCATTGCGGCGGTGCCGGAGATCATGAAATTGATCGCGAGCTGCGGGAGGGCGATCAGCGGTCCTGATGGATCGTCGACATCGAATGTGTAGAGCGGGGTCATCACCTGGGAGGTTCTTGGCTTCCCGTGAGGTGATCCCGTATTTTTTCTGGTATGTCCGGCTCCATTTCACCCGTTCGGTCGCAATCCGTCTGGCGTCGTCCGGAAGCTTGTCCATGATGAGTTCCCAGACCGGCAGCACATGGAGGTGACTGTTGCCGATCACCCCGACATAGAACTCACGGCCTTCGATGTATCGTTCGATCAGCGCGCCGCTTCCGATGCTGCTGTGAATGAAGGCTACCCGTTCGCTCAGCTTGTCGTCATCTTCAACGATCGATGCCTGTGAGATCCCCAGGGACGCTTCCTCGCTCACCGACTTGACGATCAATGGGAACGTCAGCCGCTTCGGACGTCTCACCACGCGCCCTTGCGGTACCTCGATGAATTCCGGATAGGGGATTCGATGAAAGGACAGCACCTTCTTGGTGATGGCTTTGTCGCGTGCCAACGTCAGTCCACGGGGGTTGCAGCCGGTATAGGGTACTCGTAAGAGTTCGAGGTAGGACACCACATGCTGATCGTAGACGGATACACCGTCGAATTCTTCCAGCAGGTTGAAGGCGATGTCCGGTTTCCATTCGGCGATGGCCGTATGAATCACTCCGAGATCGCTTTTGACCCCGAGCGGCTGCACGTCATGTCCCAGCTTCCTCAGCGTGGTCACGACGTCATACTCAGTCCGCCAATCCGCCGTTTTGGGGTCGCAGCCGGCGGTCTGTTGAGGCGGGACGAGATCTTCATGCATGAGGACGAGCACGCGCAGACGCTTCATAGGGCCACCCGATGCCGTCCGCTTCGTAAGAAGTTCATCGTATGGACGGTCAGCAGAATGGTGAAATCGAGTTTGGCCTGTTCCTCACCCACCGGGACGCGAAGATCCAATTCGCGGCATCGCCGGATCATGGCCTCAAGCACCTGATCGATGGTGTATTGATATTCGCCGGTCCAACTCGCAACCTTCCGCCGCACTTCCCGCCGGAACCGGTTCAGAAACGTCGCGGCGCTCGGTTTGCTTGAGTGGTTCGGCAGACTCGAGAACAGCCGTTTGAGATCGGGGTCGTACAACGACTGCCGTTCGACTCCGTAGTGCCGGCGTTTGTGCTCGTAATGTTCGCGCAGAGTTTTTTTCAAGCCGGGGAGCGGATCGACCTCTTCATGCGAAGTGACAGGAGGGGACACTTCCCTCAGTTCTTTCATCAGCGCATCGACGTAGGTCAGTTTTTTCAGGACGGGCCAGCCACGGTACCGTTCTTCCCACAGGGAGTCCGGTGTGAGCCAGATAGCAAAGGTCTCGGCAAAATCTTCGTCCGGATGGCTCTGCGCATACCAGAGATCCAGGTGGCGGACGAAACTGCGGCTATAGGGCCGTGGTGTGTAGAACATCGGATATCGCTGGGAGGACTTTCCGAAGATCTGTTGGCGTGTTTTTCTGCGGCGAATCTTGTATGCGTTCTCGATCGCATGGCCGGCTTCATGGCGCAGGATGCGCAGACACCATTCCGGGGTTCCGCCTTCCACCTCCAGCATCTGGCTCAGTTCGAGTTTTGCCAGGCGCGGATGGGCAAGGTAGAACGGTACGGCAATGCCGGGAATACCATCGGGCGTGAACCATTCGTTCGAAATCCAGAAGTGCGGACGAAAGAGCAAGCGGCGTTCTTCCAGTTCGCGGCTGAGCTCGGCAATCGGCTGTTCCAGAAATCCGCCTTTGATTTCCAGGTGGAGATCGCACATCGGAAGATCCAGGAGTGCCTCGTCCGACCAGGCAGCCCAGTGGGGGTCTCCCTGTCCGGTGACCGATGTCTTGAGTGCGTCCAGCCCAGAGCGCTGCATACGACCGATGTCCTGATTTCTCATTGCTTTTCCGTGC
>JABMDE010000093.1:0-2691 GCA_015904055.1 Nitrospira sp. | reverse complement strand
GGGAGGGCGATCAGCGGTCCTGATGGATCGTCGACATCGAATGTGTAGAGCGGGGTCATCACCGAGATCATCAGCGCCGTGAGGTTGATTGTACTTTCGGCCAGCGTGACCGGTGCCGACCAGGCGGGGAATAGTCGAATCACCACACCGGATAGCAGGCAGGCCAGGTAGTAGATCATCCGGAGTGTGGGATAGGCCGCGAATCCGACCGCGCGCACATTGGCGCCGGCCTGCCAGTCGATCAACAGAAAGATGATCGACGCGAAGTAGTAATACTGTGGCCATTGAATCGGGCGGAATCTCATGGCCCGATCGAATCAGAAAACCCACCGTGCGTCTAGGTCTTCTCCATTTTCATCCTCTGCTCGCGATCACCCTCCATGCTGGCGGGATTTCGGGCACGCATAACGACGTCCGGTGATATGGGGAAGGGGACAGCCCTACTCTTTCGTGGTCCAACCGAAGACGATCACCCCCATACCGAACAACGCGATTCCTGCTCCAGTCCAATCGAAGATGGAAAGATCCTCGCCGTCCACGACTGTCAGCCAGATGAGGGCTGTGGCTACATAGACCCCACCATAGGCCGCGTAGACCCGTCCGCTGGCAGTGGGGTGGAGCGTGAGGAGCCAGGAAAAGACCGCCAGGCTGAGCGCTGCCGGAACTAAGAGCCAGATGGATCCACCCTTACGAAGCCAGAGGTATGGGAGAAAGCAACCAATGATCTCAGCAAGCGCCGTGAGAATGAATAGCCCAGCCGTCTGGAATAGGAACATAGGTAGGTCTCCCTTCTTGAGGACGGTACCATCTCACCGTTTTTCACAAGAATCAAATTGGCAGGTTCACGGAGTTGGCTGTCGAGAGGCGATTCGGTCACGACGTAACCTCTCGGTGACGATCGCCTTGGCGGTGTGATTTCAGGTGCTGCGAAGGAGGCCCTCAGCAACCATGGGTAGACACCGATCCTGCTTCCGCCACCAGTTGTCCCGGTCCGGCAAGAGAAGATAGAAACAACACATAGTGACTCCCGGCATAATGGGTCCGAACATCCGCGATGATGTCAGCGACCCGATCCCCGTCAAGGTCTCCAACCCATAAAATCTCAGGCCGTCCATCGCTGTCGAGATGATCGAGCGAAAAGACCAGAGCTCTACGACCACCTCCTGTCATCCAAACTTGGTAATCAGTAAAGTCGGAGTCGTCGCTCCCGCCATAGAGGGCTGGTCGAACAGTCCCAAATGCATGCAGGCCCCAGTAGGCATCGCCGCCCAGATGAACATCCAGCCATTCACCAGGAAGAAGAAATTTCCGGTCGTGAAATGCGGTGACCACTTGACCAGCTTTGATGCCAGGGAAGCCACGAAGGAGTAGTATGACAGAATCGGTAGACGTGGCGTTGACAATGAAGCCCTTATCACCACAGATCGGGTTTTCGTCGGGCGTACTGCTGACAGTAACTTCCCGAATCTCAAAACCGCCGTCCCGTTCTAGCAACGCCAGCCACTGACCGCTCCAATTTGCCCACGGTCCGTTGCCAAGAAAATCATCGACCATGCCGATTTCGCCCACCGTCTGCGCAAAGATGCTCTGACAACCAAGAACGAGGGTCATTACGAGGGCGCCAGTTTGTAACCACTTCATAGTTAGTTCCGCCTCGCAGTCAGTACGGTAGCTACCATCCATCCACAAATTTAGCACAATCAGCCCATGTGGCGGTGGCCGAGAACGACGGATATCTATGGTGAGTGATTAAGAGACAAGCGAGAAAACATGGTTGCGGGGGGAGGAGTTGAATCTCTCATCTATGGGTTATGAGGGAGTAAGTGCTAGTTTTTGTACCACCAGATCTTCAACGTTTTCCTCACTTCAATTGATATTTCAACGGTGTACAGCCACCTCTAGCGCGAACGTGGTAACCCGAATGGGGAATGGGCAATCACAGATCGGCACTCTACACTTGCCACAGGGATTGCGTTACTACGGAGGGCCTGATGGATATTTCTCGAGCGAAGCGATGGAAGGTCCAATATCCGGTTCAGTTATTCTCGGACGGCGTGTTTATTGAAGGGCAGACGGTGGACATATCACTACAGGGGTTACGTGTCATCACGGAAAGCTCGATCAAGCAAGGGGCCTGTGTTGTTGTGCGGGTCCTGGTGCCGGATGGAGAATACCCTGTCGATTGTGCGTTGTATACCGTCCGATGGACCAACGAGGGAAGGATTGGGCTGGAAGCGAGTGAGATATCAGCGACAGAACAACAGCGCCTTCAAGACCGGCTTGCCTCTCTGGATCACTATCAGGAACGGGTCGTAGAGTCCACGACAGCCGAGCAACCGATTACGAGCATCACGGGCACGGTGGCGGGGCTATGGCACTTGTTCTTTTCTCGTCATCACGTGGTCAATGCTTCTAACGGCAGCCAACACTCTCTCCAGGGATCAAAGCAGTAACAATACCCTCCGCGATTGTACGCCCCTGACACGAAAGGGTTTTCGGTGTCTGAGGAAGCAGCGTGAAAGATCGATCAGCTATCAGGGCTGTCCTCAGGGGCAACGCTTGCGAGAGAACCAGCTGTAAATTATTGAAGAAAGAAGAGAAAGGATTGGTTGCGGGGAGAGGATTTGAACCTCTGACCTTTGGGTTATGAGCCCAACGAGCTACCAGGCTGCTCCACCCCGCGGTCGGAGA
>JABMDE010000092.1 GCA_015904055.1 Nitrospira sp. | reverse complement strand
CAAGGCGCGAGAGGTGATCCGTCTGGCGCTCAAGTACAATCTAGGCATCGGCATCCTTCTGCCTGAACGGTTGTTTCCTCCACGATTCGTGACGATTGCCTCATCAAATTATGATGATACGGTCGAGTATCCCATCAATCAGGAGGCTCTTGCCAAACTACAGGCCCCAGACCTGACGACGGAAGAGTTTCACCGAGTCTACCGTGAATTGACCTCTGTCCCGCTCCAACCAAAGGGCCGCTATTAGGTAGAGAGTGCCCCCTGTTTTACGGCAGCGCGTGCAAGTATCCTGACCGCAGTATTCTGTTCATGCTGCACCGTGTAAAATAGTGTTACGCGGCATCGCTGCCCTTGAATCGTTGACACCACTGTTACCAGTCTGTAGGGTGGTGTTGTGACGTTCAACGCAACGTCGACTGTCCCATCGCTCGCGCGTTCTCTCCCTCTTCTGCGCGTCTGATTCCTCAGTCTTCGGCACTCCTTCGAATCGCAAGTCCCATTGAATCCACAGTGCAATATGCATCTGAGGAATTCCAGGGTGGTTGTGTCTTCTCCGTCTTCATCTCGGGAGTGCCGCTACACAGCTACATGCGCTCTCTCCCGTGAGTCTGTACGAGGTGTACAGAGATAGCATTTCAAAGCGTCATAGGAGGTACATCGCGATGAGAACTTGGCTCAGGATAAAACGTACAGCGGCAGTTGCGATCATGGGGCTGTCCGTAGGGCTTCTGATGCTGCCAGGTCAATTCGCTCACGCTGCAGATCCACTCATGAAAGGAGTGTTCGCTCTCGCTCAGGTCGGAGAGGGTAACGTCCCGGCCTCAGGCGCAGCGGAGGATACGCTAAAGGCCTGTCTGGCTAGAATTCCAAAGATTGCCAGTGTGGGACAACGTATGCTGGCTGAACAGACTTGTGCAGGGGAAGAGGAGACGAGGAAAGCAATCGGGGTGGCACCGAAGTTCTGAGCAGGATAGTGGAGCTGTTTGTGCGATGGACCACCGGTCTTGCGTTTGCGTGATGGCGGTCGATCGGCTGAGGGAATGAGCACGCAGGGATGAATGAGCATACTCGAAGGGAAATCGAAAGTGGGGGTGATGACGATGTATCAGATTTACGGGCTGCTTAGTATTGTTGCGCTTTTGTGGGGGATCACGATGTGGGCCTCAATCCCAGAGGAAGAAGATAGGCGGTATTAATTATTTGATCAGCCAAGCAGATGAAGTTTGGCGCCAGCCTGTCGCGCCCGTCTTTGTCTATGGCAGGCCAATAGTTCAGGTGCTCGAGTGCCGGGCCCTGCTGTGCATGAGGAGACATAATGGAGAGAGCAGTCGCAACGCTTAGATATGATCCAACTAACCGATGGCCATTCTTCGATCGTGTTCTGGGCGAGAGGACGATCGGCATGATGGAGGCCCTCGACGGGTTCGGTTACTTGACGACCGGAGTAAGCTTCCTGGCGATCAGCATGGTGCTGTTCGTCCGTGCTTGGTACGTCTTCGCAATCGCAGTGGAATCGGATGCGATTCCCGCAGTCCTTGGATTGGTGCATGATCTCTTATCCTAAAAACGGCAGTCAGCGTGTCATGTCGGCGCAGTTTTTGAGATCAACAAGGTCGGAGGGCCCGCTGTTGAGAGCATGAATTTGGCGAACGCACGTAGTGAGCAGGTCCAACTGTTCACGGTCGATGGTCACGAATGGCCGCACGAACCCTATATGCAGGGTGCCGATCAAGTCAGCACCATGGAGTTCGGAGGCTCAGAGGTGATCAACGCCTATCTGACCGGTGGAGCCGGAGGTCCGAACCGAATCGTCGGCGATTACCTGTGGAAGAACCAACGTCCGGCTTTTGTCAATGCGGGACAGTGGGGGCTCTTCAAGGTACTTCCGGTCGAGGACCGTCGTATCTTGCACCTGACGCCACAGGTTCCAGCCACTAAAACGGCGGAGAACCAAATTGGCGAAGCAGTTGCCACACCGACCTCGATGATCGGACAGTAGGCGGTGTCCCATAATATGGGACACCGCCGCTCCCCTGCACACCTCTCGTCTTTGTCTTTGAGGCAAAATAGTTGATGAGCCTGTGGCGGTCACTGATCAGCGGCGCGCTTCTCGTTGTGCTCATGGATGCCGGAGTAGCTGCGGTATGTGCCGCCGGTGAGTCCGTGCAAGCCGTGAGCCGTGTCGAGGTTGTACTGGCTGATCAATATCGGAATCAGGTCGCTGCCTTGAAGGAAGAGTTCGCTCAAGCGGGTATGACCAATGTCCACTTCCAATTCGCCAAACGAGGGCAACCGCCGCAGAATATTGGACTAGGCCGGGATGTCCCGGCCGACAAGGCGCGAGAGGTGATCCGTCTGGCGCTCAAGTACAATCTAGGCATCGGCATCCTTCTGCCTGAACGGTTGTTTCCTCCACGATTCGTGACGATTGCCCATCAATCAGGAGGCTCTTGCCAAACTACAGGCCCCGGACCTGACGACGGAAGAGTTTCATCGAGTCTACCGTGAATTGACGTCTGTCCCGCTCGAACCAAAGGGCCGGTATTAGACAGCCGGTGCCTCCTGTCTTGCGGCGTACGCGCAAGCATCCTGACCGCAGTATCCTGTTCATGATGCACGGCGTAAAATAAATATACCTTCACGCAATCATTGCGTTACGCAACATCGCTGCCCTCGAATCGTTGACACCACTGTTACCAGCCTGTAGGGTGATGGCGTGACGTTCAACGCAACGTCGGCTGTCCCATCTCTCGCGCGTTCTTTTCCTTTCCTGCGCGTCTGATTCCTCAGTCTTCGACACTCCCTCGAATCGCACGTCTCATCGAAGCCACGGTGCACTATGCAGCAGACCAATTCCAGGGCGGTGGTGTCTTCTGCACCCGCACCGCGGGTGTGCAGTCGCACGGCTCGTATAGGTTTTCTCCCGTGAGTCTGTGCGAAGTGTGCAGGAATAGCTGTCCAAAGCGTTATGAGGAGGTACATCGCGATGAGAACTTGGAGCAGGACGAAACGTGCAGCGGTAGTTGTGATCATGGGCTGTTCGTAGGACTCCCGATACCGCCAGGTCAATTCACTCAAGCGGCAGATCCGCTCATGAAAGGCGCAACAGGTCTCGCTCCGGTCGAAGAGGGTAACGCACTGGCCTCAGGAGCAGCGGAGGATACGCTAAAGGCCTGTTTGGCCAGAATTCCCAAGGTTGCCAGTGTGGGACAAGGTATGCTGGCCGAACAGACGTGTACCGGTGAAGACGAGACGCGGAAAGCGATCGGGGCGGCACCGAAATTCTGAACAGATATTGTCGCGTTGCTGCGGGGCATCACGATTTGGGCCTCGATTCCAGAAGAAGAGGAGGATGGGCGGCATTGATCATTCAATGAGACCGGCAGGCGTGGTGGCCTTGATCGTCGCGGTGTAGGTCTCGCGCCGAGCCCCTCCGCCGACTATGAATGAAGGGACTGAGACGGCTCAGCGTACTGATCACAAGTGCGATAGAGCAGAGTCGTGTCAGTGAGAGATCGACGGACAGCTCGTCAGGTTCAAGCAGGAATACGCATGAGGATGATGGAGAGATGGCCAAGGCGCTATAGCGCATTCACGGCTTGGATCAAGCTGATCACTTTCTATGAGATTGCCGTGGGAATGAAGTTGACCTTGAGCCATCTCATCCACTACCAGCCCGTCACTCTTCAATATCCGCATGAGAAACGGATTCTGCCGGACAACTATCGCGGCATGCTGGCATTGCTGCGCTATGACGACGGGACCGAGAAGTGTGTCGGATGCGATCTCTGTGAGGCCGCCTGTCCCTCACGCGTGATTGCAGTGGTGAGCGCCGAAGTGCTTGGCGAACCGACGAAGCGGTACGCGCGAGAGTATTCGATGGACATGACGCGGTGTTTGTTTTGCGGATTGTGCGTCCAGGCCTGTCCGGTCGATGCCCTGGCGATGACACGGGAATACGAGTGGGCGGTAAGTGACAAGCGGGAGTTGTTCCTCAATAAGCAGCAACTGCTGTCGATTGGGGATCGTACGTTTCGGACACGCGAAAAGCGGCTGGAGTTCCAACATCTGAATCTGGCGGTTTTCAACGTCGCTGCATCCAATCATCCGCCCAAAGCTTGTTAGTATTCCAGGCCTGGAAGGAGGCCTGACATGATCAGACCGTGTGCTCTTATTACTGAGGCATGGTGGCATTGCTTCCATCGAAGTTATGCTGATCCCATTTATGCGTGCCTTATCTGGAATGCGACCTTGAGAAGGATGTTGTAGGGCACGCCCATAGGAGGCACCATGCACTGTCAACGTTGCCAAGGTCTCTTGATTGCCGTCGATATGAGAGATATGGGCCAGTCCCTGGTGGCTGGTTGGCGTTGCCGCCTGATCTGTGGTGCGATGACGGATCCGGGGATTGAGGCTAATCGAGCGGGGCACGAACTGCCGATTCGGAATCGTGCGCGTGTCCCTGGATCACCTGTGATGAGGCTTGTGAAAGGCGGGGCGAGATGAACCCGCTGTCGCAGGAGTGAGTGAGAGGGGTGGCTGATAGTGAGAGACTGGGGCCTGATCCGGACTGCGGGGTTGGGTAGCATTCTGCCAATCATTGATGTGGTTATGCGGGCTGTTTCAATATGCAGGGGATAGAGAATACCTGGAGGGAGTCATGAGTATTTGGCGTGATATGGGATGGGAACTCGTACTGCTCGCGTATGTGATTACGTGGGCGGTCGCTCTGGTCTTGACCTATATGTATGCTGACGGAATAACAAGGTAGCCATGCGGTGTTACCTTGCTGAAGGCGTTCGGTTGGAGGTGTGAACATGCAGCGGGTCTCTGAGGTTCTGAAGCTCACGGTAATAGTAAAGCGGGGCCGGTCGTTTGTTCTCAAACGGTAATGTGTGCAGGAAGCTGAGTTCTTCTCAGATTTCCACAAAAATTCATAAACGAGAGGTAATGAATGACACCCGAAGAACAAATCACGAAGATGAAGAAAGCGATCACTCAGGCTATCAAGGTAATGGGGGATCGGTTTGGATCGACGGAACAGGATGTTGCGTCGATGCAAGCGTCATCGGATCCAAAATTGTCCGTGGAGACTGTGCTACGGACAGGCAGCCAGTTACCGCAAGAGATGCCAGCCATCATTGGGGCGCAATAGTGCTTGCAAGGATAAGGAGAATGAAACATGAATGCTCAAACCGCCGTTCATAGTCATATCGATGTTACGGACGTGCTGGCCAGATTGTATCTTTTTCTGGCGCAAAGCATGGATCGTTGTGTAAGCGAGGCGGCACGTATCAACTACCCGAGGCCGAGTTGGAGTCGCATCTTGCCGCGACCAGGGCCACTATCTTGGACATGTTGGCGGTCAATCAAGTGGTCAAGGCAAAGGTTGAGCAGGAGTGCGATCGGGCACGCTCACTTATCATGGCCTGTTCCGCGGACGGAGCTGCGAATGCGACCGCCCTGGATGAGCTGAAAGCAGAGCGGGCTGTGCTGAAACACAAGACCATGGCATTGAGCGTCAGAGAGCGGTGTTGTTACAGAGACTGACGGACGGAGAATAGGTATGAGGAGTACTTGGAGAAGACAATATATCGAGTGACTTTTCAGCGTAACAGGTAGGTCATGAGGGAGTCAA
>JABMDE010000091.1 GCA_015904055.1 Nitrospira sp. | reverse complement strand
GCTGTTGCACGGGGTGCCGGGTGTGGAGTCGGGTAAGGTCGTGGTGCTCGGTGCGGGTGTCGTGGGGACATCGGCGATCCGCATCGCCGTGGGGATGGGAGCTCAGGTCACGGTCATCAATCTTGACGTCGAGCGGCTGCGGTATCTGGACGATTTGTATCGAGGCCGGATTGTGACATGCGTGGCAAGTCCGGCCGCTATTGAACGGGCCGTGTGTGAGGCGGATCTTGTGATCGGCGCCGTGCTTGTCCCCGGTGCAAAAGCGCCCAAGATGGTTTCGCGTTCCACGGTTTCACGGATGAAACCCGGATCTGTCGTGGTGGATGTCTCTGTCGATCAAGGCGGCTGTTTCGAAACGACGAAGCCGACGACCCATTCTGAGCCGGTCTATGTCGTCGACGGGGTGGTCCATTATTGCGTCGCGAATATGCCCGGCATTGTGCCGCGCACCTCGACGCTGGCGTTGACGAATGCCACCTTGCCGTATATGGTCCGGCTTGCGTTGGGCGGGGTTGATCGGGCGATCGGCGCCGATCCTGGATTGGCCAAAGGGGTGAACGTCAAAGACGGTTTGGTTACGTGCCAGGGGGTGGCGGATGCTCATGGGTTGCGTTTTACCCCCATCTTGTAAGACAATCACTTTCCCGTTTCCTGTTTCTCTCGCTCTTGTCGGGGCGTAGCGCAGCCCGGTAGCGCACTGCGTTCGGGACGCAGGGGTCGGAGGTTCAAATCCTCTCGCTTCATTGGTCCTCGCGGATAACACTCTTCAGCGCTCGCGTCTTCATCTCGCTCGAAATTCAGCGCGTCATCAGCCGGTCTCGGTACGCCGTGATGCCAGAAGGCGCGGCCACTGCTACGGTCCGCGTGTTCGTGCAGAATAGCAAAATGCGTGACGTGTGTAGGGAGGTGTGAGAGTATCCGTGGGCATGAAGAGCCGGCTGCAATCAAGTCGTGATGCGTCACGGTAATGCGAATGGCTGAGGCGGCTGGAACGACAGTGGTTCGCGCGCAGATTCTGGTGAGCGGCCGAGTGCAAGGCGTGGGGTATCGGGCGTTTGCGGCGCGTGTGGCATCGCGTCATGCGCTTCTCGGCGGGGTTCGAAACCTCGACGATGGCCGGGTCGAGCTGGATGTGGAAGGTGCGAGATCTGTGATTGACGCACTCGTGCATGAGCTGAAGACCGGTCCACCGGCCGCGCGCGTGACGAAGATCGAGAGGGAATGGAAGCAAGCAACCGGACGGTTTTCAGAGTTTAGTATTTGGTACTAACCCCGCCTGACTCGTGTGGGGCGGGACTAGGGGAAACAGAAGGCGATTTCGTATGAGCCGACCACGCAGCGGGTGTCTTGCGGTGAGTGAACCTCGAAGGCGGACCGTCGATGACGCGGATGACACTGAACGGACGAGTGCTGTCGATCAGCCGGAAAAAGAATCAGGCCGATCCGAGGGACTCGATACGCTCAAGAGTTATCTGCGAGAGGTTCGCCGGTCGACCCTTTTGACATTCAAGGAGGAGCAGCATCTCGGCAAGCTGGTCATGGCCGGCGACGAACCGGCGCGCCAGCAAATGATTGAATCCAACTTGCGTCTCGTCATCAGTATCGGAAAGCGCTATATGCATCGGGGGTTTCCCTTTTCCGACATCGTGGAAGAAGGCAATTTGGGGCTCATCAAGGCCGTCGAAAAATTCAATTACAAACGCGGTTTCCGGTTCAGCACCTATGCCTCGTGGTGGATCAGGCAGTACATTGAACGGGCCATCATCAATCAAGGGAAGCTTGTGCGTCTTCCGGTCCATGTCGTCGAGCGGTTGAACCGCTACCTCGGCAAGGTTGAGCAGCTGGTGCAGGAGCTTGGCCGTGAACCGAGGGCGCAAGAAGTCGCCGTCAAAATGAAAACCTCCGAAGAGGAAGTGCTGGATCTCAAGCAATTGGTTCGCACTGTTTCTCTCGCTCTTGTCGGGGCGTAGCGCAGCCCGGTAGCGCACTGCGTTCGGGACGCAGGGGTCGGAGGTTCAAATCCTCTCGCCCCGACCACACCACACTTCGTGTGACCCGCCGGCTTTTTTAAAGCTTTTGTAAGTGATGCCGGCGGATAGACTCCACAAGTATCTTCTCTCCCCATTTGATTACGCCGCACTTCGTGTGGTCCGCAGGCAGGGGATCGCGTTATTGCGGATCGTGCCTGCGGAGACGTTCCTCAAGTATTTTTCTGCAATTCTTTTTCAAGCCTGCTCGTATCGCCGGTTCTTCATTGCGGTATCGTCATTGATGCCCGCGGAGACGTTCCTCAAGTATCACCGCTTCCCGTACGATAGGCCGGTTCTTTCCCAAGCTTGGCGATTGTTTCCGGCGGACACACCGTGCAAGGGAAGATGGTTCTCATTCCACCCGCGTTCTTTGTGTACATGCATTAGTGCGGCATCGTTGTCCCGACAAGATTGTCGGTCGCTGCTACGATCCGCGTGTCCGTGCAGAATAGTAAAATGCGTGACGAGTGTAGGGAGGTGTGAGAGTATCCGTGGGCAGGAAGAGTCGGGATGCAAGCAGGTTGTGATGTGTCACGGTAATGTGAATGGCTGAGGCGGTTGGGGCGACAGCGGTTCGCGCGCAGATTCTGGTGAGCGGCCGGGTGCAAGGTGTGGGGTATCGGGCGTTTGCGGCGCGTGTGGCATCGCATCATGCGCTACTTGGCGGGGTTCGAAATCTCGACGATGGCCGGGTCGAGCTGGATGTGGAAGGTGCGAGGGCTGCGGTTGATGCGCTGGTGCATGAGCTCAAGACCGGTCCACCGGCCGCGCGTGTGACAACAATCGAGACGGAATGGAAACAAGCGACCGGCCGGTTTTCACAGTTCAGTATCTGGTACTAACGCTGCCCGACTTGTGTGAGGCAGGACTAGAGGAAGCAGGGAGCGATTTCGTATGAGCCGACCACGCGGCGGGCGTCTTGCGGTGAGTGACTCTCGACAGCAGACCGTCGACGACGCGGATGACGCGGAATCGACGAGTGTTGCCGATCGGCCGGAAAAAGAATCCGGACGATCCGAGGGACTCGATACGCTCAAGAGTTATCTGCGGGAGGTTCGCCGGTCGACCCTCTTGACGTTCAAGCAGGAGCAGCATCTTGGTAAGCTGGTTATGGCCGGTGACGAACAGGCGCGCCAGCAAATGATCGAGTCCAACTTGCGTCTCGTCATCAGTATCGGGAAACGCTATATGCATCGGGGGTTTCCCTTTTCCGACATCGTCGAAGAAGGCAATTTGGGGCTCATCAAGGCCGTCGAAAAATTCAATTACAAACGCGGCTTCCGGTTCAGTACCTACGCCTCGTGGTGGATCCGGCAGTACATCGAACGGGCTATCATCAATCAAGGGAAGCTGGTGCGTCTGCCGGTCCATGTCGTCGAGCGGTTGAACCGCTATCTCGGTAAGGTCGAGCAGTTGGTGCAGGAGCTGGGCCGTGAACCGAGGGCGCAAGAAGTCGCCGTCAAAATGAAAACCTCCGAAGAGGAAGTGCTGGATCTGAAGCAGTTGGTTCGTACGACCTGTTCGCTCGATAGTCCGATCAACGATCAGTCCGATACGTTCCTTCGCGACGTGATCGAAGACCCGATCGGGCTGTCTCCCGACGAGACCGCCGACGGCGTGCGGCGACGGACCGAACTGATGGCCTGGGTCAAGGAGTTGCCTGACAAAGAGCAAACTGCTCGATGGAGACGAAGCGAGAACGCTGGAAGAAATCGGTCGCCAGATGGGATTGACCCGTGAGCGGGTCCGGCAGATCGAAATGATGGCGTTGGTGAAGCTGCGGAATACCATCGAACGGAAAACCATGACACAAGCGGACCTGCTTTAATTCCGTGACAGCACTCAACTACAAATCGTTGATCCGCGAAGTGCCGGACTTCCCCAAGCCCGGCATCCTCTTTTACGACATCACCACACTACTGAAGCATGCCGCTGCGATGCGGAGCCTGGCTGATGAATTGGCGAGCCGGTATCAGGAACGTGGTGTGGCTAAAGTGGTGGGCATTGAGTCTCGCGGGTTCATCTTTGCGGGAATCCTGGCGGCGCGTCTCGGCGCCGGATTTGTTCCGGTCCGCAAACCGGGGAAGCTTCCGGCCGATTGTTACGAAGTGAAATACAGCCTCGAGTATGGCGCGAACTCTCTGGCGATCCACAGGGATGCGATCGGCATGGGGGAACGCGTGCTTATCGTGGATGATCTCCTTGCCACGGGAGGAACGGCTGAAGCGACGGTGAATCTGGTCCGTCAGCTCGGTGGAGAAATCGTCGGACTCGATTTTCTCGTCGAGCTCAAGGGCCTGAACGGGCGCAGCAAACTCGCCGGGTACGACGTCCATTCGACCATCATCTATCCGTAGCGGTCCTCCAAGGGTCGCACCACATCCTCTTGTCAAAGACGAAGTGCCGTGATATAGATGCCGAGCTTTTTCGGCATCTCTAACGTCTCAGGAATGAGTGGGAGCGTCATGGCCACGAAAATACAAGCCAAGAAAAAGCCGGTAGCCAAGTCAAAGCCCAAGTCAGTTCGGTCTGCTCAGGGAAAGTCGAAACCGGCAGCCGCTGTAGTAGCGGTGAAATCGGCGGCTGCGGCCGCTGTCGTGAAACCAGCTCCGGCGGTGGTCGTCACGGAAACGAACCTTCGTCCCAAGGAAACGGCCAAGGAGCGGGAAGCCCGGGAGCGGCGTCAGGAAATACTGCATAAGATGCTGCTGGAGAAGCGGCAGGCGATTATTAAAGAAATCGAAGAGAGCTTAGGACAGTCACTGACGGAGGATCAGCAGCGGCGATTAGAGTCGGCGCGCGACGTCGGCGACCAAGCCTTGATGGATCTGGAGCGGGAGCTCGGCATCTCGTTGATGGAGATGCGCAACCGTCGCCGGCAGTCCATTGATGAGGCGATCACCCGTTTGCACGAAGGCACCTATGGGATTTGTGCCAACTGCGGGATCGAAGTCAGTGAAAAACGGCTGCAAGTCGTGCCATTTGCCAAGCTGTGCGTCGAGTGCCAGTCGCGCGAAGAGTTGTTGGAAAAAATCGAGCGAGAAGAAGATCGCGATTAATCATCAGCCGTTCCGGCAGTGCGGCGCTCAGCCGCGCACCACTTCATCAACACATGGTTCCAGGCTGTCGTGCCGGGCGTGAGGGATGTCCTCACGCGGTTTCGGCATGGAACATGAGGCAGATCGCTGTTGTGAACGAGCGCAGACGTCAACGGGCGGTCATCCTTGCCAGCGGCGGGCTGGATTCCACCGTGACGGCGGCAGTGGCACAGCGAGACGGGTATGAGATCTATCTGTTGACCCTGGCCTATCGGCAGCGGCACGCCATAGAGATCGAACGAGCCGGTCAGGTCGCGGCGGCTTTGGGAGCGCAGCAGCATCTCGTGATCGAGGTCGACTTGCGGGCAATCGGCGGGTCGGCGCTGACGGATGATCTCCCCGTTCCAAAAAATCGCACTGAACAAGACCGTGGTCAGGGCATCCCCGTTACGTATGTGCCGGGAAGAAATTTAATCTTTCTGTCGCTCGCCGC
>JABMDE010000090.1:27060-33452 GCA_015904055.1 Nitrospira sp. | reverse complement strand
GGGAGAAATGATCGGGCGGATCGCCCACGAAATCAGAAACCCGCTCGGCAGCGTGGAACTCTTTGCTTCCATGCTTCGCCGGGATCTCAGTGAACAGCCTGCCTCAAAGATTTATGCGGAGCAAATATCCCAAGCGGTCCATGCCATGGATCGCCTGCTGGAGAATCTCTTGGTGTACACCAAGCCGGCGCGATCGCTCCATGCCTGGTGCGCGGCAGAGCCGTTGATTCTTGATGCGTTGAGTTTAGCGGCGCATGCGATCGCAAAAACTCCGGTGGATGTCCGGATTGATCTTGACCCGGGGATTCCGGCGATCTGGTGTCATGAGGGACAGATGAAACAGGTGATGCTGAATTTGATCATCAACGCGGCGCAAGCCATGCCGGCCGGAGGCGTACTCATGGTCCGTCTCGATCGAGATCAGACGCAATCCTTCAGTGAATCAGCCGTTCGCCTCACTGTCAGCGATTCAGGCCCCGGCATCGATGCGGCGTACCGATCCCGTGTATTTGATCCATTTTTCACAACCAAAGACGAGGGGACTGGGCTCGGCCTTGCCATTGTGCACGCGATCGTCGAAGCCCATCACGGGCGTATCGATGTCGACAGTGTGGCCGGTCACGGTGCCTCGTTTTCAATTGTGCTGCCGCATCCAGTGACACCCCTCTGCGTAGTTGGCCGTCGGGCTTTGACGTATGAAGCGCATGAACAGACGAATACTGAGTACGGCGGATCGGTATTGGCGGAGGAGGCAGTCCATGAGTGAGCGTGATATGGACGCCAGGGCGTCAGACAATCCAGACGCAGAGGAGCGGATCTTGGTTGTGGACGACGATCCGTCCATGAGGACCGCGCTGATGGAATCGGTTCGGCGCCTTGGGTATGCCGTGCAGGGGGCAGTGGACGGTGCCGATGCGCTGGAGCGGGTCGGACGGTTTCGTCCCTGGCTCGTGTTGACGGATCTCAAGATGCCGCGCATGACCGGTCTGGAGTTGATCAAAGAGCTGAAAGCACGCGCCCCTCAGTCAGCCATCGTGCTCATGACGGCCTATGGGACTGTAGAGACGGCTGTCGAAGCGATGAAGCAGGGTGCGAGCGAATATCTGCTGAAGCCCTTCTCGATGGATTTGTTGGAACGGGTGATCGCAAACCTCAAGGAGGGCCGGGAGACGGAGGGCGGAGCTGTTCCGTCGCTAGGCACCGCGGACAACCGCGCGATTCTGACGCAAGATCCCGGGATGGTCAGGTTGCTGAGCACGCTGGAAGGCGTTGCCGCCAGCCAGGCGACGGTACTGATTAACGGAGAGAGCGGCACCGGTAAGGAGCTGCTGGCCCGGTTCATCCATAGCCGCAGTCCGCGTGCACACCGCCCCTTCATTGCGGTCAACTGCGCGGCGTTGCCGGACGGGTTGCTGGAGAGCGAACTGTTCGGGCATGAACGGGGGGCATTTACCGGTGCGCTGATCAGAAAAATCGGCAAATTTGAAATGGCCCACACCGGCACGTTGCTGCTGGATGAGATCGGGGAAATGACCATGGGGCTTCAGGCGAAGCTGCTGCGGGTGCTGCAAGAACGGGAGGTTGATCGCGTGGGCGGGCGTGAGCCGGTGCCCGTCAACATCCGGGTGATCGCGACCACGAATCGGACGCTCTATCGGGAAGTCGAGCAAAATCGGTTCCGAGAAGATTTGTATTACCGGTTGAATGTGTTTCCGATCACGCTGCCTCCGCTTCGTGAGCGGCTTGCCGATATTCCTATGTTGGCTCGGCATTTCGCAGCGGCGGCGGCTTCTCGAAATGGGCTGCCGCAACCGGTGTTGTCAGAGGCGGCACTGGCTCATTTGCAGCGAATGCCGTGGAAGGGCAACATCCGCGAGTTGGAGAATGTGATGGAGCGGGCAGTCCTGTTGGCTGGCCATGGCGTGATCGTGCCGGAACACTGTCCCGTGGAGATTCGGGATACCGCCTCGCCGCTGGTCGTTCAACAGCCGGGGAATGGCTCGTTGTGGGAAATGGAGCGGGAGCTGATCTTTAAGACGCTGGTGCGGGTGAAAGACAATCGTACGCATGCCGCGAAGGAGCTCGGTATCAGCATCCGTACGTTACGGAACAAGCTCCGTGAGTATCGAACCGATGGGAAGCCGCTGTCGATGACGGCATTGTGACTAGGCAAACGTTGCCGGTGGGCAGTTTTCGACGAGTGCGGGTAAGGTCAAGGGAAAGGCCGGAGGCGCTGTTGTGTACGCAGCCATAACCTGGCTATGGACGCTACACCCGGCATTTAGGTTGCACCGCGAAGTTGGACATTGCGTTGCGGAAAGAAAGGACGTGAGGCCATGAGGATCTTCGACCGGACCATGCAATTGTTGGAGCGAAATTTAGACCTCCGCAGCGCGCGGCAGCGCGTGATTGCCTCGAATTTGGCCAATGAAGAAACGCCAGGCTATCGCGCGTCTGATATGAATTTCATGGATCAGCTGCGTTCTGCGCATCAAGGCCGGCTGCCGGTCGTACTGGCGGCGACACAGCCGCGCCACTTCGGACTGCATGGGGCTGAGGGAGTGAAGGCTGTTACGGGAAAGCTGGGCGAAGTGCCTGCGGGTGATCTTCCGCTCGATGCGAATTCGGTCAATCTTGAGCTTGAGATGGCTAAGTTGTCCGACAACGCCATGCAGTACAACGCGGCTGCGACAATACTGGCCAAGAAGTTTCAGGGACTGTTGAGCGCGATCCGAGACGCGCGATAGAAAGCCGGGCGAAGGGTCAGAACAAGGCTGCTCATACCAGTCCGGTCTGAACCCCAGCCTCAACGATAACCTGTATGTACGGAGGTGTGTCATGGAATTGTCCGATAGCCTAGCGGTGTCAGTATCAGGTCTCGATGCCCAACGACATCGGCTCAACGCCATTGCCAGCAATCTTGCCAATGCACAATCGACCAAAACGCAAGGGGGCGGTCCGTACAAACGCCGGGATGTTGTCTTCCGGTCGACGCCGGTACCCAGTTCATTCCAGCGGGCGTTCCGTCAGGTGGCCGCCGGTCCGTCGGCCCATGCACTCGAAGGTGTTTCGGTGGCCAGGGTGGTCGAAGATAGGAAGCCCGGCCAGCAGATTTATGACCCGCATCATCCCGACGCCGATGCGAAAGGATTTGTGCGTCTTCCCAATGTGAACGTGATGGAGGAAATGGTCAACATGATGGGCGCGTCACGTGCCTATGAGGCTAACGTGCAGGCCATCAATGCCACGCGCGCAATGTGGAACAAGGCGTTGGAGATCGGGAGGTAGCGATGAGTCCTATTCCAGGCATTGGACAAGCAGTCTCTGCCGTTCCCGCTGCACCGTCTCTGGGGTCTGCAAAGGCTCCGGCTGAGGCCGGTGGGTTTCTGGATTCACTGAAGACTGCCGTGGGCAAGGTCAATGATGTGGAACTCCAAGCCGGCCAGGCCGTCGATGCCCTCATGACCGGCCAGTCGCAGGACATTCACCGCACGATGGTCGCCTTGCAGCAGGCCGATGTGTCATTCCAGTTGATGATGCAGATCAGAAACAAACTGGTCACGGCCTACGAAGAAATTCAACGGATGCAGATTTGACGAATCGAACCGAATAAAGGCAGGCAGCCGACATGTTTTCACAATTTTCAATTAATCAACGGATGATCATTATGCTGGCCCTGGCCGGGTCAGTGGCGGGCCTGATCGCCTTGGCGTTATGGACGCAGCAGCCTGATATGCAGGTTCTCTTCACGAATCTCAACGGTGAAGATGCAGCGGCGATCATCGACAAGCTCAAAGAAACGAAGGTCCCGTATGAGACGACGGGTGGCGGCGCGACGGTGCTGGTCCCCAGTGCACAGGTCCATGACCTACGACTGCAACTGGCGACACAGGGTCTGCCGCATGGAGGGGGGGTCGGTTACGAAATTTTTGATCGCACCTCGATCGGCATGTCCGAGTTCGTCCAGAAACTCAATTACCGCCGTGCACTGCAAGGCGAACTGGCCAGGACGATTGCGCAAATGCCGGAGGTCGAGCGGGCACGGGTCCACTTGGCTATGCCGGAGCGGCGTCTGTTTGCCAATGAGCAGGATAAAGCACGGGCTTCCGTCATCCTGGCGCTACGTAACGGACAGGCGCTGACGAAATCGCAAGTGCAAGGCGTGATTCACCTGGTGTCCAGCAGCGTTGAAGGGTTACAGGCCCGTGACGTGACGATCGTCGACGGCCATGGTCGAATGCTGTCCAGTACGGTCGCAGAGGATGAGACGGCCGGGTTGACGAACTCGCAGCTCGAGTATCAGCGCAATATCGAGAAGGATATTGAAACCCGTATCCAGACGATGTTGGAGCGAATTGTCGGCATCAATAAAGCGGTTGTGCGTGTGTCCAGCCTGGTGGATTTCCGCAAAATAGAGACGACGGAAGAACGGTACGATCCCAACAGTCAGGTGGCCAGAAGTGAGCAACGCGGCCAAGAAAAGTCCAGCGGGGTGAACGGGGTGTCCGGTGGTGTTCCCGGTGTGCAATCGAACGTGCCGCCGGGCACGGATCAGGAGCCGGCGCAGAGCAGTTCGAACAACAGTCAGACAAAGAATGAGACCGTCAACTATGAGATCAGCCGCACGGTGTCCAAAATCGTCGAGCCGGTCGGGGCTATCAAGAAGTTGTCGGTGGCCGTGTTGGTGGATGGAACCTATGCAGCGGCTCAGGCCGGAGACGGAGCATCGGCGGACGGCGCTGCGGCGGAATCTGCCAGGAAGTATACGCCACGGTCGGAAGAAGATTTGAAGCGCATCGAGGAGATTGTCAAAAAAGCGATGGGCTTTTCGGCGGAACGACAGGATCAAGTTCAAGTGGTCAATGTCCAATTCGGCGTAGGACCGGACGAACTGCCGGCGGCGGCGGCCGAAGCCGCATCCGACGGGCCGAATCCATGGCTGCCCTATGTGCGCTACGGTGTCGGGGGCCTGCTCTTTCTGATGATCCTCTTGTTCGTCGTCCGGCCACTGATTGCGATGTTGGGGACTGCGGACAGGCAGGAGTCTGAGGCTGGCGAATCCGCATCACTGCCTCTTTCGGCGGCGGCGGCGGCCGCGGCGATTCCCGGAGCTCCTGACCGTGCCCAGATCATCGACATGGCCAGAAAGAATCCTGACACGACGGCGGTCGTCGTGAAACAGTGGCTGAAGACTTCTTCGGCGAACGGTTGAGCATGGCTAAGAATCTGACTGGTGAGCAGAAGACGGCGATTCTCCTTCGTGCGATCGGCGAGGAAGCGGCCGCACAGGTCTTGAAACAGCTTGATCCCAAAGAGATCAAGAAGCTGGGGGCGTCTATGAACGGTACGGCGCAGATTTCACGGGATGAGGAAGATGCGGTGATCTTGGATTTCAAGGCAGCGAGCGCGACGGGGGACGTGCAATTCCAGGGAAAAGAATATATCAAAACCGTGCTGATCAAGGCGTTGGGTCCCGAGAAAGCGGCGCGCATTATCGAATCGATGACCCGGAAAAGCTATCCTGGATTGGAGACACTCCGTTGGGTGGATGCGAAGAGCATTGCGCAAATGATGAAGATCGAACACCCGCAAACGGTAGCGGTCATTCTGGCCCATCTCGAGAGCGACCAGGCCGGGCAGGTGCTCGCCGCGCTGCCGGACGCCATGCGCGGCGATGTGGCATTGCGGCTTGCGACTATGGAAGACGTACAGCCGGATGTCTTGGAGGAATTGAGCCAGAGTTTGCAAGAAACACTGTTGGCAAGCAAGGGATTGGGTGGACAGAGCATCGGCGGAGCCGAAGTGATGGCCGAAATTCTGACGCGGATGGACAAAACCAATGAGGGCGGAATCATGGCCAAGATCGCAGAGAAGAGCCAAACGCTGGCCGATGCCATCCGTGCGCTCATGTTTGTGTTCGACGATTTGATCAAAGTAGACGATCGCGGCATACAGGAATTGATGAAGGAGATCAGCAAGGATGATCTCCCGCTTGCGCTGCGCGGCGCAAATCCTGAGGTCAGAGAGAAATTCTTTAAAAATATGTCGAGCCGCGCCGCCGAAATGCTCAAGGAAGATATGGAGGCCAAGGGGCCTGTCAGAGTGTCCGATGTCGAGAAGGCGCAGCAGAATTTGCTGAAGGTCTGCCGCAAGCTGGAAGAGGAAGGACGGATTGTGATTGCCGGCGCAGGAGAACAACTGGTCTAAATGTCGGCTGGAGCAACCATGACGGCGCCGGCTCTTCGTGGACAGACGGGAGGGCCACGGCTTCAAGGGACGATTTTGGCCGTCGATGACGATGAACCGATCCGGAATTTGTTTCTTGAGCTCTTCCGGTCTGAAGGGGTGTCTATTCGGGCTGCGGGATCGGGGCGGGATGCCATTGCCATGGT
>JABMDE010000090.1:19165-26940 GCA_015904055.1 Nitrospira sp. | reverse complement strand
TGGAAGGGCAACATCCGCGAGTTGGAGAACGTGATGGAGCGGGCGGTCTTACTGGCGGGTCATGGTCCGATATTTCCGGAACATTGCCCGGTGGAAGTCCGGGATGCTGCCGTGCCGTTGGTCGTTCAGCAGCCGGGGAATGGCTCTCTGTGGGAAATGGAGCGGGATCTGATCTTTAAGACCCTGGTGCGGGTGAAAGACAATCGTACGCATGCCGCGAAGGAGCTCGGTATCAGCATCCGCACGTTGCGGAACAAGCTCCGTGAGTATCGAACCGATGGGAAGCCATTGTCGATGACGACATTGTGACTAGGCAAATGTTGCCGATCGGCAGATTTTGGCGAATGAGGTTAAGGCTGAGGGAAGAGGCTCCCGTTCTTTCTTGCACTTAACCTCAGCCTCAACCTTAGCCAGGACTCTGAACTGGCATTCAGGTTGCACCGTGACGTTGGACGTTGTGTTGCGGAAAGAAAGGACGTGAGGCTATGAGGATCTTCGACCGGACCATGCAATTGTTGCAGCGGAACTTGGATCTCCGTAGCGCGCGGCAGCGCGTGATTGCTTCGAATTTGGCCAATGAAGAAACGCCAGGCTTTCGCGCTTCTGACATGAATTTCATGGATCAGCTGCGCGCGGCTCACCAAGGCCGGCTGCCGGTCGTCATGGCGGCGACACAGTCGCGCCACTTCGGACTTCATGGGGCTCGGGGAGTGCAGGCCGTGACGGGAAAGTTGAGCGAGGTGCCTGCGGGCGATCTTCCGCTCGATGCGAATTCGGTCAACCTTGAGCTCGAGATGGCAAAGTTGTCCGACAACGCGATGCAGTACAACGCGGCTGCGACGATACTGGCCAAGAAGTTTCAGGGACTGTTGAGCGCAATTCGAGACGCGCGATAGAAAGTTGGGCAAGGCGAAGATCAAGGCTGAGACAAGTCTGCTCACGCCGATCCGATCTGAACCCCAGCCTCAACGATAACCTGTATTCACGGAGGTGTGTCATGGAATTGTCAGACAGCCTAGCGGTGTCAGTCTCAGGCCTCGATGCCCAACGGCACCGGCTCAACGCCATTGCCAGCAATCTTGCCAACGCGCAATCGACAAAAACGGCGGGAGGTGGTCCCTATAAACGCCGGGATGTTGTGTTCCGGTCGACGCCGGTGCCCAGTGCATTCCAGCGGGCGTTCCACCAGGTGGCCGCCGGTCCGTCGGCCCATGCGCTTGAAGGCGTCTCGGTGGCCAGAGTGGTCGAAGATAGAAAGCCTGGCCAGCAGATTTATGATCCGCATCATCCTGACGCCGATGCGAAAGGGTTTGTGCGTCTTCCCAATGTGAACGTGATGGAGGAAATGGTCAATATGATGGGCGCCTCACGGGCCTATGAGGCCAACGTGCAGGCCATCAATGCCACGCGCGCGATGTGGAACAAGGCGTTGGAGATCGGGAGGTAGTGATGAGTCCTATTCCAGGCATTGCACCTGCAGTTCCCGCCGTTCCTGCTGCGCCGTCCCTGGGCTCTGCAAAGGCGCCGGCTGAGGCCGGAGGGTTTCTAGATTCACTGAAGACGGCTGTCGGCAAGGCCAATGACATGCAGCTCCAAGCTGGCCAGGCCGTCGATGCGCTGATGACGGGCCAGACGCAGGACATTCACCGCACGATGGTCGCGTTGCAGCAGGCCGATGTGTCCTTCCAGTTGATGATGCAGATCAGAAACAAACTGGTGACGGCCTACGAAGAAATTCAACGGATGCAGATTTGACGAATCGAACCGAATAAAGGCAGGCAGCCGACATGTTTTCACAATTTTCAATCAATCAACGGATGATCATTCTGCTGGCCCTGGCCGGGTCAGTGGCGGGCCTGATCGCATTGGCCTTATGGACGCAGCAGCCTGACATGCAGGTTCTTTTCACGAATCTTAACGGTGAAGATGCGGCGGCGATCATCGACAAGCTCAAAGAAACGAAGGTTCCGTATGAGACGACAGGAGGAGGCGCGACGGTGCTGGTGCCCAGTGCGCAGGTCCATGACCTTCGGTTGCAACTGGCGACGCAGGGCTTGCCGCATGGAGGGGGAGTCGGCTACGAGATTTTCGACCGCACCTCGATCGGCATGTCCGAGTTCGTCCAGAAACTCAATTACCGCCGTGCGCTGCAAGGCGAGTTGGCCAGGACGATCGCGCAAATGCCGGAGGTCGAGCGGGCGCGTGTTCATCTGGCCTTGCCGGAGCGGCGGCTGTTTGCCAATGAGCAGGACAAAGCACGAGCCTCCGTCATCCTGGCGCTGCGCAACGGACAGGCGCTGACGAAATCGCAAGTGCAGGGTGTGATTCACTTGGTGTCCAGCAGCGTCGAAGGATTGCAGGCCCGTGACGTGACCATCGTCGACGGCCATGGCCGCTTGCTGTCCAGCACGGTTGCAGAGGATGAGACGGCCGGGTTGACGAACTCGCAGCTTGAGTATCAGCGCAATATCGAGAAGGATATCGAAACCCGCATCCAAACGATGCTGGAACGGATCGTCGGAATCAATAAAGCGGTCGTGCGTGTGTCCAGCCTGGTCGATTTCCGCAAAATAGAGACCACGGAAGAACGGTACGATCCCAACAGCCAGGTGGCCAGAAGTGAGCAACGCGGCCAAGAAAAGTCCAGCGGTGTGAACGGGGTATCCGGTGGTGTGCCAGGCGTGCAATCGAATGTGCCGCCGGGCACGGATCAGGAGCCGGCGCAGAGCAGCTCGAACAACAGTCTGACGAAGAATGAGACCGTCAACTATGAGATCAGCCGCACGGTGTCGAAAATCGTGGAGCCGGTCGGAGCGATCAAGAAGTTGTCGGTGGCCGTGTTGGTTGACAAGTGGTCAATGTCCAATTCGGCTTAGGGCCGGACGAACTGCCGACGGCGGCGGCTGAAGCCGCATCGGACGGGCCGAACCCATGGCTGCCCTATCTGCGCTACGGGGTCGGGGCCCTCCTCTTTCTTATGATCCTCTTGTTCGTCGTTCGTCCATTGATCGCGATGCTGGGCACCGCTGACAAGCAGGAGCCCGAGGCGGGTGGATCTGCGCCGTTGCCTCTTTCGGCGGCGGCGGCGGTTGCCGCGATCCCCGGAGCTCCCGATCGCGCTCAAATCATCGATATGGCCAGAAAGAATCCTGACACGACGGCTGTCGTCGTGAAACAGTGGTTGAAGAGCTCTTCTGCGAACGGCTGAGCATGGCGAAGAATTTAACTGGTGAGCAGAAGACGGCGATTCTCCTCCGCGCGATCGGCGAGGAAGCAGCTGCACAGGTCTTGAAGCAGCTTGATCCCAAAGAGATCAAGAAGCTGGGGGCGTCTATGAGCGGTACGGCGCAGATTTCACGGGATGAGGAAGATGCGGTCATCTTGGACTTCAAAGCGGCGAGCTCGACGGGGGAGGTGCAGTTCCAGGGGAAAGAATACATCAAGGCCGTGCTCATCAAGGCGTTGGGCCCCGAGAAAGCGGCGCGCATCATCGAATCGATGACCCGGAAAAGCTATCCAGGATTGGAAGCGCTCCGCTGGGTGGATGCAAAGAGCATCGCGCAAATCATGAAGATCGAACATCCACAAACGGTGGCGGTCATTCTGGCCCATCTCGAAAGCGATCAGGCCGGGCAGGTGCTTGCCGCGCTGCCGGACGCCATGCGCGGCGATGTGGTGTTGCGGCTTGCGACCATGGAAGATGTGCAGCCGGATGTCTTGGAGGAATTGAGCCAGAGTTTGCAAGAAACACTGTTGGCAAGCCAGGGATTGGGCGGACAGAGCATCGGCGGAGCCGAGGTGGTGGCCGAAATTCTCACGCGGATGGACAAAACCAATGAGGGCGGAATTATGGCCAAGATCGCGGAGAAGAGCCAGACGCTGGCTGATGCCATCCGTGCGCTCATGTTTGTGTTTGACGATTTGATCAAGGTAGACGACCGTGGCATACAGGAGCTGATGAAGGAGATCAGCAAGGATGACCTGCCGCTTGCGCTACGCGGCGCGAATCCTGAGGTTAAGGAGAAATTCTTTAAAAACATGTCAAGCCGCGCCGCCGAAATGCTCAAGGAAGACATGGAGGCAAAGGGACCTGTCAAGGTGTCCGATGTCGAGAAGGCGCAGCAGAATGTGCTCAAGGTCTGCCGCAAGCTGGAAGAGGAAGGGCGAATTGTGATTGCCGGCGCGGGAGAGGCAGTGGTCTAAATGTCGGCTGTCGCAACCATGACGGCGCAGGCGTTTCGCGGACAGACGGGAGGTCCTCGGCTTCATGGGACGATTTTGGCCGTCGATGACGATGAGCCGAGATCCGGAATTTGTTTCTTGAGCTCTTCCGGTCTGAAGGGGTGTCTATTCGGGCTGCGGGATCGGGGCGGGATGCCATTGCCATGGTGAAACAGTCCGCTCCCGCGCTGATGCTTATCGATGTGACGTTGCCGGACCAGGACGGGATCGCGGTTCTGGAAGAGGCCCTGACAATCGACCACCGAATCATTGGGGTGGTCATGACAGGATCGGCAACTGTCGAACTCGCCGTGCGCGCCATGAAAGCCGGTGCCAGCGATTTTTTGATGAAGCCCATCGACAATGGTGTGGTCTTGATGACAGCGCGTCGGCTGCTGGAACTCCATCGGTTGCGTGCCGAACAGACCGTTCTCAAACATGCGGCTGTTCGATCCGGGGCGTTCCATCTGTCGAGCCTGCCGTTTGAAACCTTTGGAGACGACGGGGCATTACGGGGAGAGGACGGTTTGACAGAATTCGAGCGGGGGCTGAAGGAGGGGCAACAGTGTGGGGAAGAGGAACGCCGGCATGAACGGACCCTGTTTACTGGTGCGATGCGGAAGCTGGCCGAGGTGCAGTCTTCTCTTCAGCGGATGATGGAAGATGAAATTGCCGCGTTGGCTATTCACATTGCGTCGAAAGTCCTCCATGAGTCGGCGGCCGCCTGTAAAGGCCAGATTGTGGCGCAAGCTAAGTCCGCGGTGACGGCGGTGCGAGAGTCCGGCGTCGTCGTTATTCAGGTGCATCCGGCCGATGCGCCGGCGCTGGAATCTGCTCAAGCCGAACTTGCGGCCCTGCGTGATCTCGCACTCACGGTAAAAGTCGAGCCGATGGCCTCGATCACGCGGGGGGGGGGTGTCTCATCCATACCGCCAATCGTGTGATCGACGCGTCATTGGACACTCAGCTGTTTCGGTTGGGCAGTGCATTGAAGAACAGGGCCAATGATGAATCTTAGCCGTCTGCTCGATCGAGTCGATCCTGTCGCAGTCTCAGGGCGCGTTGCCCAAGCTGTCGGCCTCGTGATCGAGGGCTATGCCCCTATGACCACGGTGGGTGAACTCTGCGAGATTAGTAGAGAAGATGGCGGCGGGTCGATCGCCGCAGAAGTAGTGGGATTCCGTGGCGATCGTGTGTTGCTGATGCCGCTGGGAGAGATGCAGGGTATCGGACCCGGCAGCCTCATAACCATGACCGGCCAGGTTGCGCATTTGCCAGTCGGGCCCGGTCTGTTGGGACGCATTCTGGACGGGCTCGGGCGCCCGCTCGATGACAAAGGGGCTGTCCCGTATCTCGAACGATATCCGCTTCATGCCGCTCCACCCAACCCGCTGCAGCGCGCGCGCATCCGTACACCGCTGGATCTCGGGATCCGTGCCATCAACGGATTTCTGACATGCGGGCAGGGGCAGAAGATGGGAATCTTCTCAGGTTCCGGCGTCGGGAAGAGCGTCTTGCTAGGGATGATCAGCCGGTATACGAACGCCGATGTCAACGTCATCGCGCTCATCGGTGAGCGCGGACGCGAGGTCAAAGAGTTCTTGGAGCGCGATCTGGGGCCTGCCGCACTCCAACGGTCGATTGTTATCGTGGCGACTTCGGATCAAGCGCCGCTGGTGCGGCTGCGCGCGGCGTTGGTGGCGACCACCGTGGCGGAATACTTCCGTGATGCGGGAAAGCAAGTGCTCTTATTGATGGACTCTCTGACTCGGTTGGCATACAGCCAGCGGGAAGTTGGTCTTGCGATCGGGGAGCCGCCGGCGACCAAAGGCTACACGCCGTCTGTATTTACCATGCTGCCTAAACTTCTTGAGCGTGTCGGCACCGGACCCGGCGCAGGCGCCATTACCGGTTTGTATACGGTGTTGGTCGATGGAGACGATCTGACTGACCCAGTGGCTGATGCCGCGCGGTCGATTCTCGACGGGCATATCGTGTTATCACGCGCGTTGGCGGCGCAGAATCATTTTCCCGCGATCGATCTCTTGCAAAGCACCAGCCGTGTGATGCGGGATATCGTCGGTCGGGAACATGGTAGTGCGGCAGGAACTGTTCGGGAATTGATTGCTCGATATCGGCAGTCCGAAGACCTCATCCTTCTCGGCGCGTATAAGCAGGGGATGAACAAGACTCTTGATCGGGCCGTCCAGGCCCAAGAGGCCGTCAATGCCTATCTTCGGCAGGGGATTGATGAGTCTGCAGCATTGGGCGCGTCGGTTCAAGGGCTGCGCGCCTTGGCGCAGCAGGCAGCATGAAACTCGATTCGTTGCGGAAGTTACGGGTACAGGCACAGGAAGCGCTCACGATGGAGCTGGCGAAGGCGACTCAAGAATTGGTTCGCATGGAGCAGCGGTGCAATGCGCTTGATGAGACGATTCAGTCGGATACAGCGGCCTATCGGCTCCACACCGAGCAGGGACTGCTGATCGAGGCGTTGTGGGAATGGCAGGGACGCCTGGATGTGCAACGAGCCGCGTTGATACAGGCGCGCAGCGCGGTCGGTCACCTGACCGAGGTGTGGACTGGTGCGCATGCCCGTCTTGTTGAAGCGACCCAGGAACGCAAAATACTCGATCGCCTTCTCGAACGGCAGCGGGAGGCGCATGATGCCGAGCTGCAGCGACGGGAACAGCAGGCCATGGATGAAGCTGCTGGCCGTATGTTTCAGCATCCTGCCAGAAGGGGTGTGTCATGAATGCACAATTAGCGCGATCCACAGGAGATGGTATTTTTCTCAGCCGTGCCGGACGGTCCAAGGCGGCGCTGTCGCCTTCAGAACGGCGGTCCTCGCTCTGGACGATCGCAGGCGGCGTCGTTGGCTCCACGATTCTCTTATGGATCATGGTGCAACTGGGGCAAGCCTCTAATAATCCGAAAGATAAAGTACGGCCGGCTGCGGTTCCAGCACAAACGGCAGCGGTGCAAGCTGTTCCCTCAGTCGTTCCTGCCGATGCGCAAGAAGCAGAATCAGACGAGAGCAGCCGGCTGCTTGCTCCGCCGGCGCAGGGGCCTGCAGTGGATGTGCCGCGAGAAGTTATCGGGATGTTGGATCTGCGAAAGCGCGATCTCGACCGGCGAGAAGACGCTGTCCGCCAGACCGAAGAGCGTCTTATGATGGTGCGGGCCGAGATTGAAAAGGCCTTGGCGAAGAATGAAGCGTTGGAAAAACGGATTGAAAGCGTGCGGGCAAAGGCGGATCAACAGCCGCCCAAGGAACGTCTTGCGCAGGCGAAGAAGAATCAGCTCGCCGAAATGCAAGAGCAGAAGAATCAGCTCGCCAAGATGTATGAGGCGATGCCGTCAGAGGATGCGGCAGTCCGGCTGGAACGGATGCCTGACCAGAAAGCGATCGAAATCCTCCGCCTTGTCAAAACAAAAGCGGCTGCGGCGATCCTTGCCCAGGTCAAGCCGGAGCACGCGGCCAAACTCAGTGTACAGCTGCTTGCGCAAAAACCGTAATCTAATCCGCATGATTCATGAACACCTCTGCTGCA
>JABMDE010000090.1:0-19045 GCA_015904055.1 Nitrospira sp. | reverse complement strand
TTGTTTCTTGAGCTCTTCCGGTCTGAAGGGGTGTCTATTCGGGCTGCGGGATCGGGGCGGGATGCCATTGCCATGGTGAAACAGTCCGCGCCTGCGCTGATGCTCATCGATGTGTCGTTGCCGGACCAGGACGGCATCGCGATTCTGGAAGAGGCGCTGACAATCGACCATCGAATCATCGGGGTGGTGATGACGGGATCGGCGACCGTCGAACTCGCGGTACGTGCCATGAAGGCCGGTGCCAGCGACTTTTTGATGAAGCCCGTCGACAATAGTGTGGTTTTGATGACGGCGCGTCGACTGTTGGAGCTTCATCGGTTGCGCGCGGAACAGACCGTTCTCAAACATGCGGCTGTTCGGTCCGGGGCATTCCATCTGTCGAGCTTGCCGTTTCAAACATTTGGAGACGACGGGTCATTACGGGGAGCGGATGGCTTGACCGAATTCGAGCGGGGACTGAAAGAGGGCCAACAGTGTGCGGAAGAGGAGCGCCGGCAGGAACGGACCCTGTTTGCCGGTGCGATGCGAAAGCTGGCCGAGGCGCAGGCGTCTCTTCAGCGGACGATGGAAGACGAGATCGCCGCGTTGGCTATTCACATTGCGTCGAAAGTTCTCCATGCGTCGGCGGCCACGTGTACGGAACAGATCGTGGCCCAAGCCAAGTCCGCGGTGACGGCCGTGCGGGAGTCCGGCGTCGTCGTGATTCAGGTGCATCCTGCCGATGCGCCGGCGTTGGAATCTGCCCAAGCCGAACTTGCGGCGCTGCGTGATCTTGATCTCACGGTAAAGATCGAGCCGATGGCGTCGGTCACGCGGGGAAGTTGTCTCATCCAGACCGCCAATCGTGTGATCGACGCGTCATTGGACACCCAGCTGCTCCGGTTGGGCAGTGCATTGAAGAATAGGGCCAAACATGAATCTTAGTCGTCTGCTTGATCGGGTCGACCCTGTCGCCGTTTCCGGACGGGTTGCCCAAGCGGTCGGCCTCGTGATCGAGGGCTATGCACCGATGACCACGGTGGGCGAACTCTGCGAGATCAGCAGGGAAGATGGCGGCGGGTCGATTGCCGCAGAAGTGGTGGGATTCCGCGGCGATCGTGTGTTGCTGATGCCGTTGGGGGAAATGCAGGGTATTGGACCGGGCAGCCTCATCACCATGACCGGCCAGGTTGCGCATTTGCCTGTTGGGCCTGGCCTATTAGGACGTATTCTCGATGGGCTCGGACACCCGCTCGATGAGAAGGGGGCCATCCCGTATCTCGAACGATATCCGCTCCATGCCGCTCCACCCAATCCGCTGCAGCGCGCGCGCATCCGTACCCCGCTGGATCTTGGGGTCCGCGCCATCAACGGATTTCTGACATGTGGGCAGGGACAGAAGATGGGAATTTTCTCGGGTTCCGGCGTCGGGAAGAGTGTGTTGCTGGGAATGATCAGCCGGTACACGAATGCCGATGTCAACGTCATTGCACTCATTGGTGAACGCGGGCGCGAGGTGAAAGAATTCCTGGAGCGCGATCTGGGACCTGCCGCGCTTCAACGGTCGATCGTCATCGTGGCAACGTCGGATCAAGCGCCGCTGGTACGGCTGCGCGCGGCGCTGGTAGCGACCACTGTGGCCGAATACTTTCGCGATGCGGGCAAACAGGTGCTCTTATTGATGGATTCTCTCACCCGGTTGGCCTATAGCCAGCGGGAAGTCGGGCTTGCGATCGGTGAGCCGCCGGCGACCAAAGGCTACACACCGTCTGTCTTCACGATGCTGCCCAAACTGCTGGAGCGTGTCGGCACCGGATCCGGCGCAGGCGCCATCACTGGTTTGTATACGGTACTGGTCGACGGAGATGATCTGACGGATCCGGTGGCCGATGCCGCGCGGTCGATTCTCGACGGACACATCGTGTTATCACGCACCTTGGCGGCGCAGAACCATTTTCCCGCGATCGATCTCTTGCAAAGTACCAGCCGTGTGATGCGCGATATCGTCGGTCGGGACCACGGTGATGCGGCCGGAGCGGTTCGGGAATTAATCGCTCGATACCGGCAGTCCGAAGATCTCATCCTGCTCGGTGCATATAAGCAGGGCATGAACAAGACGCTTGACCGGGCGGTTCAGGCCCAAGAGGCCGTCAATGCGTATCTTCGGCAGGGGATTGAGGAGTCCGCAGCGTTGGGTGTGTCGGTTCAAGGGCTACGCGCCTTGGCGCAGCACGCAGCATGAGACTCGATTCATTGCGGAAGTTGCGGGTACAGACACAGGAAGCGCTCACGATGGAGCTGGCACAGGTGACTCAAGAATTAGTCAGCATGGAGCAGCGGTGCAATGCGCTTGATGCACAGATTCAGTCGGATACATCGGCCTATCGGATCCAGGCGGAGCAGGGGTTGGTTATTGAGGCGTTGTGGGAATGGCTGGGACGTCTGGATGTACAACGGGCAGCATTGATACAGGCGCGCAGTACGGTCGGCCACCTGACCGAGATGTGGAGCAGTGCCCATGCCCGTCTTGTTGAAGCGACCCAGGAACGTAAAATACTCGATCGCCTTCTCGAACGGCAACGGGAGGCGCATGATGCCGAGCTGAACCGACGGGAGCAGCAGGCCATGGATGAAGCAGCCGGCCGTATGTTTCAGCATCCTGCCAGAAGGGGTGTGTCATGAATACTCAATCAGCGCGATCTAGAGGAGATGGTATTTTTCTCAGCCGTGCCGTCCGGTCGAAGGCGGCCCTGGCGCCGTCTCAACGGCGGTCCTTGCTGTGGACGATTGCCGGCGGCGTCGTCGGTTCCACCATTCTCTTATGGATCATGGTGCAACTGGGGCAAGCATCCAATCATCCGAAAGACAAACTGCGGCCGGCTGCTGCTGCGGCACAGACGGTGGCCTCGCAGGCTGTTCCGTCGGCCCTTTCTGCCGATGCGCAAGACGCAGCATTCGATGAGAGTGAGGGTATCCGCTTGCTTGCACCGCCGACACAGGGACCGGCGCTCGATGTGCCACGAGAAGTCATCGGGATGCTGGATTTGCGAAAGCGCGATCTCGACCGGCGAGAAGATGCTGTTCGCCAGAACGAAGAGCGTCTCATGATGGTGCGGGCCGAGGTCGAAAAAGTCCTGGCGAAGAATGAAGGGCTGGAAAAACGGATTGAAAGTGTGCGTGCGAAGGCGGATCAACAGTTGCCCAAGGAACGCCTTGCGCAGGCGCAGAAGAGTCAGCTTGCCAAGATGTATGAGGCGATGCCGTCAGAGGACGCGGCCGTCAGGTTGGAGCGGATGCCTGATCAGAAAGCGATCGAGATCCTCCGTCTTGTCAAAACAAAATCGGCTGCGGCGATTCTTGCTCAGGTCAAGCCGGAGCACGCGGCCAAGCTCAGCGTACAGCTGCTTGCACAAAAACCGTAATCCGATGAGTGGCCTGCATGTGTTTGAGGCCTGCTTCGAAGAAGCGGATCAGGACGAGATTGCTGGAATAATGCTGGCGGAACGATGAGCCCGGGCAGCGCCTGAGTGCCGCGATGCCCAGGCTGAGCCGACACAACAAAGGGGGAGAGGGCCTGTGCCCTCTCCCCCTTTGTCATGATCAGCCTCGTGTGTGTGGAGGCGACTCCAGCCGATTCTCGGAAAGATGGAATGAAGCGGGTCCATCACTCCGTATCCCACACGATTCATGATGGTTCGTAGCAAACTGCCTGGACGCCGGCCGTCACGTGCCGGATCTGCTCCTCAGTCAGGAGCGCGGGATAGTCCTGCATCTTCGTTTTGGAAGTCCTGCCGCTACGCGTTAGAACCAGAAGGCGTCAAAAATACGGCGACTAAATTGGGATCGCGAAGGTCTCGTACGCCTGTGTTCGCCGGTGCGCCGCCGTTCCTGTGGCAACGGCTTCAGACGACATCGGTCTTGACGTCGCCTCTGTAAATGATCCCGCCCTCCTCAATCGCTGTCGGGTTGGTCCATCCACCGGCCGGCATATTGTATCGGCCGACTCGGGTTGAGCTGTAGGCAATGGAGGCAGATCTTCGGCAGATACCAGACCTTCTGAGAAGATCAATGCACAGTCTGGCATCACAACTGACAACCCACTCGTTCTCCGTCTCATTCGCACTTCCTGTTGGATGTGGGGTTGACCTCTTACGCCCTGATCCTCAGCTCGGTACGCATGCTGCTGCCGCATCATGCGTACCGTACAATTCGATTCTCTTGTATGCCACGGTGCTACCGTGCGCACCGGCAAGAAAGTTCCTGCTACCCAGTAAAAACTTCCTTGTGGCCGGCCGTTCAGTCTCTATTTCCTGGAAAAGGCCGTAATTTGTGGGGTTTTGTTGAGCAATGTCTGTGGCACAAGCTTTGTATTGTCCCTTGGCGTGCCGGTTGATCACGTCAGAGAGGGCGTTATTCGTTTATGAGTACGAATGCCTTTATACCGCAGGTGGCCGCTTCAAATGCGGGGCCTTCGTCGGAGCGAGCCGGAAGTCTTCCTAATCGGGCATCTCGGTCGGCTGAGATCGGAGCCCGAAAAAGATTTTCCACCATTCTCCATACGATCAACCGAGAGCGGGAGACTGAGCTCTCGCGAAAATCCGGAGATCAGCGGCTGGTGGATGCGCCGGACCGCATGGATCGAGCAGAGAGGACAAAGGTCCAACTGGATCGCTCTTCTCGGCACCAACGGTCTGAATCCCAGCCGGACAAGTTGGAGGAAGGCAGACGGGTGGGCCTGAATACATCAGAACGATCCAACACGCCAAGGACCGATCGCGCATCGCAGGAAGGCCAGGCTGGGATATCGGAGAGCCAGTCCTCCCAACATCATCACGAGTCTGAATCCTGGAAGAACACGGCAGAAGAAGGTAGCCACCCAGGGTTGAATATGTCGGAAGCGGCCGATGCTCCCAAGGCGAATCCTGAATCGTGGTTGCCCGGGGATTATGCCCATCCCGCGTCTCATATTGCGCTGCCCGCACTCAGTGAGACTCTGACCCCGGTGCCATTGATCATGCAATCGGATGCCGTAGGGGCAGACAGTGGAGAGGGCAGTGATCCGTCAGGTGTGAAACATCATGAAGGCTCAGCCCCGAATCCGACACCGTTCGGTCTGACCTTGGTTGCAGCGACTGGTGTGTTGCCGGGTCATGCGGCGAGCCGCGATCTTCTTGCGCAGGATAGCCGACTCAACGCCGAGATACAGCACGAGGGACGGCCGGAGGATATGCGGGGTATTGTCGCAGCAACGGTTCTCCAAGCACAGCAGGAGGCCGGGGATGAAGTCCAATCTGTCCGTGGCAATGTGGGACAGAAGGGAATTGATTCTCACGGAGGAACTCAATCGGTTTCTTCGCCGAACGGGGCGCCGCTATTATCACAGCAGGCCGATCTCGACCGGACGCGCCTGGGCTCTTCCACATGGCCGGGGCTGGAAAATGTGCCGTCGTCACGTCCCTCCGATTCCGTCAGCCCGGTTCAGGCCATACAGCCTGAGCGGCTGGCCTCAATCGTTGTTCCGGCCAATGCGCCAACTCTCTCGCAGACAGATGCGTACGAGACGAAGTCGCTATCCGCCATGCCGCCCGATCATCATGTGATTGCCGATGGCGCACTTGAATCCGGTTTGGATTGGTCTGAACAGGGCAGCCGAGAGCACGCGGACCATGAATCTCCTTCACCGTACCACATGGCGGCAGCACCCACTGCTATAGGTTTTGCGAGTACGATGGCCGGTGAAGTTGGAACGGCCGGAACAGCCGCACTTTCCGCCTCTCGACCTGTCGAGTCCTCTCCGGTATCGAGTCCCGTACCGGCCCCGCCGGTTCCGGCCTCTCGGGATGCCGGAGAATCACTTCTGGCTGCGACCGCCCGGTCAGTCGTGTTTGAAGTGGCACAAACGGATCTCGGCCGCATCAATATCCGTGTGGCGCTGGCGAATGAGGTTGTCCACACCTACCTGTCGTCAGACAGAGCGGAGGTGGGGCAATTCCTTATCAATGGGCAGGAGCGGTTACAGACTGCGTTGCAGGCCAATGGATTGGAAATGGGACAGTTCCGTGTCGATATCGATCGTCAAAATGCAGGACGGTCGTTCCAGCAGGGCCCCTCTCACGATCAGGGCCGCAGCTGGCAGCACGGCTCGTCTCAGGGTGATGAGGGCCAGGTATTGTGACAGCCGGCGATCATGGTCCCAGGGTCGGCTGAATCTTGTGGCCTGAACAGATGAGGAGCACAGAACATGATTGATCTATCCGCACTCTCATCCACTCCGACTGCACCGGCGCGGAAGGCGACGGGCCCCCGTGAGTTGGGACAAGGCGACTTTCTCACCTTGCTCGTCACGCAGCTGAAGAACCAGGATCCGCTGAATCCAACAAACAATACGGAGTTCGTCGCCCAACTTGCCCAATTCAGCCAATTGGAGCAAAGCGCAAAGCAGGCACAGCTCCTCCAGCGGAGCCTCGATGCCCAGGCTGCATCGCTCCAGTTTTCGCTGCTTCCGATGGTCGGCCGGACCGTGACAGTCAATCACGCGCTCGTTCAGCTAGGCAATGGGCCGGCTTCCATCGGCTACGCCCTGGACCAGAATGCGGCGGCTGTGCGCGTCAACATCTTGGATCCACAGGGGCAGGTCATCCGTACGCTGGACTATGGGGATCGCCAGGCAGGAGCCAATCTGTCTGAATGGGACGGACGGAACCAGAATGGGGCGCTCATGCCGGCAGGAATCTATCAGTATGTTCTGACGGCAACGGATGCGCTGGGCGCGCCGGTGAACGCGCGGACTGCGGGACAATTGACGGTGTCCGGCATTCGCATGGAAGAGGGGAAACCCAAGCTGGTCGCCGGCGATCTCAGTATCGATCCATCGGCGGTAATCGAGCTACGGTAAGAAGAATAGAACCTGCAACGGAAGAAGGAGGATTGGGCTCATGGGAATTCTATCGTCGTTATTTGCCGGGGTGAGCGGACTCAATGCCAACGGGACAGCGCTGTCGGTAATTGGAAACAACATCGCCAATATGAGTACGGTCGGTTTCAAGGGGAGCAAAGCGACGTTTGCAGATTTGATCAGCTCGTCGATTTCTGGCGGGTCTGGTGCCGTGCAAACAGGCATCGGCGTGTCGCTGACTTCCGTGCAAGGTAATTTTTCCCAGGGGTCTCTGGCTACGTCATCGAATGTGTTGGATCTGGCCATCGATGGGAACGGCTTCTTTGTGGTGGAAGATGCGCAAGGTGGGACGTACTATTCGCGCGCGGGGCTGTTCCGATTGGACCGGAACAACAATGTGGTCGATCCGTCCGGGTTTAAACTGCAAGGGTTCTTGGCGGATACCACGGGTACGATTACCGGGACGATCGGAGATATCGCCTTGCCGTCCACCACGGCCTCTCCGCGGGCAACGACTGTTGCCCTGGTGGCGGCCAACTTGAATTCCGCAACGAATCAGACTGGCGTGCGAGGGAATGTGGTGGGCTCTGCGGCTTCGGTGACGACCACTGCGGCCGGTAACACGTCGTTTGACATCGATCTGAACGGGGACGGTGTACAGACCGTCACCGTAGCCAATGGTCTGACCGGAGCGGCGCTGGCGACGGCCATTCAGAACGGCGTCCGTGCATTGGTGCCGAACGATCCGTTCAGAGCGGCGGCCTACTCCGGTTTTACGGCATCCGTCAATGCCTCGAATATATTCACCTTTACGTCGGGCATCACCGGCACGACGAACAACTCGACGACCGGGACGGGGACGGTGGCGATCACTGCCAACGGCGGCGACACACTGGCTGCAAATTTGAATATGACCACTGGGACCTCCACGACGGGCACAAATTTTCTGTTGTCCGATCCACCGGCGACTTCCAATTTTTCAACTTCGATGACGGTCTTCGACTCGCTTGGCAACAGCCATCTGCTGACCACATATTTTACCCGTGTCGGTGAAAATACGTGGAACTACAATGTGGTGGCAAGCGCCTCCGATGTCGTGACGGCGAACTATGATTCGAGCAACATTGATGCGAGCTTGGGCATCGTGAGGGTGGGATCCGGCACCTTGACCTTCGGGACCAATGGAACGCTGGATCGGGAAAGTCCGGTCACTCGTTACGATACCGGGACTGCCGCGGGCACTGTCGGGACCACGCCGGGCGAGCTGCAAATCGATTTCAACGGTGCCACACAAGACCAGTCGATCGTTATGAACTATGGAACCAGCGTGACGACCGACGGCGGGTCCGGATTGGACGGGACGACACAGTTTGGTTCAACCTCGGCCTTGGTACAGCAAACTCAAGATGGATTCGCTGCGGGATCGTTGCAAGCCTTTTCCGTCGATTCCAATGGGACCATCAGCGGGAGATTTTCCAATGGACAACTCCGTGCCTTGGCCCAGGTGGTGCTTGCGCGTTTCCCGGATCCCATCGGTCTGACACGGACGGGCAAAAACACGTTTGCGCAATCTGGAAATTCCGGCCAGCCCGTGACCGGGACACCGGACAGCGCTGGACTTGGCCGTGTGCTGTCCAATTCGCTTGAACTGTCGAATGTGGATCTTGGTGAAAGTTTCATCGACATGATTGCCGCGCAACGCGGATTCCAGGCGAATTCCAGGGTGATTACCACATCAGATGAAATCCTCCAGGAACTGGTGAATCTGAAACGATAAGCCGCAGTAGCACCGGACTGAGAGGGAACACTCTCTCAGTCCGGCCTCTTCCCCTTGATCTGGTTCGATCCTCCTCCGTCACAGAATCCCTCCGGCTGAGCATGTAGACCGTCAGTTTTCTGACGGCGTCAAGCGATCGCTTGACGCCCGTCGGGTATTGGATTCCCGTTCAGTATGCCGGGTATGCGCGGAGCCGCGTCTGGCGCAGTGATTTGCGAGAGGCTCCCCGATCACATGTTGTTCCGGCACATGGCATAGGCATTGCAATTTGTGCAGCGAGGTTCGTGTGTCATGTCAGAAGGCAGGAGGATCCTATGGCGGATGCAGCGACAGCAGATGAAAAAGAGCCGGCGCGCGTAGCCGCACCGGTATTGCCGATCAAATTGCTCATCATCGTGGTAGCAGTGGCGCTTGTCGTCGGCGTCGGTGGTGCGGTGCTTGCCGTGAAGTTGCTTGGCGGCTCAGGCAAACCGGCTGAGAGTGCAGAGGAGCAAAAGCCGGAGGTTGCGGCAAAGGCTGAACCTCGTCATGAGGTCGCAAAGCACGCGCCGGCCGGAGCACCCGGAGTCATGTTCGATCTGGATCCCTTCATCGTGAATTTGGCCGACCAGCCTGAGATCCGGTATCTCAAGCTCACCGTCAAATTGGAAGTCGAGACCGAGGCAGTCAAAGCCGATCTGACGGCTCGCGTTGCACAGGTGCGTGACACCGTATTGGTGCTGCTGAGCAGCAAGGATGTGACGACGGTGAGAACGTCGCAAGGGAAATTTCAACTGCGCGATGAGATCACGCAGCGGGTGAACGGGTTGCTGCCGAAGCCGGGCATCCGCTCCGCGTACTTCACCGAGTTTGTCGTCCAGTAACGAGTACGGCTATGGAAAAAGTTCTTTCGCAAGAGGAAATCGATGCGCTGCTGAAGGGGGTGGCCTCGGGCGACGTGGATACGTCCCCGAAAGCTGCGGAGGCTCCCGAGGAGGGCGTGGCGCAATACGATTTGCTGAATCAGGAGCGGATCATTCGCGGCCGAATGCCGACGCTGGAGATGATCAACGATCGCTTCATCAGGCGGCAGTCCGTTGCATGGACCGGCATGTTGCGCGAAGCCATCGATTTCATCGTCGTCAGTACACAGGTGATCAAATTCGGAGAATTTCTGAAAAAGGTTCCGATGCCGTCGTCGCTCAACGTGTTTCATATGCATCCGCTCCGGGGCAGCGCGCTGGTCGTCATGGATGCGTTTCTTGTCTATCTGATCGTGGATTATTTTTTCGGCGGGAAAGGTCAGACGCATGTGAAGCCGGAAGGTCGGGACTTCACCCCGGTTCAACTCCGGATTATCAAGAAACTGCTGACCCAGGTGCTGGCCGATCTTGAAAAGGCGTGGCAGGCGGTATTGCCGATCAAGGTGGAATATGTGCGATCGGAAAGCAATCCGCAGTTCGCCATGGTTGTCACTGCGTCGGAGATCGTGGTGGTGGTGACGCTTCAGGTGATCATCGGTGATACCACCAGAGACCTGTTTCTCGTGTATCCCTACGGGATGCTGGAGCCGATCAAGGACAAACTGTATTCAGGTCTTGTCTCAGACCAAATTGAGCAGGACAGCAGTTGGGCGGTGAAATTCCGGGACAAATTACAAGAGTGCAGTCTTCCCATCACGGTTCGTCTGGGCACCACGAGTGTGACAGTGCGGGACGTTCTCAACTTTGCTCCCGGCGATGTGGTTGTGCTGGATCAACGGCCGGGGGATCCGTTGGATTGCTACGTCGAAGGCTATCTCAAATTTCAAGGAAGTTCCGGCGTCTACAAGGGCAATCACGCATGTCGCGTGACAAAGATCGTTCATTGACCGCGGACTGATAGGGAGGCGTTCCCATGGCCGAGATAGGTTCCTCGACACAAGCCGGCGCATCGTCGCCTCAGCCGGCGTCATTTCCCCCCGTCCAAAATGCGCAGACGGGTGAGACCCCGAAAAATATCGATTTTCTCCTCGATATTCCCATGAATGTCGCGGTGTATGTGGGGTCTGCCAAGATGGCCATTCGAGATTTACTGCAACTGGCACAAGGTTCGGTTATCGAGCTGGATAAGCTCGCCGGCGAGCCGATGGAAGTGGTGGTGAATAACAAGCTTGTGGCGCGGGGAGAGGTGGTGGTTGTCAACGAAAAGTTCGGCATTCGGCTGACCGATGTGGTCAGTGCCGCCGAGCGTGTTCAGCAACTCGGTTGAATCGAAACAAGGAGCGCAGGTGATCGACTTCTGGGAGAGCCTTCTTCGCACCCTTTCCGCGTTGGCCATCGTACTGGTTCTGATGGGACTGGTAGCCATAGCGGCCAGACGATTGATGAACCATCGCCTGGGGCAGGCAGGGGGGCATCAGCTGATCCGGGTGGTGGCCAGCGGGCACATTGCGCCGCGCAAAACAATCGCACTGGTGTCAGTTGCGGGAGAATACCTCATCGTCGGCGCGACTGCGACGGATCTCGTTCCGCTGGGCCGCGTCAGCGATTCGACGCGTGTGGAGGAACTGCTGGCTTCGGCTGCACCTGGTGCGTTCGCTTCCACGGCCGCATTCCCGCAATCGGCATTCACGTCCTGGCTGCATAGCCTATCGGCCCACGTGGTTCCGCGTGATAAGGAGCATCATGGCGGGCTGTAACTCGCGCCGCTGGATCATCGTTGCATGCGCAATCCTGCTTGTCGCGACCGCGCTCGTGCTGTCGGCTTCCAATGCGGCGGCGGCCGGCCCTTCAGTCAGCATCGACCTCGGATCGGATGCGCCCAAGCAGACCGCCGTCGTCATCCAGATCTTGATTCTGCTGACGGTGCTGTCTCTGGCTCCGGCATTGTTCATCATGGTCACCTCATTTACGAGGATTGTGATTGTTCTGTCATTTCTCCGGCAGGCGCTGGGCACACAGGCGGTTCCCCCCAATCAAGTGCTGCTGTCGCTTGCGATGTTTCTCACCATGTTCATCATGGCGCCGGTCGGGCAGTCGGTGTATGCCGGCGCGCTCAAACCGCTCATGGACGAGCAGATTTCCTACGAAGAGGCCTGGAAGAAAGGCAGTGAACCGGTCCGCGGTTTCATGCTGCGTCAAGTGCGAGAGAAGGACCTGGAGTTGTTCATCGATCTCGGCCGGCTGCCGAAACCCGACAAGGCCGAAGAGATCCCGACCCATGTCATTATCCCGGCTTTTATCCTGAGCGAGTTGCGGGTGGCATTTCAAATCGGCTTCCTGATCTACATTCCATTTTTGATCGTCGATATGGTGGTGGCCAGCGTGCTTATGTCGATGGGTATGATGTTGCTTCCACCGGCGGTGATTTCCCTTCCGTTCAAACTGGTGCTGTTTGTCCTGGCTGATGGCTGGTACTTGGTTGTGGGCTCGATGGTGCGGAGTTTCCAGTGACGCCGCCGCACAAAGGAGAATGAGATGACGCCTGAAATTGTCACCGAACTGGGCCGACAGGCCCTGGAAACCACTTTGATGGTCTCTACGCCGATTCTCGGCCTCAGTCTTGTTGTTGGCCTGATTGTCAGCGCATTCCAGGCGATGACGCAGTTGAATGAGCCGACGCTGTCCTTTGTGCCAAAGGTACTGACCCTGTTCGGGGCGCTCCTGGTGTTTTTGCCGTGGATGCTGAACCTGTTGGCTACCTACACGGCCAATTTGCTGATCAGTATCCCGAACTATGTGCAGTAGCGGAGCGTAAAGCGTGACGCGCAACATAGAAAGAAGGTTTCCACAGTTGTGTTTGCGGGATACGAGCGACGGGATACGGGATACACGATGCAAGCGGAGCTAAGGGCATTTCAATGGCGTTGACGCAGACAATCCAGATTCTCCTCCCTGAATTCCAGTCCTTTCTGGCGCTGGTATCACGGATCGGCGGGTTGCTGGCCGCCTTGCCGATTCTGAGCGGGCGGACGGTTCCGATGAAAGTAAAGGTGGCGCTGGTGCTGGTGTTGGGAGCGGCGCTGGCTCCGGTCATCCGTCTTCCCGCTGTACCGTATGATTCTCTTGCGCTGGCCGGCGGGCTGATGGGCGAAATGGCGATCGGTCTGACAATCGGCCTGGCCGTGCGGATGTTTTTCGGGGCATTGGAATTGGCCGGCGATTTGATCGGTGTGCAGATGGGGTTCGGCGTATTGCAGATCGTCGATCCGGCTACGGCGCATCATACGCCTATTATCGGTCAATTTTTCACGCTGCTGGCGTCGCTGGTATTTCTCTCGCTCAACGCCCATATGTTGATCGTCGCCGCCATTGTCTCCAGCTATGAAGCGATTCCGGCGTTCGGCGCCGCGCTGCCGGCGGCACTGGGTGAGGAGGTATTACGCCTCTCCCAGGAGATGTTCACAATCGGGCTGAAACTGTCCGCCCCGGTGCTGGTCACCATCCTTGTCATCAATATTTTGCTGGCCATTCTTGGACGAGCGGTCAGCCAGATTAATGTCTTTGTCCTTAGTTTTCCCGTGACCATCGCAGCCGGTCTGGCGGTATTGAGCTTGTCGATGCCGTTTACGATAGGGCTGTTCACTCGTGAGATCGAACGGCTCCAGTTTGTCATTGAGGGGATTCTCAAAATCTTAGGCCATGGCTGACGAGAACGATAATAAGACAGAGAAAGCGACACCGAAGCGCAAAGAAGACGCGCGGAAGAAAGGTCAGGTGGCCAGAAGCCATGACCTGTCTACTGCGGCCATCCTGCTCGGCGGGATCGGATTCCTGGCGGCGCTGATACCGGCGGGTATGCAGCAGATGATCGAGATGACCAGGAATGGACTGACGATTTCGTTTCCTGAGGCCTTCCGGAACGGCGTCACGAGTGAAGAGATCTATACCGTCGTCATGGGCACCGGTGTCACGGTTCTCACGATCAGTTTGCCGATTCTAGGCGCCATTCTGTTGATCGGGGGCGGGGCGTCTCTGGCGCAGACGGGATTGCTCTGGCGGGCGGAAGCGCTGCAATTGGATTTTGCCCGTATCAATCCGTTGAAAGGGCTTGCTCGTATCTTCTCCCTGCGGTCAGTGGTCGAACTGATCAAGGGATTGCTCAAGATTGCGATCATCACGGGTGTGGGGTTGTTCGTGATGCGGCATGACCTGCTCCAGCTGCCCGCGCTGATGGAATACGATATGGGGACTGCGCTGCATCTGGCCGGAAAACTTTCGCTCAAGACAGCTTTGGCGGTGGCCGGTGCAATCGGAGTCCTCGCCGGATTGGATTATTTCTATCAGCGGTATGAGTGGGAACGCAGTCTTCGTATGTCCGTACAGGAAATCAAAGAAGAACATAAGTCCTCGGAAGGCGATCCGTTGGTGAAGGGCCGGGTCCGTGCCGCGCAGCGCGAGATGTCCAGAAAACGCATGATGGCGGACGTGAAGACGGCGGATGTGGTGGTGACAAACCCCACACACCTGGCGGTGGCGCTCAAGTACGATTCGACAAAAATGGCGGCGCCGTTCGTGGTGGCCAAGGGTGCGGGTTTAGTGGCCGAGCGCATTCGGGAGTTGGCCCGACACCATGGTGTGCCGGTTGTGGAGAACAAATTCGTGGCCCGGACGCTCTTCAAGCTGATCGAGGTCGGGAAAGAGATTCCCGCGGATCTCTATCGTGCCGTGGCTGAAATCCTTGCATTTGTGTACCGGGCCCGGGGGGCGGCACCGGACGGATTGGGAAAAGAGTAAGGACAGGGAAAGGCTCAGGGTGAGGTGACGTCGAGGTTCGAACACGCAGTCCTAACCTTGACCGCAGCCTTCTCAAACGATCATGACGACTAAAGTGGAACCGATTCAGCACGCATCCTTCATCAAGCACCCTGACATTGTTATGTCCGTGGGTGTCGTGGCCATTTTAATGGTCATGCTTCTGCCGCTGCCTCGATTTCTTCTCGACCTGCTGCTGAGTTTCGACATCACGTTGTCCGTGATCGTTCTGCTGGTCGGGCTGCAAGTACGGCGGCCGATTGAATTCTCTGTGTTCCCCTCCATTCTGTTGATGATCACGCTCTTGCGGTTGTCGCTCAATATCGCGTCGACCCGTCTGATCTTGCTTCACGGCAATGAAGGGCCCGGCGCGGCAGGGGAAGTGATCCGTGCATTCGGCAATTTTGTCGTGGGCGGGAACTACACCGTCGGGCTGGTGGTGTTTGCCATTCTCGTTATCATCAACTTTGTGGTGGTTACCAAAGGCGCCGGTCGTGTGGCGGAAGTCGCCGCGCGATTTACCTTGGATGCGATGCCCGGGAAGCAGATGAGCATCGACGCCGATCTCAACGCCGGATTGATTAATGAAGCCGATGCGCGCCGCCGCCGCCGCGAGATCAACGAAGAGGCTGATTTTTACGGTGCGATGGACGGCGCCAGTAAATTTGTGCGTGGGGACGCGATCGCGGCCATCATCATCATTCTGGTCAACATTGTGGGGGGATTAGCGATCGGCATCCTGCAGCAAGGGATGAGTCCGGCGTTGGCGGCGCAAACGTATACGTTGCTGACGGTCGGAGAAGGACTGGTGGCGCAGATTCCCGCGTTGATCGTGTCGACGGCGGCGGGCATCGTGGTGACGCGTGCCGCGTCCGACACCGATCTCGGCGGCGAAATGACCAGGCAGTTGTTGATTTCATCGAAAGCCGTCGGCACGGCCGCCGGGATCCTGCTCGTGCTCGGACTGATTCCCGGTCTGCCACACCTGGCTTTTTTAGCGTTAGGGGCAGGCGTAGCCTGGATGGCCTATCGTCTGCATCAACAAGAGCAGACTCCGGCAGCGGTCGACCAGGCTCCCGCTGTACCGAAGGCCGATGAGGGTTCAACGAAAGTTACCCCGCTCGACCTGATGGAAGTGCAGGTCGGCTACGGGCTCATCGGTCTTGTCGAAGGCACGCAGGGGACCGCGCTCTTAGACCGGATCAAAGGATTGCGGCGTCAGTTTGCGGAGTCCATGGGCTTCGTCGTCCCGCCAATCCATATTCGCGACAATCTCCAGCTACGACCCAATGAGTATGCCGTCATCCTCAAAGGGGTGCAAATTGCCAAGGCCGATGTCCTGCCCGGCCATTTGCTGGCGATCGATCCCGGTACCGGCCAGCGAGGTCTGGTGCAGGGGATTGCGACGAAGGAGCCGGCGTTTGGACTCCCGGCCCTGTGGGTGTCGGAAGATGCCCGCGAGCAGGCTCAGATGGCAGGGTACACGGTGGTCGATGCAAGTTCGGCGATGACGACGCATGTCTCTGAACTGATCAAGCGCCATAGCCATGAATTGGTCGGACGGCAGGAAGTGCAAGCGCTGCTGGATGACGTCGGGAAAGCCCATCCAAAACTGGTCGAGGAGTTGATTCCGACGTTGTTACCGCTCGGCACAGTGGTGCGCATTCTCGGTAATCTGCTCAAAGAGGGGATTCCGATCCGCGATCTTCGCTCCATTCTGGAAGCCGTCTCCGATCATGCCGCCACGATCAAAGATCCCGATGTCCTCACGGAGTTTGCGCGCCAGGCGCTGGCGAGGACGATTACCAAACAATATCAGCTGCCCGATGGAACGCTCCAGGTTATTACACTGGATCCGCAGCTGGATCGGTCCTTGGCGGAACAGGCGGCCGTACTCCCGCAGGGCGCGTCTCTCAATCTCGATCCTGCCATGTCGCATAAGCTCTTGAGCGGTCTCAAACAGGCGGCCGAACGGGTGGCTGCTCGCGGACAACAGCCCATCGTGCTGTGCTCGCCGGTGGTTCGGCGCCACTTGCGGCGGTTAAGCGACCGCCTGCTCCATTCGGTGCCCGTCATGGGTCTCAATGAAGTGGATGCGTTGGTTCGTTTGCAATCACTGGATACCGTTCGAATCGATGGCGATCTGGCTCAGTTGTCATGAGGTAACAGATGAAAGTCAAAACATTTCATGCCCTCACCATGCAGGATGCTATGCGGGCGATCAAGGAAGAGCTGGGGCCTGAGGCCATCATCCTCTCGTCGAAGGAAGTGCAACAGGGCGGCCGGATGCTTCGCGTATTCAATCGTCCTGTGCTGGAAGTCATGGCCGCCTCCGAACAGGATCCGTTGCGCCATGACGAGGCACCGAAACCCCTGGCGGAGTTGCCGCCTGTTGAGCCCCCGGCGCCGGTGTTGGCTCCGGTGGTCAAGAGTTTCCAGGCGGCACTCAAATCTGTGATGGCGGCGATTCACTCGCCGACTGAGTCGGCTGTTTCAGCGCCGGTCGCGTTGCCAAGGCAGGCAGCCGGTGAGAAGAGGACGCGGCATCGCCTGCAGCATCTTCGCGCCGAGCTGCGTGAAGTGAGCCGCCTGTTGGCGGAATCGTTGCCACCGGAAACCCAGTCGATCGAAGCGGAGAAACCGCCGGTCATCGCGCGGTTGTGCCGATCCTTCATCCAGCAGGGGATGCGTCCATCGACGGCGGAGATGTTGGGCGATGATCTGCTGGAGAGGTTGGGGCCTGATGAGTGCCAGCACGAGGACGCGGTTGCAACGGCTCTTCAAGAGGCCATTGCCTGCCGTATCGGAATCAGTGGACCGATTCTTGGCAGGGAAGGCAGCCGTGCGATTGGCGTGATCCTCGGTCCAAGCGGGGCCGGCAAAACATCGATGGTCATCAAGTTAGCGGCGCATCACCGGATTGAACTGGGGCAGTCAGTAGCCGTGGTGACGTTTGATACCTATAGAGAAACGTCAGTCGATCAATTGCGCCAGTATGCGCGCACACTTGGTATCCCGTTCGCGGCTGCGCAGTCGCCGCAGCAGCTACACCAGGGGCTGCGCCGGTATGGGCGGGCGGACGTGGTCCTTATTGATATGCCTGGCGTCGGACCGGAGGATGTGTCGTCTGCGGCGGAACTGCATCGGCTCATCGGCGAGGAATCTGTCATGACGACACATGTGGTTCTTCCGGCATCGTCTCACGAAAGGGATCTGCATAGAGTCCTGGATCGGGTCAAGGATCTGCCGTTGTTGCGGCTGCTCTTTACAAAGCTGGATGACACCGAATCCTTCGGGACCATCTTCGACGTGGCCCGTCATACCGGTCTGCCGCTTTCCTATTGGGGGGTTGGGCAGCGGATCCCGGAAGATATCGAACTCGCCTCGCCGGAACGTTTGGCGGAGTGTCTGATGGCGCAGCGGTATGTCGTCTCCCGCGCGCCCATGAGCCGGCCATCGGGGTCCCTTGGAGAGACACCTGTGCCGGAAGCAGTCGGGGCGATGTGCGCATCGAACGAATGGTAGGAGGAATCTCATGCAGAGCACGATAAGCCGTTTGGATACAGCCGTCATCGGTCGTGAGCTGTGTGACCCCGGCACACGCGTCATTGCCGTCTCGAGCGGAAAAGGCGGGGTTGGGAAAACCAATGTGGCGGCGAATGTGGCGGTTGCGCTCGCGCGATCGGGAAAGCGCGTATTGGTGTTGGATGCGGATATGGGATTGGGGAATTTGGATGTGTTGCTGGGGCTGGTGCCCCGCTACACGATCGAAGACGTATTGTCGGGCGTACGCACGCTGGACGAGATTGCAGTGGAAGGTCCCGCAGGCATCCGTGTGCTGCCCGCCAGTTCCGGCGTACCGCATCTTACGGCGTTGACCGACTCGCAGCAGATCATCATCCATGAGCAATTGGAGCAGCTTGCTGCCGGGATGGACGTGCTGCTGATCGATACCGGCGCGGGCATTTCATCCAATGTCACGTTCTTTGCGTCCTCGGCTCATGAAACGGTGGTGGTTGCAACGCCGGAACCCACGTCCCTGACCGATGCCTACGCCCTGATCAAAGTGCTGGCGCGTCAGTACCGGGAGCGGCATTTTAAAGTGCTGGTCAATCAGGCGAAAGGCCGTCGGGAAGCGGCGGAGGTATTCAGGAAGCTGGACCGGGCCATCGACCAGTTTCTCCATGTGGCGGTCGAATATGTGGGGTATATCCCGCACGACGACTATGTGCCCTTGGCGGTCACCAGGCAAAAATCGGTGGTGGAAGCATTCCCGGACTCGCCGGCATCCCAGGCATTCATCAAGCTGGCAGAGCAAGTGATGCAGTGGCCCATGTCGGATATTCCCAAAGGCTCCGTCCAGTTGCTTTGGCAACGGGGACTGAAGGGCGCATAGGAACGATTGTGGGGTGAGCGGGTTCGGGAGATCGGAAGGCATGTGCAGACAGTACGAAACCGGTCATGAGAAACGTGCAATGCCATTTCCCCATTGCGGAGGACTAGGAATTGCAATGGCCGTGGATAAGACGAGCAGGCGCCCCTCCATGTTCATTCGACGAAAGGACGCGCAGGAATTTGTATGATGAGCAACATAGCCCCAATACAAGAGCGGACACCTGGTTCAGCCGATGAAGTCGGACGTGAGCGGATCATCAAAGAATTCGCTCATGTAATCCGTGT
>JABMDE010000009.1:13149-18587 GCA_015904055.1 Nitrospira sp. | reverse complement strand
ACCTTGGCCGTAATCACCGCCTTCTTTTGAAAGAAGCGGGCATCGGCCAACAACGCGGTTTCTTCGTCAGTGAACGTCATGGGGTGGGACATGATCACAAAAGAGGCTGTCGCGTGTATTTGCAACCAGCAGCCACCGGCTATTTCTGATGTGTCTCGAACGCCGACACCTGCACCGTATAGTGCCGGCGGCAGTCGGTGCAACGCAGCAACACAAGATCCTGAAACACGTCCATCTCACGCAACGTAATGGCCGAGCGATGGGTCATAATGCAGGCGCTCAACAACTCTTCACCTGTGACATCTTGGCCGATCTGCCCGGCTGCAACGAGATCTGAAGCCGTCGCCTCTTTCGAGGTTACGAGCCCCACCGTCAGATAATGGCCGGACTTGCAGGAGCTGCATGCCAACACAAGCCGACGATCATCCCCCATCCGTTTGACCACCACACAGAGAGGATGAACCGACCAGCACTGTTGAAGAAAGGCTCCGCTACGGACAATCTGTGTCATCGCCGCTCCCTATGGCTGACGACCGCACCGAGTCACATGGCCGTGTCCTGATCGCAGGCTAACAAGCCCGCAGGATGTTCAAAAAGTCCGTCCGGCAAGGCCGCAGCGAGCGAAGAGGCCGAGGCGTACGCTTTGGTACGTTGAGCCTCTGAGCGATGCGAGAACGCCGCTGGCGGGCTTTTTCAACATCCTGCTAGAACTTCCACCAGGCTATCAGCAGTACCCAACCGAATACATACGGGATGAGACAGGAACGGAGGATCGCGATCTTCGCTTGGCGCGATGACCCATGCTGCGAGAGTTGTTCTTTGTAGACAAATTCATAGGAGAGCACGAGCACCGTCAGCGTCAGCACAAACACCCGGCTTGTCAGCGGCCATGAATACTGGCCACTAATGACAAAGTTCGCCGTGAAGAATCCGCTGCACAACAAGACCAGCGGAGCCAGCACCAACCGGACGGTTTCTGCAAACGCCGCCGGCCGGCCTGGACGCACAGACAGCGGACCAGATTGTGAGCCTGGATTCATGACCCGACAGCTGTCGGCACTGTGTGCTTACCGGTCGGAGAAGGAGGAGCGGTCCCGTCCTGCACTGCCCGGCAGGCTTTGCACACGCGCGGACGCGCTTTGAGAAAAGCGACTTTTCCGCTGGCCAGGCACCCGTAGTGGACGAACTCATCGCACACCGTGCAGCGAGACCACCCGCCACGGAGCATCGTGGTGTCCCGGTAGAGACCGTCTTTGCACACTGCGCACGCCCGCGGCTCGACCGGGAGCAACATCGGCATCCACTCGCCGCCGCCTTTTCGAATACTCATAGGGCCGGAGTATAGCGGGGCGCTCGGCAGTAACACAAGCGAGTATATACGCATATAAGAGAGGCGAAGGTGACGAGATTTCAGGATATGGGAATGTCGCTGACTTGGAAGAAGACCGTTACGCAGCCGTGCGCTTTCGTCGTGCAGGTCCTCGTCGAGCACGTCGAGGCTGCCCTGCTGTCACACCAGCGGCATCCCGCAATGCACGCAAGGCCCGATTGACAGACGCTGAATCAGGAAATATTTTCGCCAACTCCGGATCGACCAGAACGAGGTTCGTTCCTGCCATAGCCCGTTCATAATACTTTCCCCTAACACCCCCCTTTAACTTGGTCAGGTCATATTCAGGCCGAAGATCGTCTGCTGTTGTTTTAGAGGACGCCTTCCGCATACTGTTTCCTTTCATTCAAGGTTGCCCTTCTGGCACTGATGATTCGAACCCGCCCTCCACGATCGCAATGCGAGACAAACAACACACGGTCCTGCCTCGACATGCCAATAGTCATTTCTCGTGGTTCTTCGTCCGAATGGTCTGGATCCTCAAACGTGAGTGCGCCTGCGTCCTGAAAAACCGAGGCCGCTTCCTCAAAAGAGACACCGTGCTTTCGTCGGTTTCTCTGAGCCTTCCCTTGATCCCACTCATAGGTCACACGTCAGGATATCATGTCTCCATACCAGTAGAAATAGTCACCACCATGGCCTACGGTGGGATGTCGGGCCAGAAGCCACAAGGATACCCCCAGTCCCCCTATACTTATCCCTTTTGCCGAAGTCGCTCAGTCATCTCCTCATACACATACCGACGATGGCCGACGGCCATCAGGCGAATGACTCGTGCTTTCTGATCGACGGCATAGACGATGCGAAAACGACGCACGCGATACTTTCGGAGCCCATCAAGTTCGCGCTTAAGCGGCTCCCCACATGCGGGATCGGCGGCAATGGCCCGAACGGCCGATTTGATCGATCGTTTCAGGTCAGGATGGAGCGAGCGGATCACCTCCGCAACATGCGGAGGAATGTCCGGACGGAACGGGTTCACGCAGTGCGCCGCTTCTTCATGGGCGCAAGAGGCTCGCCGAACACATCTTCAAACGACAGCCCTTTGCGTTTGCTCCTGTAAAACACCCGGCTCTCGGCAATCTGACTCATGAGCGCCGGATCGCTGAGCACATCCACGGTCTCTTTGAGGCGAGTATACTCATCAACATTGATCAGAATGGCAGCCGGACGGCCGTTCTTCGTCACAACCACTTCCTCCTCACGCTCTTGCACGCCCGCCACAAGTTCAGGCAGGCGGGTTTTCACTTCCGACAACGACAATGTTTTAGCCACACTCCACCTCATTCTCAATGATGACCATAATTCTGGTCATCAGCATACAGGGGCAGATGGAATGGCGTCAATTGATAGGACAGTGGCTGCTACGCGACGGGAAGAAATAGAAAGGAGGCGAGCCGGAAGACCTCACTCACGTGGAGAGCTGCGAGACACCGAGGCGAGGCAGGCCACCATGGCTGTGTGGATTGCACGGCGCGACCCCAACCTTGTATGCACAGAACAACATGTGCCCCTACCTGCTTGCGCCAGAAAGCCATGATTCCAAATCTCGCATGATCGGCAGCTCCGGGTTACCGCTTTGTGCGCCTTATTAGATGCTTCACTTCCGAGACGATTCCGGAAATCTTCCGTTGTGCTTCTTCCGTCCGAAACACGGACGGTTTCGTTCGCTCAGAGCGCCGCACATGACCGTTGCCTGAGTTTGGGTTGAGCAACTCCATGTCGATCGCACCATGAACCAATCCCTGAATCTCTTCGTTCAACCATCGCTCCATCTCGTTGATCTTGTTGATCGCGTCGCGTCTTTGGCTGACATCCTCACTGTATTCATCGAAGTGGTCGAAGACGTACGTGTATTCCCGATCTTCATGGTCGGGTATTTTGTTGCGGACCTGGCTATGAATCTTATTGTAGGAAAAATGGTTGCCGCATCGAGAGATGACCGGATTGCATCCCTCACGGTTGTCGCCAGTCTTGCCGACGTAGAGTTTCGTGTCACCACTTCCCTCTGCGATGACGACATAAACGGCGAATTTTCGCTTGAGGCTTTCGGGAATCAGGGTGAATTTGTAGGCCATGACTTGTCAGGGCGAACGCTTGAATTAAGCCGAGCCGCGAAGCGGCTTCAGCTTGAATGAATTGTTAGACCTAAATCTCATCGATGCGGTCACGACTAAACGCCCAATGAGCAGGAATTTTATGACTGTACTTGGATTTAGGATGGTGTCTGCGAAAGTCCTCTTGTAGAGAACCATGACCGCGACCATCGCACTGAGTTTTCATATGAGCGCCAATCTCTGGTGGGCGAGCTATATATACACGAGGCGCTTGACCAAGCTCGATGCCGTAGAACTGTACGAATAGGTAGACAACGTCCAGACGTTGAATAGCCAGCCACTTGTCTATAGCCTCCAGGTAGTCAACGCCAGGCTTGACATAGCGCACAGCTAGCATCCAGCCACCATCCTGGCTCCCCTTTACTGACACGGGGAGAAAACGGCTTTCCTTCACTGCGACCAAATCGTAGTGCGGCTGATTTGCCCCGTATTGCACCAAGACATCATAGCCACACTGTGCTAACAGGCTGGCAGTGTAAGACTCTGCTGCTATCTCACATTGCCGAGGAGTCATCAGATAGGTCTAACAATATACGGGCTGATCCGGACAAGAACCGGATCTGCCCATTTCTATCCATGTAACACACTACTTTGGTTTGTGAACCATACGCCATGGCCGCTGCAGTTTCAATGGGTTGCGACGGTGAAATCACGCACCGAGCACCGCCAAACAGAACTTGTTAGACCCGGTGCCTATTACAATGATCTTGGCGACGTGTGAAAACTAACTACACCGACGAATCTATGAGGGACCTGAAGGTCGTCCCTGATTTCTTGCTTGTCCCAGGGCCCCCGTGCGGCGTGATGAAGACGATGTCGTTCAAACGGCATCAGAATAAATAGAACACTGCGCCTGAATACGGTCAGACAGAGACTTCATCGAGCCGGCGTACATGCATAACTTCATTATTCGTCAGTGGTTCGATCTGTGATTCACTCACCGTCACCACGGCGAGGGTCTCCCCAACTGCATTAAATACTTCCAGAGAGTATCCCTGCTCCAGTCCTGTGCGACCAGCATGTGCCCCGACAATAGTGGCCACGTCACCCTTCCTAAGTTTGTGCAACGGCAGGTCAACCGTCAATGCCACTTTGCTGAACAGCGCGAAGGCCATATCAAACTCCCTTCGTGGGATAGAGCGTAATAAACTTCGTCACTCCGCTGACCGATTCGACCATCCCGCCCTCCTTCTGAGGACAGACAGTGTACCAACGAATCGGACATTTCTACTTTGGCAAAACCGGACATTATCATGTTGGGATTGCAGATCAATACTACCGCATGGGATAGCCTTTCCATGACTCTCTTTGCATCCCATCCCTACATTTCCCTACATTCCCCCCCCCCTTGAGCAATTGGTAGAGGGCGGAACAAACCATTCCCTTTGTTCGACGCTCTCTTCAACCCTGCTTCTCCTTCTTTTCAGGAGAGGGGGCTTGGTGGTCTCCTCATTGCGCGCATGCACCGAGCACCGCCCCTGATTTAACCTCCAATCAGTCCCGCGTGCGCGGGGCGCGAGCACAGGAGACCACCAGGCCCCCGCTCCTGTCCCCTCCCCCGTTTGACTCATCCCCAAATCGTTTGTTACTCTCCGCGCGGGTCGGAAATTTTCTCAACAAGAGTCGATTCACACCCTATGAACATCAAAGACTATCTCGAACAACAGCGAATCGCTGTCGATCGCTTCCTCGACGAAGTGACGCCGCCGGCCATCACGCCGCCGACGACGCTGCATGAGAGCATGCGCTACAGCCTCATGGCGGGCGGCAAGCGCGTACGACCGATTCTGACAATCGCGGCAGCGGAAGCGCTGGGCCAAACGCCGCCCGGCCTCATGGCGGTCGCCTGCTCATTGGAGCTGATCCATACCTATTCATTGATTCACGACGACCTGCCCTCGATGGACAACGACGACTTCCGCCGTGGAAAA
>JABMDE010000009.1:5725-13029 GCA_015904055.1 Nitrospira sp. | reverse complement strand
ATTCGATTAATCGGGTGGCCTCGCACCTGGCGCTTCTGGCTGATCAGCTGGATCACGGCATTTGTGTGCGAGTACTCCTCAACACGCACAGGCATTCCGTTCGGCTGGTATTTCTACAACGGCTCCACGGTCGGCGAAGAGCTGTATTTCTCCGATGTGCCGTTTATGGATTCCATCTCCTTCAGTTTCCTCCTCTATGCCGCCTACTGTGTGGCACTCTGTTTCTTCCTCCCTATTGAGCCCTCCACACCATCCACCGGAATTGGATTGAAACGACTGCGGTTCAATGTCCCGGCACGAACAGGCTGGCCCTTGTTGCTTTTCACAGCCTGTGTGTTTGCCTTCATCGACATGGTCATCGACCCGGTGGCCCTGCGCGGCGACCGCTGGTTTTTGGGCAAAATCTACTACTATCCCGACCCTGGTTGGCACTTCGGCGTGCCGATGGCCAACTATGTCGGCTGGGCCGTGGTGGGATTCCTTTCTCTTGCCATCTATTTCCCATTAGACCGACGGCTTCCTGCCCTCCCACCGCATCAGGCAACCACGTACCGGCTCTTGCTCGGCATCGGCCTCTATTATGGAGTGCTGGCCTTCAATCTCGGCATGACCTTCTGGATCGGTGAATGGTTCATGGGCTGAATGGTTCATGGGCCTGAGCGGACTGTTGATGCACTTGCCCGTACTCGCGCTCGTCATCTACCGTCTGATCAATCTGCCCTCTACCTCCTCCACCGCCTCCTCAAGTGGCATTCGCTCAGAAGAATTTGTATAGTGGCATCGGACAGGTATGACAGGCTGAGTTCGAGGTTACGGTTACGCTAAGAGCCCGGCTAACAGCATCGTAGCCTTAACCTTGCTCTTCATCACGCTGGTCGATTGCCTGCACAGGAGTACGAGAACTCATGATCATCGGTATTGCGCTGCTTGGATTGCTGTTGACGGCGACAACGGTGTCTGCGGAGAAAGCTATCATCTTGCATGTCGTCGGCACGGTGACGGCGATCGACAAGAAACACATTGCCGTCAAGACGACCGGTAAGACTGCACCGGTTTCGGTAAAACTGACGAACCAGGTGCGGTTCAAAGACAAAAACCGCCCGGGGTCGAATGAACCGCCGGTCGTGGGCGACCATGTCATCATCGAAGCGAAGAAAGAGAACAAGGCCCTCTTTGCGACGATCGTTCATTACTCAGCCATGAGAAAGGCTACGGCTCCACTCAGTAGCGCCGTGCCATAGCGACGATGCGATTTACACGCGTGATCCACGAGTCTCCCTTCCACGGCGGGCTGCGCAACGCCATGACGAGAGTGCTGATCACCGGCGTGGCCGTCTTTCTGGCCGTTACGACCGTCCCGGGCCTGGAAGCGGATAGCCTCACGGCGGGAGTCGCTGCCGTGCTGGTACTGACCATCCTCAACCTGATCTTGCGCCCCATCCTCTTCGTCTTGACCCTGCCCTTGATCGTATTTTCCTTGGGACTCTTTCTGGTGGTGTTGAATGCGCTGCTGCTCGAATTAACGGCGTATCTCGTGAAGGGATTCACCGTCTCAGGATTCTGGCCCGCCGCCGGCGGCGCACTGGTCATCAGCCTCGTCACCACTATCCTCAATAGCTGGACCGTGGACCGCCGCCGTATCGAACCGGCCGAATCACCAATGGAACCCCGCCGTCCGCCCAAGATCATCAATCCGGAGTAAGGCATCAGGAAAGAAGATAACGAAGTCGCCGCCGCCTGTCCTACCACGGTCACAGAGGTCCGAAGTCTGAAGCAATCAGAATGGGTCACAATCAGAAGGGGACAGGTCTTGCAATCACACAATGTCCTGCTCCACCTGCTTCAACCGGCGGCTCACCGTGGCCGCATGCACGCCCAAATGGTCCGCAATCTCCGCGAGGCGATAGCCATAGCGGCGATAGGCCGTGTGGATGAGGCGTGCCGGGGCGTCCAGTCGCTGAAACAGCACCCGCAAGGATGGTCGCTGGGCCTGGGTCTGTTGACGGGGAATCTCGCGAATCACTCGATCCGGCTGGTGCTTGGCAATGAATGACTCAGATCCCAGATAGATCTGGCCGATCATCTGCTCCCACGGCCGGGGCCCGCCTCGTCCCTCGGCCACAAAGGTCCGATACTGCTCGTGAGCCGGACCCACCCGTGAGCCAAAGTGCCCGAGAATCCAGTCTGTGGTCAGGAAAGGCGGGGCCATCGTCTCACCCACCGTCGCGCGATAGCTGCTCCAGGCCCAGTGCCGGGGATGGGAGACCATGTTCGCTCGCACCGGATTGAGCACCACGTACCGGCAGAGTTCCAGAAGATGCGCCTCTTTCTCGACCATGATTGCGGTGAAGCGTCCTTGAAAGAGATGGCCGACCCGTTCATGCCGGCGGTTGTAGCCTTGGGTATAGCGGCCGTTGAGCTGGCGCATGCCGAGGGACAAATTGGGTTGGGGCGTTTCGATGAGGAGATGGTAGTGATTGTCCATCACGCAGTAGGCATGACACAGCCAACGATAGCGATCGACGACATGGGCGAGCAGGGTAAGGAACTGCGCGCGATCACGGTCGTCTGCCACAATATCCTGTCGGGCGTTGCCGCGACTGGTCACATGGTAGACGGCACCGGGAAATTCCAGCCGCAGAGGACGAGCCATAGCGCGAGTCTACCCAGGACGCTATGTGATTGCAAGACCTGACCCCTTACTTTTGGTTGAGCCGAGCACGCCGACCCGGGCACCACGTTAATATCGTTGAGCTGGGGAATGAATCAGTGAAGCGGGTGAGCGTTGCCTGGTGACCCGCAGTTAGGACAGCGCGGGAGAGTCCGCAACGTGGTAAACCAGTTGCTCGCCGGTGAGTGCTTCAAGACGTAGCCCGCCACACTCGTCTTGCATTCAGCACATCGAATCGATAACCAAAACCAACCGAAGGCGACGATGCCGAGCCCAACAAAGCTCAAACTCAAGATCACTTCATCGGGCACAACGCTCGAGATAGTTCCACGGTGATTGATTCGCCAGATCAGCATCCCCAAGAGACACAGATCCACGAACGCGAAAAGAAGAAACAGGATCGCCTTCCACCGCTGTCCAGTCTTCGTCAGCCACATAATGTTTGAACCCGGCGGCCCTCAGTCACATCCAAGATCGAGCAGACTCTTCACGCCTGCGTCGATGGCCGACCCTGTGATAATTCCTGCTTCTAAGGAAACTCCAACCGCTAGATAGTGTCGTCACGAGATGTGAAATGATGTAGAATCATATCAACCGCAGGAGGTTTGATATGAGAGCATCGCATCGCAGGCACGATATATCAAAGAAAGAGAACAAGGCCCTCTTCGCGACGGTCGTTCATTACTCAGCCATGAGAAAGGCTACGGCTCCACTCAGTAGTGCCGCGCCGTAGCCCACATTATTCATGACAGTTCGTCGCGAAATCGCCAAGCCGCATCGTGAGCCCGGCGCACGGATCCCGGAGAACCTGAGGCGTACTCGTGCAGTACGTCGAATGTCCGAAGGGCGAGCCCGCCGGCCGCAGGCTTGTCGGAACGGCGGATCGGCGATTGCAGCAGAAATGTTCATGAATAATGCGGGCTGGCGACGATGCAATTCACACGCGTGATCCACGAGTCTCCCTTCCACGGCGGGCTGCGCAACGCCATGACGAGAGTGCTGATCACCGGCGTCGCCGTCTTTCTGGCCGTTACAACCGTCCCGGGCCTGGAAGCGGATAGTCTCACGGCGGGAGTCGCCGCCGTGCTGGTGCTGACCATCCTCAACCTGATCCTGCGCCCCATTCTCTTCGTCTTGACCCTGCCCTTGATCGTGTTTTCTCTGGGACTCTTTCTGGTCGTGCTGAATGCGCTGCTGCTCGAATTGACGGCCTACCTTGTGAAGGGATTCACCGTCTCAGGATTCTGGCCAGCAGCCGGCGGTGCACTGGTCATCAGCCTCGTCACCACCATCCTCAACAGCTGGACGGTTGACCGCCGCCGCATCGAACCGGCCGAATCACCCCTGGAAACCCGCCGTCCGCCCAAGATTATCAATCCCGATTGAGTACTCTAAAGACATCCATCGGTGATGGGATGATTCAGTAGCTATTCCTAAACGATCCGGCTACAATGCCGCCGCGATACTGTCGATGAACCTATGACTACGACGACTCCGGCTACACGAACAAAACCTGCACCAGAAACGCACCTCCAACGGACGCTGAATGGCGCGCTCAATGAGCTGGCCATGGAGTCGGCGCTGGCCGCCGTGTTCCATCAGGAGAACGGACCGCTGGTTGATCACGCGGTGCGCGGGTTCGCGCCGAGAGATGTCCAGGCGATCCTCCGTACATTGTCGGCACATGCCGCCGCCGCGCCGGGGCCCTCCGGTCAAGATCCCGATGGCGGCCGCACGATCAAGCTGCGCCTGATTACGCCCGGCGCCAAGTCGCTGCTGGGCGTTCCGCTTCGCCATGGCAATCGAGCTTATGGCTACCTGGTCATCGGACGCAAAGAAGGCGCCATCTTTGCTAAAAAAGACAAAGCCCTCTTAGACCAAGCAAGCGACGGTATTACCAAAGCGCTCGACCGCGAGGGGCTGTTCAATACCGACGTCGTCATGAGCCGAGCCTACGTAGCGCATGAGCCAATGCCTTCCCAACCAGCCGGGCCGGAGATGTTTCCGGCAGTCACGGCGCAATTTACTCCGGAACTGCAAGGGAAGATCGAAACAGTCTTGATTGAAATCGGCCAAGTCGTCGCGTATGACCGAGCCTGGGTCTGCCATTACGATCCGCTCGCGGGCAATGTCGAGGTGTTGGGACTTGGCGGGGACGCCAAGGGCGATCCAAAAGACGCCAAGAAAGATCTCAAGCCTGGCCAACGCCTGACGCTCGACAGTTCAGCCGCCGGGTGGGCGGTTCGCCACCGCAAACCGCGCGTTGATCATGATCTTGCGTCCACACAGGGCCGTTTCCTGGATCACAAGCATCTTTTCAAAGATCGATTTCAGTCATCGCTGGTCCTCCCCTTCTTCGTTCGCGGCCAAGTCGGCGGGACTTTGACGCTAGGATCGAAAGAACCTCAGCGCTATCAGACGACCGACGCCCGTACGCTGGAACCCATCATTCTCAAACTGGCGGATCTGATGCAGGCGCCGGCAGCGGCAGTGCCGAACTCGACTCTGGATCTCGCCGCTGATCCCGGTCTCGTCTGAACCGATCATTCGTAAACAGGAACGCCAAGCCGCCATCGGAGAATTCAGCGGATTCTTAGCCACGGAAATTCGGGAGCCGCTGGCCTCGATTCGCGCACAGCTCGAAGAAATAACCAGCGAAGGTATTTTAGACTTCGACCCGCAGACACGCGTGGAAAACGCCATGCGCGACCTCATTCGCATCGAAGTGATCCTGAACGAGATTCTGGACTTCGCCAAACCATTGGAGTTGAACCGGCACCTCTGCCGCATTCCCGAAGCCCTGGAGAGCGCCCTGGTCGTCCTCGCAACGGATCTTGAAGCGACGCGTATCCAGGTGTCCAAAGATTACGCGACGGTCCTCGTGCCGGTGCGCGCCGATGAAGCGAAGCTGCAACAGGCCTTCCTGAGCATTTTCAAAAATGCCTGCGAAGCCATGACTCCGGGCGGCCATCTCCATATTCAAGTCAGCCAGGCTGCAACAGGCCTTCCTGAGCATTTTCAAAAATGCCTGCGAAGCCATGACTCCGGGCGGCCATCTCCATATTCAAGTCAGCCAGCATCGGGCCGGAAAGGGCTTGGAAGTCCAGATCCTCATCAAGAACGACGGCGTCCCCATCCCGGCCGATCTTGTGGACAAAGTCTTCGAGCCTTTTTTCACGACCAAACGATCGGGAATCGGCTTGGGACTGCCCACAGTCAAAAAGATCATGGAAGAACACGGCGGATCGATCGCTATCGGCAGCGCCCCCGGCGAAGGTACCTCCGTGACGATCCGCCTGCCTGGCGTGAGCCGCGGTCCTTCCTTCCGGCATCGCGGCCGTGGCCGCCGCCCACCGCATCGACGGCCAAGCTGAGTGCCGTTGCTCGTCGCTCGTGAAGCGTGACACGCGAGACGGAAAAAGTATGTCCCTATCTCTTTGTTTACAAGATACGCTTCACGAGATACAAAGGACGCACACCGGGGCCAATTGACAGAGAATACCGGCCGTCGCTATGATTCCCGCCAGCTTGACGTCATTCATCGAATACGAATTCCATCATGACACTGACTCGTTCCTGCCACCTGTAGACAGAGGAGAATTGGTATGAAGCTTGTCATCGGCGCCCTTGCGACAACCTCCGGTATTCTGTTCGCGCTGTCCATGGCCTCGGCCAATCCGGCACTCCTTCCCAAGCATGAAGGCTATCCCATGATGAACAGTGGAAGCCCCGTGACCGGCCAACCGACGGCTAACGATCCCGGCCAATCGGATGCCCGTGGGGAAGCCTCGCTGCTGAAGTCTGCGGAATCGGTCAAGAATGCTGAACAGAATCTGCAGAAACTCGACAATGCCCGGATCACCGAAGGACAGGGAGCCGGTCGGCTACCGAAAGTGCAAGGCCCCCAGATCAAGATTGCGCCTCCGGTCGCTTCCGCGACGAAGATCGGCCCTGATCGAAAGATCAAGTAACGCGCTCTTTCGGCCTCTACATAAACGGGGCCGTCCTGCAAAACAGGACGGCCCCGTCTCTTTTTCCTCACGAAGTCTTATTCCAACGAACCCTGACTCCTATCCGATTTCGATCAACCTGAACCGCCAGGGCTTCTTGGCCCAGGAACCGGCATACTCGACGCCGATTCTTGGAAACGTCCCAATCTTTTTTCGAATACCTCGGGCTCCGCGATCTTCGAACCACACATGCCGCCCCTCGGTCATATCGAGTTGATTCAGCGACCGATCGATGTTCTCCCCGGTCCATCGATCAATGTTCCCTCAACTTCAATCGCTCGAATGAGCACCGCGGCAGGAAAGTCGGTCCGCTCTGTCACCACATTCAATAAGTGATACATGCCGTAGATGAGATACACATAGGAAACTCCCGGAGGACCGAACAGAACCTCTGTCCTGGCCGTCCGCCCTTTCGATGCATGACAGGCCTTGTCCTGACCCCCTACATAAGCCTCGACTTCGATGATTTTTCCGGCAACCCTGCCCTCCTCATGTTCCCGCACCAAATACTTCCCAATGAGCGCACGCGCCACTGTCAGCGTTGGACGATTGAAAAATGTACGGGTGAGAGCCTTGGACATTGCAATGGTGAATGCTAAATGCCGGAGAGAAAACTTTCAATT
>JABMDE010000009.1:0-5605 GCA_015904055.1 Nitrospira sp. | reverse complement strand
TCTTGGCCCAGGAACCGGCATACTCGACGCCGATTCGTGGAAACGTCCCGATCTTTTTTCGAATGCTTCGGACCCCACGATCTTCGAACCATACCTGCTGCCCCCCGGTCATATCGAGTCGATTCAACGACCGATCGATGTTCAACTCTCGACAGATCTTCCCCGGTCCATCGATCAATGTTCCCTCAACTTCAATCGCTCGAATGAGCACCGCGGCAGGAAAATCGGTCCGTTCCGTCACCACATTCAATAAGTGATACATGCCATAGATGAGATACACATAGGAGACTCCCGGAGGGCCGAATAGGACCTCTGTCCTGGCCGTCCGCCCTTTCGATGCATGACAGGCCTTGTCCCGGGCTCCCACATAGGCCTCGACCTCGATGATTTTTCCGGCGATCCTCCCCTTCCCATGTTCCCGCACCAGATACTTTCCAATGAGCGCGCGGGCCACCGTCAGCGTGGGGCGATTGAAAAATGCACGGGTGAGAATCGTGGGCATCACACGGCGTCCTAAAAATACCAGGCAAGGCCACCCATCACGGTACGCGGATTCCCCGGTACGAAATGGATGTCCGTCACCCCTGCAGGCTCGTTCCGCAAACGCGAGTCAAAGGCAAAGATGGCCTGCTCCCATTGGGTATTGAACAGGTTTTGCACAAACAAGAACGCCTCTAACCGTCCATGCGGCAATTTGACCGGCAGACGATACCGCTCTGACAGATCGAACGTCATCCAGGAGGGTGACGTGATGCTCCGATCTTCGACAAGCGGCCGAACACCAAGATACGTGGCTTGGAATTGGGACGTCAGCCCTTCCGGCCATTGTAGGATAGCCGCGCCATAAGCGGTATATGCCGGCGCTAAGGGAATGGCACCGCCGTTGCGAAATTCTGCGTGTGTCCAGGTGAAGCTGCCGTTGACATAGAGCGGACCCCAGACTTGTCCCCGGGCTGCCACTTCCACACCTTGGCGTCTGCTCGCTCCACGAATCTCCGTCGTACCCTTATCTCCGACAAGGACGAGTTCCGATTTCAAATCCAATTGCCACAACGTAGCAGTCAACTCGATGCCCTCAGGTCCCCATGGCCTGGAACGGACTCCGACCTCATAATTCCTCGCTCTCACGAGCGGTGACGCGCCGAAAGCCACAGCAGATCGGGCATCATTACTGTGAAATCCTTCTCCATAGTTAAGGAATAATTCCGTCTTCGCCCACGGTCCGAGAATCATGCTCATCTTCGGAAGGACCATGCCGGAGCCCTTCTGTCCTGCCGGTCGTTCCACACAGGAGGCACAACGGTTACTGACGTCAAACGTAAAATATTCCCCACGCACGCCCCCTGAAAACCTGACCCACGGCAACGGCTCAACCTCTGCTTTGATGAACGGGGAATAGGACAGGGTGAGGGCGTCACTGTCAATCCTGGTACCAGTCGGAATCCGCAACGTCTGCATGCCCAATTTCGCATGGACGTCGTCGACTCTCGTCTGAAACCCCACAGTCCCGATCATCGGTATCCCCAGAAGTTCTACACGCTGCTTGTATCCGATGTCGCCGCCATAGATGACACGACGATCGAATTGCGCAAACCCGTCGCCATTGACGGGGTCATTGAGGAAGAACGTAAAATCCGTGAAGAGATCCAACCGGTAATATTGGCCATAGGCGTTCGCAAAGAACTGTCCACTGGACGTCGTATCGTAGTGATAGTTGAATTGGCCGGTCGTCCGGAGCGTGTGTCCCCCTTCATACGGATTGATCGAGCCAAATCGATCCAGCAGCCCCCTGTTCACCGCCCGCAGCGGAATCTCCCCGGAACCGTCCCATTTGGAATGGAGAAAGGTTGCCTTGAGACTGATCTCATCTCTCCCAGTGAAGTTTGTGGTCACCTTTCCCAGCAGATTGGTGCGATTATATTGATTGTCGTTTTGGTACGGTCCGTTGGTATAGAACCCCTCAGCGGCAAACAACGTGCGCACTCGGTCTTTGGTCGGAGAGAGCATGAGTACATACCGCTGCATATCATATTCCCCGCCAACCCCTTGCAGAACGCCTTCTCTGGCTACGTCGCGCGTCCGAAAGTTGACCACTCCCGCCGTGGAAAAATCTCCATATTCAGGCAGATACGAGCCCTTGTGAACATCGACGCCTTCGATCGTCTCCGGGATGATGAAGTTGAGATCTGTGTAACCTTGTCCGTGCGCATGGGTGCGTGCATTGATCGGCATTCCGTCAAGGAAGAACCCGACATCCGTCCCATGGTCCGCATCAAAGCCCCGGAGGAAGTACTGGTCCGACTTCCCGGCGCCGCCCGAATGTTCAACGGCAAGGAAACCGGGAATCAGACGAAGAATTTGAGCAGGCCGGCCTTGAGGCTGCAGGAGTATTTCTTTGACGGGAATGAATTGCTGGGAGGACGCAGCAATCGGACGTTCGCCCACCACGGCAATCTCCCGAACCTCCAGCGCCGGCTCATCCGGATCGTGAGCGCCGGCCAGGGAAGGGATGCAGATCAGCGCGAAGAGAAAGAGACCATACGTACGATAGTTCACTCGACGATCAACTCAATCCTCTGCCCGTGGTAGCCGTCGTCAGCTTGCCATACTTCACACCCTTCACACTCACCAAGGCATCGGCCACTTTCCGGATGTCCGATCCTTTCCCTTTGACCACAAGAACTTCCAGGCAATGGTCATGATCGAGATGCACATGCATCCCCGCCATGATGCGGCCCTGGAATTCATGTTGAATATGGGTCAGCTTGCGCGTCAGATCGCGCACGTGGTGATCGTAGACGAAGGTGATCGTACCGACGGTCTCTTTATTCTCATCCCACTCCTGCCCGACAAGATTGTCGCGGATCAGGTCGCGCAGCGCTTCCGATCGATTCGTGTACTTACGCCGCTCGATATGGCGGTCGAAGGCATCCAGCAAATGGTGATCGAGCGACACACCGAACCGAACGAGCTTTTTCATATTTCTCCAGTGCTACGTCACTGTGCGACTTAAACCCAACGGGTTCCCGATCGCCAATACGAAGTCGCCGACGGCCAGCTGGCTTGAATCTCCCCATACGGCAGCCTGCAGATTCGCTGCCTGAATTTTCACCACCGCCACATCCGTCTTGGGATCGGTGGCAACGACCTTTCCTTTGAATTGGCGACGATCGGCCAGAATCACTTCCACATCGACAGCATCAGCGACCACGTGATGGTTGGTAATGATGTAACCATCCGGAGACGCAATCACGCCGGAGCCCTGCCCATACTGCCGATGAGCCAGCGGTTCCTTAAACAAGCCAAACGGCAGGGCATCGTCACTGAAGGCTTGATCGCGCACCATCACGGTAGACGCGATACTGACTACGACCGGAATGACTTTATTGGCCGTCGTCTTGACCTGGCTCTGCAAATCGTTACCGGTTGTGACAGGAATCAGCTGTGTCCCGGCCAAGACCGATATCGGAACCAACAGACTCACTGCGAGCCAACCCAAAGCGGCCATCGTTATGTATCGACTTCGTTTCATATGATCAACGTCCTGAGCGCACTCTTTTAGGGCGCCGAAGAAATGCCTGGCTAGCGTACCATGGCAACCGAAACCACACACTCATAATTCGAGATGCCGCAGCCGGAGCGCATTCGAGATGACGGAGACGGAGCTGAAGGTCATGGCCGCGCTGGCGATCATCGGACTAAGTAGCAATCCCAAGAATGGATACAGCACTCCAGCCGCTACCGGGACGCCCACCATATTATAGGCGAAGGCAAAAAACAGATTCTGCCGGATGTTCCGCATCGTCGCCGTACTCAGCCGCCGAGCCCGCACCAACGCGCGCAAATCCCCTTTGACCAGCGTCATGCCGGCGCTGTCGATTGCGATATCCGCGCCTGTGCCCATCGCGATCCCCACGTCGGCCAAGGCCAACGCCGGCGCGTCATTGACGCCGTCGCCCGCCATCGCGACGCGACGGCCTTCGTGTTTCAATCGAGCGACCGCCTCGCCCTTTTGATCCGGCAACACCCCGGCCCTCACATCATCCAACCCCAGTTGTCTGGCTACGGCAACAGCAGTCTGTTGATGGTCCCCGGTCAGCATGACAAGCCTCAGCCCCTCGTCCTTCAGCAAACGAACCGCTTCCGCCGTTGACGGCTTGATCGGATCGACGACCCCCAAAAGGCCTCCGGCCTTTCCATTTATCGCCACAAAGACAACCGTGTGCCCGTCCTGCCTGAGTTGTTCAGCCTCCTGATCGAGTACACCCAGCACATCATCGGCCACACCGATCACATCCCTCAGAAACGGCAATGTCCCAACGGCAACCGTTTTCTCACCAATAAGTCCGGATATGCCCTTGCCCGTCACCGACTGGATTTGCGTGGCGGCGGTCAATGCCACTCCACGATTACGCGCGCCGGCCATAATCGCCTCGGCCAGCGGATGCTCGCTCCCCTGCTCAAGACTCGCCACCACATGAAGCAATTCCTGCTCAGACCAGGGGGCGACACAACGGACTGTCGTGAGGATTGGCTTGCCTTCGGTCAACGTTCCGGTCTTATCGAACACGATCGTGTCGACCTTCCCCAACACTTCGAGGGCCTCTGCTTTCTTCACGAGCACACCGGCCGTTGCGCCCCGTCCGGTACCGACCATAATCGACATCGGCGTCGCCAGTCCCAACGCGCACGGGCACGCAATGATGAGTACGGCGACGGCATTCACGAGCGCATACGCCAGCTTCGGCTCAGGTCCCCACAGGGCCCAGACGAGCGCCGTGAGCACGGCGGCGGCAACCACGAGCGGCACGAAATATCCGGACGCTGTATCCGCAACGCGCTGAATCGGCGCACGGCTTCGCTGCGCCTCGCTGACCATTTGCACAATCCTGGCCAACAACGTGTCCCGGCCTACCCGCTGTGCGTCCATGAGAACACTCCCGGTGCCGTTCATCGTCCCTCCCGTGACAGGCATGCCGGCTTCTTTCGCGACCGGAATTGATTCTCCCGTAATCGTGGATTCATCCACGGACGTGCTGCCCTCGACCACCACCCCATCTACCGGCATACGTTCACCCGGCCTCACCCGCAACCGGTCACCGACCTGGATCTGATCCAACGGAACATCTTCCTCTTGTCCATCGTGCCCCACGCGCCGTGCCGAAGCCGGCGCCAGTCGTAATAGCCCTCTAATGGCGGAACTGGTGTGGCTACGCGCGCGCAATTCGAGCACCTGCCCAAGAAGCACGAGCACTGTGATGACGGCGGCAGCTTCAAAATACACCGCCACCGTCCCATCCGGCCGATGGAACGACGTGGGCAGCAGCGCCGGCATTACGGTGGCAGCCACACTGTAGCCATAGGCCGCTCCGGTCCCGATCGCAATCAATGTGAACATATTCGACGCCCGATTCACGATCGAAGTCCACCCCCGCTGAAAGAACAGCGCGCCACCCCACAGCACCACCGGTGTGGCTAGCAGCCATTGCACCCAGTTAAGCGCCGCTCCGCCGAACTGACGATGAAGCGGCATGCCGGGTATCATGTCCGACATGGCGATGAGCATCACCAGCGCCCCCGGTGCAAGGCAGATCCAAAACCGCCG
>JABMDE010000089.1:4520-10831 GCA_015904055.1 Nitrospira sp. | reverse complement strand
CCGTCTGCTGGATCATATGTGGAGTGGCAACATTCTCTTGTCGTCCATCAAAATGCTGGTGCTGGATGAAGCCGATCGCATGCTGGATATGGGATTCGCCCCACAAATCAACCAGATTCTGGACGCCTTGCCGGAAGAACGGCAGACGCTGTTATTCTCGGCGACATTGCCGGCGGATATGGCGCGGTTGGTTCAAGCGAGCGTCAACAATCCTGTGCGCGTGATGGTCGCGCCATCTGCCACGACGGCCGACGGCGTTACCCAGGCAGTCCATCATATTTCGCATGATGCCAAGGGTGATCTCCTCTTGTCGCTGTTGGGGTCGGATAAGGACACAGCGCTTGTCTTTACCAGGACAAAGCACCGGGCCGATCGGTTGGGCCGCATGTTGGGGAGCGCAGGGCACCGGGTGGCCGTGTTGCATGGAGATCGCAGTTTGTCCCAGCGACGGGCGGCTCTGGAAGGGTTTAAGCGCGGGACCTTTCGCGTCTTAGTGGCGACGGATATTGCCGCACGCGGGATTGACGTGGCAAACATCGGCCATGTCATCAATTTTGATCTGCCCAACTGTCCGGAAGATTATGTACATCGTATCGGACGAACGGCTCGAATGAAGACCACCGGGCGGGCGACGAGTTTTGTGACCAGAGAGGATCATCAGCAACTACAGGACATTGAACGCTTGTTGGGGCATGCGGTTCCTCTTGCTCCCGGCAGCAACGCTCCGGCACCGGGATCGCATGTGAGGGCTGGGGGTGTGCGTCGGAATGATCAGACATCGTCGGGGCCTTCCCGCAGTAGTGTCGGTCGCCGTCGCCCACACTATGGATCGGCACAGCCTGCGCGCAGTGTTCACCACTGATCCGTGCATAAAACCTGAAAACGGTTCATGAAATCAGCCTCGTGAGGTAGAGTGACTTTCACGAGGCTGATTTCGTATGCAGACCACTCATCAGCGAGTCGGTGTTCTCAATAAGTTTCGCCGCTATCCGCGGGTTCGGATTCCCACGCCCTTCAGCTGTTCATTTGCTTCTTTGCAGTCCAACATCAACGGGTGGTTCCGCAACTCTCACAAAGGTGTCGGGGTCGTCTATGATCTTTCACTTCGGGGGGTGCGGGTGAGTACGGAGGCGGTGCTGAAGCCGGGAGATATGGTGGCACTGACTCTGCGGCTGCCCAAGCAGATTTCACCGGCAACAATTAAGGTTGCAACGGTCCGTTGGGAAAAGGATCAGATTTACGGGCTTGTTTTCAAAACGCTCACGCAATCAACGCTAAGCCGATTGAGCAAATACATGGCGATTACGACGATGGAGAAGGAGTAGGCGCGCATGGACAAGAAGCGCGCTGTGCCGACACCTGGGCAGGCGCTCACTCAATTGCGACGGCATCCCCGCGTTCGTGTTTCCGCACCCTTCCCTTGCTCATTTTCTGTTGTCGGCCTGACACGCCGTTGGCCAGCCGTCGATCCCGGGGATCTGGGTGTTGTCTACGATGTTTCCACAAAGGGTGCCCGCGTGATGACCGAGGCCGTCATCTCGCCGGGCGATCGAATCACGCTGAGCCTGCAACTGCCCAATCATCCGTCTGCGACATTTATCGAGCTTGCAACGGTGCGGTGGGGTAGGGAACAGACCTATGGTGTGGAATTTGAGGGGCTTTCTCCAGCGGTCGATACGCAGTTACAGAGGTTCATGGACCACTCATCGAGGCTTGTTACCGCGCCTACTTCTTGACTATCTCCGTGCTGCAGACATCCCCCCCCTATCCTGCTCCCCTTGAAATTGAGACCACCCCTACGACATGGTCCTGAACGGACCGAGGAGGTGGCGATGGCAGCAGAATCAGCAGATCCGATTGAATAATAATCCGTTTGACGTGTTCCGTGCGCTCAACTCGTAGTTGCAGATCTTCAAGGTTCTGAGCCATATGGGTGCCTGATGTGCTCCTCGTAGCCGGTTTGATCGTGCGATCCGAGACCGGTACGGCAATCGTGTGAAGAGTGCGCCGGAAACGACCTCTTGTCTGGGAACCGTGTTTCAGTGTAGCCCAATGGAACGGGAAGGCAAGGAAAAGCCAATTTTGTTCGAGAGTAAATGGGCCGAGTGCGAGTGGGCAAAAGGAAATGTAGAGCGGCAATAGCGCTGAAGGGGGAGCTTATGGAGTGCGTCAGCCGGGGTCGCTGGATGCGGTACGGAGGTGAGCAACGACATCTGATGGAGCGATGCGGGATTTCATTCCGCTTCGTCGAACTTTAACCTCCACGACGCCATCGGCAAGTCCTTTGTCACCCACCACGATTTGGAAAGGCGCGCCGATCAAATCGGCATCGTTGAATTTAACTCCGGCTCGGTCCTGACGATCGTCCCACAAAACTTCGAATCCTCCTGCGAGCAACTCTTCATAGAGGCGGGCTGCAGCTTCGGCGGTCGCTGCCGATTGACTGACGGGCAGGAGATGGACATGGAAGGGAGCGATTGGAAACGGCCAGATGATGCCTTTGTCGTCGTGGTTCTGCTCAATCGCGGCAGCCGCAGTGCGGCCGACGCCGATGCCGTAACAACCCATGACGGCAAGGCGTTCTTGGCCCTTGTCATCCAGGATTGTCGCGTTCATGCTTTTGCTGTATTTCGTCCCAAGCAGAAAGACTTGTCCAACTTCGATGCCTTTGGCAAGCGTCAACGAACCGGTTCCGCGCGGCGAAGGATCGCCGGTTTGTGCATTGCGAAGATCCGCGAATTGATCAACCTTGAAATCGCGGTCCCAATTGGCATCCACATAGTGCGTGTCGGCTCGGTTCGCTCCGACGACAAGGTTTCTCATTCCGTGGATCGCGTGATCCGCCACGATCCGCACTCCCGGCAGTCCGACCGGACCGGCAAATCCCACGGGTGCGCCTGTCAGGCTCTTGACAGTCTCTGGTTCGGCCAGCTGTACTTCCGTCGCATGTAGGAGCCTGGCCAGCTTGACTTCATTGAGCTCGTGATCCCCTCGGATGAGCACGGCGACGGTCTCTTTGTCCGCAGCGTAGATCAATGTTTTGATCAATTGCCGGGGAGCAATCTTCAAGAATGCCGTGACTTCTTCCACCGTCCGACAGTGTGGAGTGGTGACCGGGGTCAATTGACGCAACGGGGCGTCATCGATATCTGAAGGCGGAAGGACTTCCGCCCGTTCGAGGTTGGCGGCATAGGAGCCCTGGTCGCTGTACGCCACTGTGGCTTCGCCGGTTTCAGCCAAGACCATGAATTCGTGCGAGACATCGCCTCCGATCAAACCGGTATCCGCTTCGACCGCCCGAAAAGTAAGACCGCATCGGGTGAAGATTCTCGTATAGGCGTCGTACATCTTCTGGTAACTGGCCCTGGCGCCGGCTTCGTCGCCGTCGAAACTGTAGGCATCTTTCATGATAAATTCACGCCCGCGCATCAGCCCAAATCGGGGGCGGATTTCATCGCGAAACTTCGTCTGAATCTGGTAAAAATTCAGCGGCAGCTGCCGATAGGACCGCACTTCGCGCCTGAACAGATCGGTGATGACTTCTTCATGCGTGGGGCCGAGGCAGAAGTCGCGTTCGTGGCGGTCTTTGAAGCGAAGGAGTTCTTTGCCGTAGTACGGGATCTTCCCGCAGAGTAGGGATGAGCAGCTGAGAAGTTTTCATGGAGGCTTAGCGGGAGAAGATTCGTTCCAAATCGTTCCAGAAGGCAAAGATCATCACGCCGACCAGCAGGATCAGCCCCGCTTGTTGCGCGATTTCCCGCTGGCGCTCGCCAAGGGGTTTGCGCAGAATGCCTTCAATCAAGAAAAAGAGCAAGTGGCCGCCGTCGAGAATAGGGATCGGCAGCAGGTTGAGCACGCCCAGATTGATACTCAAGATCGCGATCAAGAACACGACGCTGGATGCGCCCTGAGCGGCAGCTTCACCGGAGATGTTGGCGATTGTGAGGGGGCCGCCGATATTCTTGCTCGAAATGTCGCCGATGATCATTTTATACAGACCGATCGCGGTCAGTTCGGTCCATCCCCAGGTGGCTCCCAATCCATGGTAGATCGCTTCCAGCGCAGTGTCGGACCGCATCAAGGAGCGGCCTGGTCCGGAGATGCCGATTTTTCCGATTTCGATGGCCTGTCCGTTCGCCGTGACCTTCTCGGCCGACGGAGTCACCGTGAGGGTGATGCGCTGTCCATCGCGGAGAACCTCCATACGCAACGGAGTCTTCGGGTGTTCCTTGACCTGTGTTGTCATCTGGGCCCAGGTATAAATGGTCTGTCCCTCGATGCTGACGACCCGATCCCCGGGTTGGAATCCGGCCATGGAGGCGGGAAGACCGTGCATGACCGACGTCACGAGCGGAGGCATTTCTTCGACACCGATCGTATAGGGCGGTTCTTCACCAGCCGCAGGTTCTCCGGAGACACGTTGTGGTGTCACGGTTATTGGTTTGGCCTGCCCATCGCGGCGAATTCCGAGCGCGATCGGTTGCCCATTGCTCTTTGCCACGGCATCAAGCAATTCGGTCTTCGTGGAGATATCCTTGCCGTTGACTGAAACGACCCGGTCGCCGATTTCCATTCCGGCTGTCGCAGCCGGGGATCCCGGGACCAGGGCCTCGATATCGGCGCTGAGATCGCGAAAGGTCGGGACGAACAGCGGAGCTCCCGTTGAGAGCCATCCGGCAAAGATCAAATAGGCGAGAATGAAATTGAATCCTGGGCCTGCCGCGACGATGAGCACTTTTCCCCAGAGACCTTGATGGACAAACGATCGCCGCCGGTCTTCCGGGGTCGTGGCTTCCGCTTCGTCCTCGCCGAACAGTTTGACATAGCCGCCGAGCGGAATAGCCGACAATAAATATTCTGTTTCTCCGGCCTGCCGTCCGAACAGTTTAGGGCCGAAGCCGATCGAGAATTTCAGTACTTTCACGCCGACCCATCGGGCGGCGAGAAAATGGCCGAGCTCATGAAAGGCGACGAGCACACCAAGCACGACGAGAAACCACCAGGCTTTCTGCATCAGCAGCCAAAGGGTGTCGGGTGACCAGGTAAAAGCGGATAACATCGTGATTGTCCAGTGTGAATATGAATGAAACTACGGTAACTGTAACATTGATCTTTTAGAATTCATATATTTTCTGTTAGCGCGGCAACGCATGGACGAAGGCCCCGGCTTTCTCTCTGGCCCAGCGGTCGGCTTCCAGTGCATCCTCAAGGCCGGCGATCTCCCGATGGGTATGGGCGTGCATCGTATTACGGATGACATCGGCGATTTCGATGAACCGGAGGCCGCCGTTGAGGAACGCGTCGACGGCAACTTCGTTGGCGGCATTCATGGCCGCGGGCATGGTGCCCCCGATCCGAAGCGATTCGTAGCCGAGATTGAGACAGGGGAATCGGTCGTGGTCCGGTTTGCAGAAGGTCAGTTTGCCGACTTCGGTCAAGTCCAGAGACGGTAAATCTAGCGGCATACGTTCCGGATACCGCATCGCATAAGAAATCGGAGTTCGCATATCGGGCAGTCCCAGTTGGGCGATCATCGATCGGTCCTCGTACTCGACCAGTGAATGGATGATGCTTTCCCGGTGGATCAAGACGTCGATGCGGGATTCGTGGATGTCGAACAGCCAACGGGCCTCCACGACTTCCAACCCTTTGTTCATCAGGGTGGCCGAGTCGATGGTGATTTTCGAGCCCATTTTCCAGTTCGGATGTTGAAGCGCCCGCTCCGGTGTCACGTCCTGCAGCTGTGCTTTCGTCAGTGTCCAGAGGGCGCCGCCGGAGGCCGTCAAGATCAGCCGCCGAACGTCTTCGAGCCGATGACCTTCAAGGGATTGAAAAATCGCGCTATGTTCACTGTCGACGGGGAAGATTCGGACGCCGTGCTTGCGCGCCTCTTCCTGCATCAACTTGCCGGCCATGACCATGGGTTCTTTATTGGCCAAGGCGATGTGTTTGCCGCTACGAATCGCGGCCAGGGTTGGAAGGAGTCCGGCGGCTCCTACAATGGCTGAAATTACGAGCTCGGCTCCCGGCATGGCGGCCACTTGAGCGATGCCTTCCTCGCCGGCCAGAATTTCGACCGGAAGACCGGCGCATCGTGTTCGAAGCGCCGCGGCGGAAGATTCCGTGGAGACAGCGACAACTTGGGGATTGAACGAACGGATTTGCGCTTCGAGTTTTTCGATGTTGCCGCCCGCCGTCAGTCCGACAACTCGAAAGTCTTCCGGGAACCGCTGGACGATATCGAGGGTATTGGTTCCGATCGATCCGGTCGAGCCCAGGATAATGATGGACTTCATATCCTCTCCTCTTTC
>JABMDE010000089.1:1811-4400 GCA_015904055.1 Nitrospira sp. | reverse complement strand
CGATATCGAGGGTATTGGTTCCGATCGATCCGGTCGAGCCCAGGATAATGATGGACTTCATATCCTCTCCTCTTTCATAGGGATGGTGAAATACCGCGAACCCAGGTCACATAGTAGTAGAAGGTGGGGGCGGTGAACAAGAGACTATCAAGTCTGTCCAGCATACCACCATGGCCGGGCAAAATGCTTCCCGAGTCTTTGACTCCCACGCGACGCTTGATCATCGACTCCCAGAGATCGCCGAACAGACCTGCCACGGTCAGGAGCAGACCAAGGATGAGGGCGTCGACGAGTGAGAGCTGCGGTACGAACCAGGCACAGGCCGCCAGGGCTGCGCCGACGGCCAGGATGAAGCCGCCGCCGACTCCTTCAATGGTTTTCTTCGGGCTCACCGAGGGTGCGAGCAGATGTTTGCCCCACAGCGTCCCGGCATAATAGGCGCCGGTGTCTGCCGCCCAGGTGACAATGGCCACGAAGAGGACAAACAACTCCCCCGCTGGCAATGCACGCGTCGATACGATCGTACTCAATGTGAACCCCACGTACAACACGCCACATGCTGTAATGGCCAGATCTTTCAGCCGGCGTTCGAATGGGCCGGGTGAGAGCAACATTGCAGCCGGTAGGGCCAGTGCGGTAACAGCGAGAATCTCTGTCAGGCCGAGGGGCACATGTTGCCTGGCCAGTACCAGCGTCGAGATGGCCAGGCCTGCACCGACCAGCAAATGGTTTGGGCGGGATTGAAAACAGATCCGGTACAGCTCCATCAACGCCAAGACTCCGCCGACTATGAGGAGCAGCGTCAAACACCAGGGGGGAAGATAGCGGATAATAATGTACACCCCCGGAATAAGGAGGGCGGCGGTATAGACGCGCCGGAGATCAAATCGTCGAGTGCCGGCCGATGGTGTGGTCACAAATGGTTTGACTGTGTGTGGTGGTGTCGGTGGTAGACGAGGGTCTCACGAGGATTACGACGGCATGGCGCTCAAGACTCGGCCGAATCGACGCTCACGCTTTTGATATTCCAGCAGCGCCATCAAGAACTCGCGCCGGCGGAAGTCTGGCCACAATGTCGGGGTAAAGCAGAGTTCTGTATAGGCCAGCTGCCAGAGAAGAAAATTGCTGATTCGCGTTTCTCCACTGGTTCGAATGAGCAAATCAGGGTCAGGCAGCGAATGCGTATATAGGTGTTGCTGGAGTAGCGCTTCATCGATCTGGTCCGCCTCGGTCGTTCCGGATTGGACATCGGCCAGCAGGCCTCTGACTGCGTCGACAATTTCCGCACGGCCCCCGTAGCTCAAGGCGACGGTGAGCACCATTTTGTCGAGGTTGGCGGTGTCTTGTTCGGTGGTGCGCACCCAATGTTGGGCCGATTCTGGAAGCAGTTCAAGGCGCCCGATTGCCCGGAAGCGGACCTGTTGCTCGATCAGGCTGGCTCGTTCAGTGGAAAGATAGTGTTCCAGGAGGCCCATCAGTGCGCTGATTTCCTGGGTGGGCCGATTCCAATTTTCCTGTGAAAACGCATAGATCGTGAGGGCCTGGATGCCGAGTTCCAGGCATTGCGAGATCATGTCTCTGACGGAGTTGATACCCTCGCGATGGCCTGCAATGCGGGGAAGACCTCGGAGCTCGGCCCACCGTCCGTTGCCGTCCATAATGACGGCGATATGCTTCGGCAAGAGGTCCGGCTCCAACTTAGCAGTTAATTCGCGTTCTGAGAGATGGTCGAAGGTCAAAGCCGACTGATGTGCCATGGAATTGTGACAATACTCCTCACAGTATAAAGAAGATTGAGTGGAGTAAGGGAAGTCTACTGTTGGGGGTGTCGAATGTCAAACAATTCAGGAGAAATACGTGATGAGAGCAGAAAATTGGAATCCGTTGCATTGCGGCTGCGGAAATGAATGGGCTATACTTCTCGCTCGCACGAACTTTGGAGAAAGAGTGGAACGATGACGAATCAGGTCCAATTGGCCACGTTCGGTGTCACGGAACTCGAAGCCCAGCACGCACTCGATCGGCTCAGTGTCCGGGATGTCGATTATGCGGATTTGTACTTCGAGTCGCGGGTCTCGGAGTCGGTGTCGATGGAAGAGGGCCTTGTCAAGCGCGCGTCCAAGAGCATTTCTCAAGGTGTTGGAGTGCGGGCGACCGCGGGAGAAAAAACCGGATTCGCATACTCGGATGAACTGACGAAGAAAGATTTGGAGATTGCGGCGGATACTGCACGGTATATCGCCAATTCCCCCAAGGGGGGTCGAGCAGTCCCGGCTCCCACGCAGACACGGCCGACCAGAGATCTGTACCCGGTGGAACGGGCCCAGGCCGAAGCGGCTACCCCTGAGCGAGTAGCTCTTCTGAATGAAATCGATGCCGAAGCCCGGCGTTACGACCATCGCATCAAGAATGTCATGGCGTCCTTCAATACCGAATATAAAGTTGTGGCGGTGGCGACATCGGACGGTACCCTCGTCGGCGATATTCAGCCGCTCTCTCGCTTGCAAATCACCTGTATTGCCGAGGAGAACGGTAATCGCCAGGTTGGGAGTTACGGCGGAGGCGGACGAGTCGGGTTCGAATGGTATC
>JABMDE010000089.1:0-1691 GCA_015904055.1 Nitrospira sp. | reverse complement strand
GCGAAAGGTCGGCACGAACAGCGGGGTTCCCGTTGAGAGCCATCCGGCAAAGATCAAATAGGCGAGGATGAAATTGAATCCTGGGCCTGCCGCGACGATGAGCACTTTTCCCCAGAGGCCTTGATGGACAAACGATCGCCGCCGGTCTTCAGGGGTCGTGGCTTCCGCTTCGTCCTCGCCGAACAATTTGACATAGCCGCCCAGCGGAATAGCTGACAATAAATATTCTGTTTCCCCGGCCTGCCGTCCGAACAGTTTAGGGCCGAAGCCGATCGAGAATTTCAGCACCTTCACACCGACCCATCGGGCTGCGAGAAAATGACCGAGTTCATGGAAGGCGACGAGCACGCCAAGAACGACGAGAAACCACCAGGCTTTCTGCATCAGCAGCCAGAGGGTGTCGGGTGACCAGGTAAAAGCGGATACCATCGTGATTGTCCTGTGTGAATATGGAGGAAACTACGGTAACTGTAACATTGATCTTTCAGAATTCATATATTTTCTGTCAGCGCGGCAATGCAAGGACGAGAGACCCCGCTTTTTCTCTGGCCCAGCGGTCGGCTTCCAGCGCATCCTCAAGGCCGGCGATCTCCCGATGGGTATGGGCGGACATCGTATTACGGATGACGTCGGCGATTTCAATGAACCGGAGGCCTCCGTTGAGGAAGGCATCGACAGCGACTTCGTTGGCGGCATTCATGGCGGCGGGCATGGTACCCCCGATCCGAAGCGATTCGTAGCCGAGGTTGAGACATGGGAACCGGTCGTGGTCCGGTTTGCAGAAGGTCAGCTTGCCGACTTCGGTCAAATCCAGTGATGGCAAATCCAGCGGCATGCGCTCCGGATACCGCATTGCATAAGAAATTGGAGTCCGCATATCGGGCAGTCCCAGTTGGGCGATCATCGACCGGTCCTCATACTCGACCAGCGAATGGATAATGCTTTCCCGGTGGATCAAGACATCGATGCGGGACTCGCGGATGTCGAACAGCCAGCGGGCTTCGACTACTTCCAATCCTTTGTTCATCAGGGTGGCTGAGTCAATTGTGATTTTTGAGCCCATTTTCCAGTTCGGATGCTGAAGCGCCCGCTCCGGTGTCACGTCTTGCAGCTGCGCCTTCGTCAGGGTCCAGAGGGCGCCGCCGGAGGCCGTTAAGATCAGCCGCCGAACGTCTTCGAGTCGATGGCCTTCAAGTGACTGAAAAATCGCGCTGTGTTCACTATCGACGGGGAAGATCTGGACGCCGTGCGTGCGCGCCTCTTCCTGCATTAACTTGCCGGCCATGACCATGGGTTCTTTGTTGGCTAGAGCAATGTGTTTGCCGCTGCGAATTGCGGCCAGGGTCGGGAGGAGTCCGGCGGCTCCTACAATGGCTGAGATTACGAGCTCGGCTCCCGGCATGGCAGCTACTTGAGCGATGCCTTCTTCGCCCGCCAGAATTTCGACCGGAAGGCCGGCGCATCGTGTTCGGAGTGCTGCGGCGGAGGACTCTGCGGAGACGGCGACGACTTGGGGATTGAACGAACGGATTTGCGCTTCGAGTTTTTCGATGTTGCCGCCCGCCGTCAGTCCGACGACTCGAAAGTCCTCTGGGAACCGCTGGACGATATCGAGGGTATTGGTTCCGATCGATCCGGTCGAGCCCAGGATAATGATGGACTTCATATCCTCTCCTCTTTCATAGGGATGG
>JABMDE010000088.1 GCA_015904055.1 Nitrospira sp. | reverse complement strand
AACTGCTGCTCTTGCAAGGCCCGCAACACCTTGGCCTGCGTATTCAGACTCATGTCCCCGATTTCATCGAGAAACAGCGTGCCACCGTCGGCCTGCTCAAATTGCCCCCGCTTCATCGAGGTGGCCCCGGTAAAGGACCCTTTCTCATGGCCGAACAGTTCACTCTCGATCAACGTTTCAGGGATCGCCGCGCAGTTCACAGCCACGAATGGATGGTCGGCCCTGGAACTGTGCATGTGAATAGCGCGCGCGACCAGTTCCTTCCCTGTTCCATTTTCACCGCCGATCAACACCCGGCTGTTCGTCGGACCGGCGGTTTCGATCAATTGCCGCAATTGCTGCATCGCCGGAGACTGTCCGACCAGCTCAAATTTCTGCTGGACCCTGGTCCGCAGCGTCTGATTCTCCTGCTCCAATCGATACTGTTCCAAGGCGTGCTTGACGCGCAGCGTCACGTTCTCCAAAGAAAGCGGCTTTTCGATATAGTCGTAGGCCCCCAGTTTGACGGCCTTGACCGCGGTTTCAATGGAACCATGACCGGACATCATCATGACCTGTGTCGCCGGCACAAATTCCTTCACGCGCCGCAAGGTCTCCAACCCATCCATCTCCGGCATCCAGATGTCGAGCATCATGAGGTCGGGCGGATCGCTGCCACAAACCTTCAGCGCCTCGGCTCCGCCGGCTGCCGTTGCCACCTCGTACCCTTCGTCTTCGAGAATGCTTCGTAACGAAGTACGAATCCCCTCTTCGTCATCCACAATTAAGATCGATGCTGACATCTGCTCCCCCCGTAAAACGTCAATCGTCAACCGTCAATCGCCGCCCAGCCCTCCTCGATTCCACGCTTGACCATTGACGAATGACGATTGACCTCCGACCTATACCGGCAAATCGAAGGTAAAGGCCGCCCCTCTCGGATGATTGCTCCCCGCCTGAATTTGCCCTTCATGGTCAGTGATGATCCGGCGCACGATCGCAAGCCCCAATCCGGTTCCGGTTTTCTTTCTCGTAAAATAGGGCACGAACAGCCGTTCCTGATCTTCCGGCGCGATGCCGGGACCTTCATCCGCCACCGTCACCACAGCCCGTTTCCTTTTCGTATCATACTTCGTGCTCACCCACAGCCGCCCCTTTTGACTCATCGCCTGAATCGCATTGTCGAACAGATTGACGAATACGCGCTTCAGCTGCTCCCGATCGAAATTGATAGGCGGCAGGTCTTCATCGAGGTCCAGAATCAGATCGATATCCTTCTGCGCCGCGCGATACAACGCCGCCGTGTCTAATAGCACATCCTGGAGCGGCTGGCGCGTCATCTGCGGGGCGGGTAACCGCGCAAATTTCGCAAACTCATCCAACATATGCTTGAGGCTGCCGACTTCATTAATAATCACGTTGGTCGCCTCGTCGAACACCCGATCGAGATCCGGCGCCTTCTCAAAAAACTTCTTGCGCAATCGCTGAGCCGATAATTGAATGGGCGTCAGCGGATTTTTGATTTCATGCGCGACTCGCCGGGCGACCTCCTGCCACGCAGCGACTTTCTGAGCCTTGATCAGTTCCGTCAAATCTTCGAACACCAGCACAAACCCCAAGTCGTTGTTCGACTCATCTCGCATCCGTGACCCGTTCAAACCGATTGTGATGAGCTTTCCCTGAACGTCCAGCTGTCCTTCCAAAGCCAGATCATTGCGATCGTCGGCCAGCATGCGGTCATACGCGGTCTGAAACAAATCGAGCCCGAACTCCTTGAACGCCTCATTAGCCGGACGCCCCTGAAGCCGATCGCCGGCCAGACCAAGAATACGCTCACCCGACGGATTAAATGTCGTAATGGTTCCACTTCGATCGATCGACAACAGGCCGGCGGCGATGGTGGCCACAACCGTTTCGATGTACGCCCGGCGGCGATCGAGTTCGGCATTGGTATTCAAGAGCGTCAGATTCGTTTCTTCCAGCTTGGACTTGCTGCCCTGTAAATCCTGCGTCATGCGATTGAAGGATACTCCGCTGAGAGTCGCCGGGTCTTACGGAAGCGACGCCCAACCTGCGTGTGGAAGGATCAGACTCAGACATACTCGGCTGTACTCTCCGTTAGTCCGGCAAGAAAGCTCCCACCCACTATAGCGGACTTATAAAGGAGTCTCAAAGTCTGGATACAGATTTCACCGGCCCGGACAATGACCACGAAATGAAAATCGGCAGGCGGGAGACGGACCAGACTACTTCGGCGATGCCAGCGTGACATACTTCATGCGCAACGCATACAGCATGTCGCGCAACACAGTCTGCTCTTCCGAGGTCAGATTGCCCTTGGTCTTCTCTTCCAGGACAGACAGCAGATCGATGATTTCTTTGGCCTGAGGCAAATTGACAGGTATCGGCTGTTGTTGAGGATCCAGCCGCTCCCCCATCAACATCAAAGATGACGAGCCGAGCGAGATGACGAAGGAAGAGAAGTTGACGGGAAGTAGATGATCTTCATGGGATGAATCGGCCGGTGACGCGGAAGCCGGCGGCGTCTGTTGTGCCGTAGCCGCTGGTGGCGGCGCAGCATCCGATCCCCCACTCGCCCGCCGATCCCGAACGACGAATCCTTGCTCCTGGTCTGCCATTAGCCCCTCTCCCAATACTTACTGCATGTTGGGCGATACCCTACCATAGGACCTATCTGCTCGCAAGCCGCTGTCATTAAAGTCCTCTGCATTTCCGCGCAACAACAGCGCCTGCGCTCCTGTACCGGCAGGAGGAAAGGTGTCAGGAACCATTCCCAACCGCATGCATCCCCTCCACCCTCCCGATTAGTCCCCAAAATGGTTCCGCCACCTTTATCTCAACAACCAAGTAGGCAAAACCTGCTTACGAAAGTCCCCTCGATGGGCTAGTTACGCGTCCATAACAAAGAATGTGAATCCACGATTTGGAATTCTCTCCGTGTTAGCCGGAACCTCAACAATATTTTCGAAATAGACCTTAGCATCTGTCGATTGAGCACTAGGCGAAATATTGAAAGCTTCATCGCCTTCTAAAATCTCTAACGCCTTGGCCTCCGCTTCATCCGTTGAGTCAGCCTCAACAAAACGCGTGGCATAGAACCCAACCGACCGAGACTCACCAATGATGAGACCAGGAAAATTCTCGCCAAGAATGTCGCAGCGAAATAGCGCCATGCTTTGCACCTGACTATCTTTAGACCGATCCACATAAGAACCAGATCGGTCCATTTCGTCCGCAAACTAGGCCGCTTCGGTTTGTAAACCATACGCCAGGCCTATTACCGTTTCAATAGAACTTGATGGTGGGTGTACGGGGCCGACGCCATTGAAGCAGGATACGCCCTCGGTATACAGTTGCGGACCATGTCGGAACGATTTACCAAACTGGTCGACCTCATGGCGACGCTCCGCGCCGTCAACGGATGTCCCTGGGATCGAAAACAGACTCATGACTCGCTGAAGCCCTATCTGCTGGAAGAGACCTACGAAGTCTTGGAGACCATCGACCAACACGATACTTCGAAGCTGCGGGAAGAACTGGGCGACGTGCTGTTACAAGTCATCTTCCACAGTCAGATTGCCGCTGAAGCCGGAACTTTTACTGTTGATGATGTGCTCGACACACTCGCGGACAAACTTGTCCGCCGGCATCAGGCCGGCACCCTCACGAACGGCGAGCAGGTCTTGGGCCAATGGGAGCAGATCAAACGCGCCGAACGAGAGGCCGCCGGCGGCACACAGTCCGCGCTGGACGGCGTGCCCAAAACCCTGCCGGCACTATTGCGGGCCTATCAGACGCAGGCCAGAGCGGCACGGGTCGGATTCGACTGGCCGCACAATGCCGCAGGCCTCGAACAAATCTTTGGAAAAGTGGCGGAGGAAGTCGGTGAATTGAAGGAAGCGCTGGATGAGGTTAAGGCTGAGGCTAGGACTGCGTTAAGTCAGCCGGGCGCACAGGATGAGGTCGAAGCGGAGTTAGGCGATATCTTATTCTCTCTGGTCAATCTCGCCCGCTTTGTAAAGGTCAATCCGGAAGAGGCGCTTCGCCGATCGACCAATCGCTTCATCGATCGGTTTCACCTGGTGGAAGCACAGGCAGCAGAAAACGGCACCCCGCTGACGAACCTGACGCTGGCTGAGATGGATCTTCTCTGGGAAAAAGCGAAGCAACGACTTGCCCGGCCTGTCGAAACCGAACCGGAACAGGCGCAGACCACTTCGCAGAAAGACGTCCCGCGATGAGCGAGAATCAGGGACCCTACCAGGAAGGCAAACGCGCGGGCCTCCACCCTCTGGTCGTCGTGTTCGGCATACTATTGGGCCTGTGGCTTTTCGTCGCGTTGATTGTGCCGAGTTCGCGCAACAAACAGGCGGCCGGAACCGAAGGCCCCGCGGTGTCGGCAATCGAAGATCCGGAAGCGGCACCGGTCATCTTCAAAATGCAGACGATAATTTTAGAGATGAACGCCATTGGGCTGGTCGTGCCACCGCAAGCGACAGACAGTCAAATCGCCGCCCTCTTAAAGCGACTCAAGCAAGACCGGCTGGCCGGTAGCCTTGGCGACCAGATCCCCGCCACCACTCCAGGCCATACACTCGGCAATCATGCGATTGCCGACATCTACATTTTCTCCGACAAACAATTTGCGGAAGCCGATACCATCCGGACCTTGACCAGAGGCGCCCACGCGCCCGGCACCCTCTATCCCGGTGCCATCCCGTTCGAAGTCGCAATGGAGGCAGTCCGAGGCCATTATCGAATTGATTTAAACGACACCGGAAGCCCGGATACCGGAGCCCTGGGCTTTGCGGACGAATCGGGTATCCACTCCAAGAATTACCGGCGTATCTTTTAGGCTACACTCATCCGGATACGCATGGCTTGTCCACCCAACCCCGGCATATCGGGTTGGTCTACGAGCGCAAGACAGCACCCAAATAACCTGATATACTTCTCGCAATCATTCCTGCGACTATACGATATGGCCAAACAAGGTTATCCTGGACTTGTACAGGTACCTCCCAGCGATCGATGGCTTTTCAGACGTCGATTGATGCGGTGGTCTTTTGTCCTCATCGCGGTGATCTGGGGGGCCTCAGCCATCACCGCGTGGCGCGCGCCATCGGATCGCAACACAGACTGCCA
>JABMDE010000087.1:74719-79031 GCA_015904055.1 Nitrospira sp. | reverse complement strand
GCGACCATCGGCTCAGTAGTCCGGAGCATCTGGAGCTGTTTCGCCAATTAGTGATGAGGGAAATCTGATGCTGGTGTTGATTCACAAAGAATGCGGCAGTCCGGCGTTGGAAGAATCGCCGGTCGGCGAAGTCTGTGCCATTCCCATCGATCGATTCCCCTTTTCCTGCTTTACCTGCCTGGAAGAAATTGTGGATGAATCTGAAGTGCGGTTATCGGAAGAACTGGGGATATAAGAGATCGACGCCAGACAGGAAATGTGACTGGTCTCATTGTGTCGTGAGATCGCCGCATATCCGCAAAGGCCGTATCGATCTCCCTCCAAGGTTGTTCATGGTTCGCTCTCATGGACAGGCCGTACATCCCTTGTCCTAACCTGAACCGCGAGTGGATACGTCTCAGTGGAAATGTCCAACAGATCCAGGGTAATGTGTCGCCCTATTCATGTCATTGAGCGCTGGCACACGATGATATATGTCCTCATCACGACAACATAACAGCGGACCGGATTCAGAGGGTCCTGAGGTTCCTGAACCCTCCCATGCTGAGAGAGCCAAGACGCTGGTGTACTTGCAGCAGACAGGCAGTCTCTCCACGCTCTCACGCAAGCAGCCAGGCTGGCCCTTCGGGTCGGTGATGCCCTACGGATTCGATGCCCAGGGGCAACCAGTCTTTCTGATCAGCACGATGGCGATGCATACGCAAAACCTCTTGGGCGATCCACGTGCCAGCTTACTGGTGACTCCGCCAGAAAGCAGGACGGATCCCCTTGGGGCGGCTAGAGTCACGTTGATGGGTTCTGCAACCAGGGTACCCAAAGAGGAAAGCGCCGAGGTGCGTGCGGGCTACTTGGAACGCCATGCCAATGCCTCCTACTGGGTGGACTTCCAGGACTTCGGTTTCTTCCGCATGGCCATCACGGAGATTTACTTCGTCGGCGGGTTTGGATCGATGGGTTGGGTCATGCCGGATGACTATGCAGGGGCAGCCGTGGACCCGCTTGCGGACGACGCGTCAAACCTGATCCGCGAGCTCAATACCGGGCACAGGGAGACGTTGTTGCTGCTGGCCCGTGCGTTAGGCCATGGGGAAGCGCAGCAGCCGACGGTGACCGCACTGGATCGGCTCGGGTTTCATCTTCGGTTTACCACTCCTGGCCGGATGCAAGGCGGGCGTGTGGCATTTACCGGTCCAGTGCGTAACGCATCAGAAGTCAGAGCGGGCCTGGCCGGTCTGGCTGCTCAGGTGAGTGCCGGACTCCCTGTCTTGCATTCGCTGTAGGCGGTCTTGCATGTATTTCTGAATGAGAGCGTGCGGTTCAGTGCGGTCGTCGATAACAAGTTAGATAGGGGAATGTATGGCAACCAACGATAAGCAGGTCATTTTTTCACTCGTCAATGTCGGCAAGGTCTATCCGCCGAAGCGGCAGGTGCTGCGGGAGATCTATCTTGGCTTTTACTATGGCGCGAAGATCGGTGTGCTGGGATTGAACGGGTCCGGCAAAAGTTCGTTGCTCAAGATCATTGCCGGGACGGACCCCAATTACACGGGCGAGATCACCAGATCGAAAGGGTATAGCGTCGGGTTGTTGGAACAGGAGCCGCAGCTCGACCCGAATAAGACGGTTAAGGAAGTGGTCGAGGAGGGTAAAAAAGAACTTGTCGCCCTGATCAAGGAGTATGAGGACGTCAGCAACAAGATGGGTGAGGCGTCGCCCGACGAACTGGAAAAACTCATCGATAAGCAGGCGCAGTTGCAAGAGAAGATCGAAGCCGCCAACGGCTGGGAATTGGAAAGCGAACTCGACCATGCCATGGATGCGTTGCGGTGTCCGCCGGCCGATCAGAAAGTCGGTACGCTGTCAGGCGGCGAGAAGCGCCGCGTCGCCCTCTGCCGCCTGATGATTCAGGAGCCGGATATTCTCTTGCTGGACGAGCCGACCAACCATCTGGATGCCGAGTCGGTCCAATGGCTCGAGCAACATTTGCAGCAGTATAAGGGCACGGTCATCGCGGTGACTCACGACCGTTATTTTCTCGACAACGTGGCCGGATGGATTTTGGAATTGGACCGCGGCCACGGCATTCCATTTCAGGGCAATTACACGTCCTGGTTGGAGCAGAAGAAAGATCGGTTGGAGAAGGAAGAGAAGGCGGAGTCGAAGCGCCAAAAGACCCTGGAACATGAGCTCGAATGGATCAGGATGTCGCCGAAAGCCCGCCAGTCCAAGGGCAAGGCGCGGTTGAATCGCTATGAGGAGCTGGTCAATCAACGGCAAGACAATGTGGCGGAGGATCTGGAAATTTATATTCCGCCGGGACCGCATCAGCAGCCACGACCGGTGGTTCCTCGACCGTATTGCGACGCATATTCTGGCGTTTGAGGGCGACAGTAAAATCGTTTGGTTTGAGGGCAACTACAGCGAGTACGAAGCGGATCGTAAAAGACGGCTCGGTAAGGACGCCGACCAGCCCCACCGGATTCGCTACCGGAAGCTCACGCGCCAGTAGAGATCTTCTGTGATCGTGCCTCGCGCGATGATCATCGCGCGAGGTGGGATCGCTTTCTCCTGACACCATTTGTCCCCGCACCGTATCGTTGAGATGACGTCGCCTGTTTTGTAACCTCGCATGATCTCTGGCTTCCCTGCTCTTGCCCGAGTAGTCGATTTAGTCTATTGGCCCTATCAAGAATCCCCGGCAAAGTCCGAGAAGATATGGAGAAGGAACATCCTTATCCTTTCAGAGGGTGCACGGGTCTGTGAAGTGCAAAATCTGTGAATTTCAAAAATGGTTCTGCCGTGACGGCTCATGTGGGCCCTCTGCTCCGACACAGGCAGCAGAATCTTGTCTTCAGTAGGCATCTTTTGGTCCGATCATTGCTTAATAGAATCCACCTCGTGACGTATAGGGTGCCTGCATGATCTCTTCGCCTTCTGACAATCCTGCCGAACCGGTACACCGAACCAGCGATGAGCATTGGGCGTTTGCCTTTGAAGGCAGCGGCATCGGCCTATGGGATTGGAATGTCGCCACGAATAGCGTGCAATTCTCCGGCGGATGGAAGGACATATTCGGCTATGCGCAGGATGAAGGGTCCTATCCTTTCCATCCGGACGACCGGCCTAAGTTTATGGCAGCGCTTCAGCAATGTATTCAGGATGACACTCCGATGTTTGACGATGAACACCGGATGCGGTGCAAGAACGGCTCGTATAAATGGGTGATTGAACGGAACAAGATCATTGCGCGGACACCGGAGGGCACACCTCTCCGTGTCCTCGGCAGCTATACCGACATCACTGAACGGAAAGCGCTCGAACGGCGTCTGACTCTTCAGCATGAGGTGGCCAACGTGTTGGCCAGCAACGTATCAGGAGTGGACGATGCGATCGCTGCCATCCTGCAGCCGGCCTGCGAAGCCTTGGGATGGGATGAGGGGCTGCTGTGGGTGGTGGACGAATCAGCCCAGAGGCTTCGATGCCATGCCACGTGGATCACACCCGCCGTAGGATTGGCCGACTACGGGGCCGCGAGCCGCGAGATGACCTTCCTGTCCGGCGTCGGGCTACCGGGCCGGGTCTGGGCGAGCGCACAGCCTGTGTGGATTGCAGATGTAACTCGTGATCAGAACTTCCCGCGAGCCGCCTTGGCAAAGCAAGCGGGTTTCAACACGGCTGCGGCGTTTCCCATCAAACTGATGGACCGCGTCTATGCCGTGCTGGAATTATTTTATCATGATGTGATGCCGCCGGATCCGTCGCTGCTGATCACCTTCCAAGCCGTTGCGGATCAGCTCAGCCAACTCTGTTCACGCAAGCGGACGGAAGAAGAGAGCCTCAGACGTGAAGCACTGTTCTCCCTGATGCTGAACACCGGACCCAGCTGTATCAAGCGTGTGGCCGCTGACGGGACCCTGCTGCACATGAACCCGGTTGGGCTCCAAATGATCGAAGCGTGTCATGAAAAGGACGCGATCGGGCTATGCGTGTTTGACCTAGTGGTGTTTGAGCACCGGGCCTCTTTCCTCGAGATGCACCAGTCGGTGATTGAGGGCAGCGCCCGAACGCTCCAGTTTGAAATTATAGGGCAACAAGGGACTCGGCGGTGGATGGAAACCTACGCAGTCCCGTTCCGGAATCCGGTCACGGGTCACATAGAGCACCTTGCGGTGAGCAACGATATCACCGAGCGGAAGCGAACGGAAGCGTTGTTGCAATCCTCCGAGGAGAAACTTCGACAGACCCTTAAGGCCTCCAATGTCGGCTTGTGGGATTGGAACACTGCGACCAACGAGGTACAGTTCTCGCGCGA
>JABMDE010000087.1:66819-74599 GCA_015904055.1 Nitrospira sp. | reverse complement strand
CGGTGGTTCCTCGACCGTATTGCGACGCATATTCTGGCGTTTGAGGGCGACAGTAAAATCGTTTGGTTTGAGGGCAACTACAGTGAGTATGAAGCGGATCGGAAAAGACGGCTTGGCAAGGATGCCGACCAGCCCCACCGGATTCGCTACCGGAAGCTCACGCGTCAGTAGAGATCTTCTGCGATTCCACCTCGCGCGATGTTCATCGCGCGAGGTGGAATCGCTTTCCCCTGACACCATTTGTTTCCGCACCGTCTCTTTGAGATGACGCCGCCTGGTTTTTGACCTCGCATGATCTCTGTCTCCCCCCTGTTCTGCCCAAGTAGTCGATATAGTCTGTTCGTCCCATCAAGAATCTTCAACAATGTCCGAAAAGACATGGAGAAGGAACAGCCTTGTCCCTATACAGGGTGCGTATGTCTGTAAACCGCAAAAGGTTCTTGTCGTGATGGCGCATATCATCCCCTTATCCCAACAAATACAGCGAGGTCCTGCCTCCATCGATCATCCTGTGGCGTGGAGTGTGCTGTACGAGACAGCCAGTTTGCCGAATACGGAGGCAGCGTGACCGATCGGCAACCTGACAGATCAGAGGCATGCGCCTTACGCATCAGCGAAGCAGACTGGGCCGCCGTTCTTGAAGGCAGCGGCATTGGTCTGTGGGAGTGGGATGCTGCCACGAACAGGATTCTCATCTCCAACGGATGGAAGGACATCTTCGGTTATGCGCAGGATGAAGCCGGCGGCAGCCTGGATGGATGGTCATCCCTCGTCCATCCGGATGAGCGCTCGCGGGTCATGGCTGATTTCCAGCGATATATTCAAGGCGACATTCAGATATTTGCCAATGAACACCGGATACGAGGCAAAGACGGGTCCTACAATTGGGTGCTTGCCCGAGGCAAGATCATGTCGCGGGGGCTGGACGGCAAACCCCTCCGTGTCCTCGGCACCCATGCCGACATTACGGAGCGCAAACAGGAAGAAGAGCGACTCAGACGGGAAACACTTCTTTCATTCATGCTGGAATCAGGCCCTGGCTGTACCAAGCGCGTGGCAGCGGATGGGACTCTGCTGCACATGAACCCGGCCGGGCTTCACATGATTGAGCTGGATGAGGAGGGCGCGATCGGACGCTCTGTGTTTGATGTGGTCGTGCCTGAGCACCGGACTTCATTCATCGACATGCACCGGGCGGTGATCAAGGGAGCGTCACGAACGCTTCAGTTCGAGATTCAAGGGGGGCGCGGGACGAGGCGATGGATGGAAACCTACGCGGTTCCGTTCCTGAATCCAGTCACTGGCGACACCGAGCATCTTGCCGTGACCCATGACATCACCCAACGCAAGCGAGCAGAGGCATTGTTACGGTCCTCCGAGGAGAAACTCCGGCAGACGCTCAAGGCGTCTAATACGGGCTTGTGGGATTGGAATACGGAGACCAACGCGGTGTTCTTCTCGTGCGAGTGGAAGCGTCAGCTTGGATACGAGGACGCGGAGCTGCCGGACACCTTTGACACCTGGGAGCAGCGCCTCCACCCCGAGGATCATGCCGGGGCGATCGCCTATGTGCGGGCCTATTTGGATCAGCCAGAAGGCGACTATCAGCAGGAATTCCGGCTCCGGCACAAGGACGGGACGTACCGCTGGATCGAGGCGCGGGCATCATTTGTGGCGGAAGCCGATGGTCGGCGCGTGCGCCTACTTGGCTCACACACCGACATCACGGCCAGAAAACAGACGGAACTTGCACTGCGGGCGAGTGAAGATCGCTTTCGGGCCATTTTTGATCAGACATTCCAATTCATTGGCTTGATGAAAACCGACGGTACGCTGATCGAAGCCAACCGGTCGGCATTGCAGTTTGCTGGTATTCGAGAAGAAGATGTGCTCGGACAATTGTTCTGGGACACGCCCTGGTGGTCACACTCGCCGGAATTGCAAGCCCGTTTGCGTGCGGCGGTCCAGGACGCTGCCGGCGGGGCCATGGTCCGGTTTGAGGCCACCCACCCTTCCCCCACCGGAGCACCGGCGCATGTCGATTTTTCGCTCAAACCCGTTCGGAACGAACGCGGCGAGGTCATCCTCTTGATCCCCGAGGGGCGTGACATCACGGAACGGAAGCAGGCCGAACAAGTCCTTGAGCAAAACGTGCGGCAGTATAAAGATCTGGTCAATTCGATCAACGGGGTTGTGTGGGAAGCCGATGCTGCAACGGCACAGTTTACATTTGTAAGCTCACAAGTCGAGGACATGCTCGGCTATTCAGCCGAACGATGGCTCTCCTCACCGACGTTCTGGGTGGATCACATGCATCCCGACGACCGGAGCTGGGCGCCGCAGTACTGTCTGGAGGAGGTCGGCAAGCATCGTGCGCACACCTTTGAATACCGCATGCTGGCTGTAGACGGTCGCACTGTCTGGGTTCGGGATATCGTGTCCGTGGTTATTGAGAACGGACGTGCCATCAAGCTGCGCGGTATCTTGGAGGACATCACGGCTCGGAAGCAGGCTGAGCGGCGGTTGAATCTCCAGCATGAGGTGGCCAACGTGTTGGCTAGCGCATCAGGATTGGACGGCGCGATCGCCGCAATCCTACAACCGGTTTGCGAAGCCTTGGGATGGGATGAGGGGCTGCTGTGGATGGTCGATGAGTCAGCCAAAAAGGTGCGATGCCACTCGATTTGGGCCGTACCGGGGGCGGCCTTGGAAACCTATGGCGCCGCAAGCCAAGAGATCACCTTTCTCTGCGGCGTCGGCCTGCCGGGTCGGGTTTGGGCAGACGCCAAGCCGGTATGGATTGCAGACGTGACCCGTGACCAGAACTTTCCGCGGGCGGCCTTGGCCGAACAAGCGGGATTGCACACGGCTGCCGCCTTTCCCGTCAAACTGGCCGGCCGCGTCTATGCGGTACTGGAGTTTTTTCATCATGAAGTCATGCCGGAGGACCTCGGGTTTCTGAGGACCTTCCAAGCCGTTGCTGACCAGCTGAGCCAGTTCTACGCACGCGAGCGGGCGGAGGGGCGGTTGCGTCAAACCCAGTTCGCTATGGAACAGGCGGTGGATGCCATCTACTGGATTGATCCTCACGCCAAGATCCTCTACGCGAATGGGGCCGCGAGTCTCATGGTGGGTTACTCAAGAGAAGAGCTCCTCGGCATGACGGTCCACGACCTCAATCCGGACTTTCCCGCTTCCATGTGGGCAGGCTTCTGGGAGGAGACCCGGCGAAACAAGATCATGTCGATCGAAACCAAGCACCGCACCAGGGATGGGCGGCTCGTCCCAATCGACATTCGAGTCAGTTTCCTCGCCTATGAAGGACAGGAATTTCACTGTGTGTTCGTCCGCGATATTACCGAGCGCAAGCAGATGGAAGATTCCTTGCGCGACAGCGAGGAGCGGTTTCGGACGTTCCTCGACCATGCGCCAAGCGCCATGTTTATGAAAACGACGGAGGGACGCTATTTCTTCACGAATCAGTGCTTCGAGCAGCTGTGCCAGAGCGATCGAGAGCATATTATTGGCAAAACGGATGCGGACTTGTTCCCGCGTGAAGCGGCCGAGCAGTTTCATGCCAACGACCGCCAAGTACTCCAAACAGGGAACAGCATTGAATTTGAGGAGTCCACGTCCGATAGTGGCAATGTGCGTACGAATCTTGTCCTGAAATTCCCGGTGCGCGATCGCACAGGACGCATTTATGCGACGGGTGGGATTATCACGGACATTACGGCGCGGAAACAGGCCGAAGAGGAACAGAATCTGTTTCGGGCCTTGCTGGATCGGGTGACCGATTCCATCGAGATGATCGAGCCCACCAGTGGACGGTTTCTGGACGGCAATCGGCAGTCGTATGAGAGCATTGGCTATACGCGCAGTGAATTGTTGGCGTTGACTGTACCGGAGATCGATCCGCTGGTTACGCAACCGGTCTTTCACGAAAACATGCAGCGCTTGCGAGAGACTGACGTTCCCTTGTGCATCGAGAGCCTGCATCAACGCAAAGACGGCACGACGTTCCCCGTTGAAATCAATGCACAATTGCTACGCCACGATCGGGATTATCTCGTCGCCATCGTGCGCGACATCACGGCGCGCAAGCAGGCCGAGGAGGCCCTCAAGGCCAGCGAGAACCGGCTCCGGCTCACCATCGAGATTGCAACCGATGGGTTGTGGGACTGGGACCTGATCACCGGACAGGCCTACTACAGTCCGAGTTGGATCAGGCTCCTCGGTCTCGAGCAGGAGGAGAGGGCGTTCAATAATCTCTCCGATTGGAAAACCCGCGTGCATCCGGAGGATAGTCCGTGGGTTGACCAAGCGCTGAACGATCACCTGGAAGGGAGAATGGCCGGGTTTGTCATCGAGCATCGTGTGCGCCATCAGTCAGGGGAGTGGAAATGGTTTGCCATGCGCGGGAAGGTGACACGGTGGGATGGGGCCGGCCGGCCGGCCTGCATGATGGGCGCGATGACCGATATCACGGAACGCCGCCAGGCCGATGCCGCCCTGGCGCACGCCGCGCAGGAACTGGAAACGAAGAATCATGAGCTGGAGGAGGCGCGCGACAAAGCCCTGGGTGCCGCAAAGATCAAATCCGAATTCCTAGCCACGATGAGCCATGAGATTCGGACGCCGATGAACGGGATCATCGGCATGACCGGGCTGCTGCTCGATACGGCGCTCTCCGACGAACAGAAAGAATATGCCGACATGGTGCGCCGGTCCGGCGAGCACCTGCTGGACATCATCAACGACATTTTAGACTTCTCCAAGATCGAAGCGGGCAAACTGAGTCTCGAGCGTCTCGGGTTTGATGTGCGGACGACGATTGAAGACACTCTCGCGCTGGTCGCCGAGCGCGCCTATACCAAGGGGCTCGAACTCGCGTGCCTGGTACAGTCCGACGTGCCGACCGGGCTCCGTGGCGACCCCGGCCGTCTGCGCCAGGTTCTGGTGAATCTCCTCGGCAACGCGATCAAGTTTACCGAACGGGGTGATGTCGTCCTCACGGTCAGCCTGGCGACCGACGAGAAGACCGGAGCATCAAAGGATCTCCTCGTGAAGTTCGAGGTGACGGATAGCGGGATCGGACTGACGCCGGAGCAGCAGGCAAAACTCTTTCAGCCCTTCACGCAAGCCGATGGGTCAACGACGCGCAAGTTCGGCGGGACCGGCTTGGGCTTGGCCATCTGCAAGAAGCTGGTGGAGTTGATGGGCGGTCAGATCGGGGTCACGAGCAGGGGGGACGGAGCGGGCAGCACCTTCTGGTTCACTGTCCGGTGCGAGGTCCAACTCGACGAGGTGCGTCACGCCGCGCCGATTTCGGCCAGCCTCTCAGGCAGCCGCACACTCATCGTCGACGATTATGCGATGAATCGGAAGACCCTGGAGTCTCAGCTGCGCGCGAAAGGCCTGGCCTACGAAAGTGCCGAAGGCGGGGCCCAGGCGTTGGACGTGCTGCGGACAGCTGCGGAGCGGGGTGCGCCGTTTGACCTGGCGATTTTGGACTTGCAGATGCCAGACATGGACGGTCTGGAGTTGGCCCGCCGGATTAAAGCGGACGCGCCGCTCAGTGCCACCCGCTTGATCCTCCTCACCGCGTTGGGCCGGCGGGGGGACGCCAAAGCGGCGCAAGATGCCGGGATCGCCGCCTACTTGACGAAACCGATCCGGCAAGTGCAGTTGTATGAATGCCTCGGTCTTGTCTTGGCAAATTCATCTCCTACGGTCTCGGGCACAGCGCACTCTCCTGCACCGCTGATTACCCGCCACAGCCTGTCGGAAGCGCAGGCGCAGTCGCGCGGGCGCATCCTTGTCGCGGAAGATAATCCCATCAACCAAAAAGTGGCGGTGAAGATGATCGAAAAACTCGGCTATCGGGTGGATATTGCCGGGAATGGACGTGAGGCCGTTGACGCGCTGGAACGGATCCCGTATGCCCTGGTGCTGATGGACTGCCAGATGCCGGTGATGGATGGATTCCAAGCCACCACTGCCATTCGCCGCCGAGAAGGCGGGGGGAAACGGACGCCGATCATTGCTATGACGGCCAACGCGATGCAGGAGGACCGTGAGCAGTGTCTGAAGGCGGGGATGGACGACTTCATCAGCAAGCCGGTGGCCAGTAAAGCCCTTGCTGAAACCTTGACTCGCTGGATGCCGGGCGAGGCGGCTCTCCCGGAATCGGAATCACGAGCCGCCTAGTCGTGAAGGGTTTGCGAGGAGGCCGTGCGCCTATCTTTGCAACCACAACCAGGTGACCAGTCTGCGTACTTGTAACCGTTCCTGTTTGACGGTGTGACCTCTTCCAACCGACGTTCTGAAGTCGTAGAATCTCCCCGCAATGTAAGCCTGCACGCTTCGATGGGACATTATCGGTGCCTGCAGGCAGTGATCCACTCACCTAGCAGGATGCTGAAAAAGTCCGCCAGCGGCGTTCTCGCATCGCTCAGAGGCTCAACGTACCGAAGCGTACGCCTCGCCTCTTCGCTCGCTGCGGCCTTCGTCCGCACCATTCGACGAGATTTCCAGGATGTTGTATGTCTAAACCGAGTTTTTCTGTAGCCTGCTAACCGGTTGCCTCAATGCCAACTCTCCGAACAAATGGTTTCGCCATGGACCTGTCATGACGCCGCGTGTGGTTGTGACGGGAGCAGCGGGACTGATCGGGCAGTATGTGATGAAGTCCGCTGTTCGATGGGCGCCAGGCTGGGAGGTTCACGGGCTCACTCGTGCCGATCTTGACCTTACGGATCAGGCTGCTGTCGAGCGGATCTGGCAGCGGATCGACCCTCACGTCGTCATTCACTGCGCGGCCCTGAGCCGCACAAAGGATTGTGAGCAGCAGCCTGAACTGGCCCGTTGCATCAACGTGGACGCAACAGCTCAGCTGGCTCGACTCTCCAACGATATCCCGTTTATCTTTCTATCAAGTGGCGAAGTCTTCGACGGTCTGCAGGGCTGGTATCGGGAAGAAGACACTCCGAATCCCATCAATGTCTACGGCAAGACCAAACTGGCAGCGGAACGGCTTGTTTTGGAGAATCCCCTCCACACGGTGCTGCGGATTGTGCTGACAGCCGGAACGTCGCATCAGAGGGATCGAAGTTTTGTCGAAGACATGTGCCGGGCGGCCAAGTCCGGCAAGAGCCTGACGCTGTACGCGGACGAATTCCGCTGCCCCCTTCCGGCCGGTGCGATTGCGCGAGCAGTCTGGGAAGTAGTCGGTAAGGCCGTGCCGGGCCTCTATCATCTTGGTGGTCGGGAACAGTTGTCACGATGGGAAATCGGACAGGCGCTGTTGCCCTGGTATCCAGAACTGCAAGGCCGGCTTGTCGAGGGGTCTGCTCACTCCCATTCCGGTGCGCCGCGGCCTGCGGATCTCTCTCTGAACTGCGAGAAGATCCAGACCCTCTTGTCGTTCCCCATTCCAGGCTTTCGCAGTTGGCTGGAGGGTCGGGTGCATCGAGACACCGATTTGTGGGACTATGAGCCCGGCGTGCCGTAAAAGATAAGTAAGAATAAGAACAAAGGATGCATGATGGGATCTGAAACCGGAATCATTGAATCCGACCCCTTGTCCCTTGTCGTGACGGCCTATCTTGTCATGGCGATCGTCATGGCATGGCTGTGGGCATTGCAGCGGCGTGTGAAGAATGCCGCCATCGGGGATGTCGGATGGTGTCTGGGGCTCATGGCGGTGGTGCTCTGGTATACCACCCAAGCCGACAGCGGGATCGAGCGGATCGTGCTCACGGCGATGTTGGTGGTGTTC
>JABMDE010000087.1:63150-66699 GCA_015904055.1 Nitrospira sp. | reverse complement strand
AATGATCACCTGGAAGGGAGAATGCCAGGGTTTGTCATTGAGCATCGTGTTCGCCACCGCTCAGGCGAGTGGAAATGGTTTGCCATGCGCGGGAAGGTGACCAGGTGGAATGAGGCCGGTCAGCCGGCCTGCATGATGGGCGCGATGACGGATATCACGGCGCGCCGCCTGTCTGATGCCGCCCTGGCGGAAGCCGCGCAGGAGCTTGAAAAGAAGAACCATGAATTGGAGGAGGCGCGCGACAAAGCCCTGGGTGCCGCGAAGATCAAATCCGAATTCCTGGCCACGATGAGCCATGAGATTCGAACACCGATGAACGGGATCATCGGCATGACCGGGTTGCTGCTGGATACGACCCTCTCCGACGAACAGAAGGAATATGCCGACATGGTGCGCCGATCCGGTGAGCATCTGCTGGACATCATCAACGACATTTTGGACTTCTCCAAGATCGAAGCGGGCAAGCTGAGTCTCGAGCGTCTCGGGTTTGACGTACGGACGACCATTGAAGATACTCTCGCGCTTGTCTCCGAGCGCGCCTATGCCAAAGGGCTCGAACTCGCGTGCCTGGTGCAGTCCGACATCCCGACCGGGCTCCATGGCGACCCCGGTCGTCTGCGCCAGGTCCTGGTCAATCTGCTCGGCAACGCGATCAAGTTTACTGAACGAGGTGATGTCGTCCTCACGGTTACTCTGGTGGTCGACGAGAAGGCCGGAGCATCAAAGGATCTCATCGTGAAATTTGAGATCACAGACAGCGGGATTGGACTGACGCCTGAGCAGCAGGCAAAACTCTTCCAGCCCTTCACGCAAGCCGATGGGTCGACGACGCGCAAGTTCGGAGGCACCGGCTTAGGCTTGGCCATCTGCAAGAAGCTGGTGGAGTTGATGGGTGGACAGATCGGGGTCACGAGCAAGGGGGACGGAGCGGGTAGCACCTTCTGGTTCACCATCCGGTGCGAGGCTCAACCTGAAGATGTTCGTCACGCCGCACCGATTTCGGCCAGCCTCGCAGGCAGCCGCACGCTCATCGTCGACGATCACGCCATGAGTCGGAAGACCCTGGAGTATCAGCTACGCGCGAAGGGCCTGGCCTACGAAAGTGCCGAAGGCGGGGCCCAGGCGTTGGACTTGCTGCGGAAAGCTGCGGAGCGTGGTGCGCCGTTTGACCTGGCAATTTTGGATTTGCAGATGCCGGGCATGAACGGCCTGGAGTTGGCACGCCGGATTAAGGAGGAATCGCCGCTCAGTGCCACCCGTTTGATCCTCCTCACCTCGTTGGGCCGGCGGGGTGATGCCAAAGCGGCACAAGATGCTGGGATTGCCGCCTACTTGACGAAACCGATCCGGCAATCGCAATTGTACAGTTGTCTCAGCCTGGTGTTGGCCAACGCATCTCCGACGGTCTCAGGTACGGCACACCCGCCGGCTCCGCTGATTACTCGCCACAGCCTGTCTGAAGCGCAGGCGCAGTCTCGCGGACATATCCTTGTTGCGGAAGATAATCCCATTAACCAAAAAGTGGCGGTGAAAATGATCGAAAAACTCGGCTATCGGGTGGATATTGCCGGGAATGGGCGCGAGGCCGTTGAAGCGCTCGAACGGATCCCGTATGCCGTGGTCCTGATGGATTGCCAGATGCCGGTGATGGACGGATTCCAGGCCACGCAGGCCATTCGCCGCCGAGAAGCCGGGGGGAAGCGGACGCCGATCATTGCCATGACGGCCAACGCGATGCAGGAGGATCGCGAGCAGTGTCTGAAGGCGGGGATGGACGACTTCATCAGCAAGCCGGTCGCCAGTAAAGCCCTCGCCGAGACCTTGACGCGCTGGATGCCCGGCGAGGTGTCTCTTCCGGAATCGGAATCACGAGCCGCGTAGGCGTGAGGAGTTTCCCTGGGGGCCGTGCGACTATCTTTGCAACCATAACCGGTTGACTAGTCTGCGTGCTCGCCCTCTTTTCTGATTGCGTGTGTGGCCTCTTCCAACCGATAGTCTGAAGTCGTAGAATCTCCCTGCCATATGAGCCTGCCTGCTTCGATGGGACACCGTCGGCAGGATCCACTCATCTAACCGGTTGCCTCAATGTCATCTCTTCGAACAAACGGTTTCGCCGTGGACGTGTTATGACGACGCGTGTCGTTATCACGGGAGTAGCGGGACTCATCGGGCGTTATGTGATGACGTCCGCTGCTCGATGGGCGCCAGGCTGGGAGGTTCATGGGCTTACTCGTGCGGATCTTGACCTTACTGATCAGGTTGCTGTCGAGCGGATCTGGCAGCGGATCGACCCTCACGCCGTCATCCACTGCGCAGCCCTGAGCCGTACGAAGGATTGTGAGCATCAGCCCGAACTGGCCCGTCGCATCAACGTGGACGCCACGGCTCAGCTGGCGCGACTCTCCAACAATCTCCCGCTGATCTTTCTATCCAGCGGCGAAGTCTTTGACGGCCGGCAGGGCTGGTATCGGGAAGAAGATGCCCCGAACCCCGTCAATTTCTACGGCCAGACCAAACTGGAAGCGGAGCAGCTTGTTCTGCAGAATCCCCGCCACACGGTGCTACGAATCGTACTGACGGCGGGAACCTCGCAGCAGGGTGATCGGAGCTTCGTCGAAGACATGTGCCGGGCGGCCAAGTCTGGCACGCGCATGACTCTGTACGCAGATGAATTCCGCTGCCCTCTTCCGGCCGGCGTGATTGCGCGAGCAGTCTGGGAAGTAGCTGGGAAGGCCATGCCGGGTCTCTATCATCTCGGTGGTCAGGAACGATTGTCGCGTTGGGAGATTGGACAGGCGCTGTTGCCATGGTATCCGGAACTGCAAGGCCGGCTCGTCGAGGGGTCTGCTCGCTCCCATGCCGGGGCACCACGGCCTGTCGATCTCTCTCTGAATTGCGAGAAGATCCAGCCCCTCTTGTCGTTTCCCATTCCGGGCTTTCGCAGTTGGCTGGAGGGTCGGATGCATCGAGACACCGATTTGTGGGACTATGAGCCCGGCGTGCCGTAAACGGGAAACATGAAGGATGCATAATGGGATCTGAAACCGAAATCATTGAATCCGACCCCTTATCCCTTGTCGTGATGGCCTATCTTGTGATGGCGATCGTCATGGTATGGCTGTGGGTGTTGCAGCGGCGCGTGAAGAATGCCTCTATCGGGGATGTCGGATGGTGTCTGGGGCTCATGGCAGTGGTGCTCTGGTATACCACCCAAGCCGACAGCGGGATCGAGCGGATCGTGCTTACGGCGATGTTGGTGGTGTTCTATGCGGGACGACTAGGGCGCTACATTCTCTTCGACCGCGTGATCGGACAACCGGAAGATGCCCGCTATCAACGCCTGCGGAAGAAATGGGGGGATTCAGAGTCGGCCAAGATGTTCACGTATTTTCAGCTGCAAGCGCTGGCCGTGGCGGTTTTCTCCGTGCCGTTTCTGGTGCTGCTCTGGAATCCCAAGCCGCCATCCTCGCTGATCGAGATAGTCGGGTTGTTGATCTGGGGTATCGCGGTGTCCGGTCAAACGAGGGCCGACCGGCAACTCGCGCACTT
>JABMDE010000087.1:55282-63030 GCA_015904055.1 Nitrospira sp. | reverse complement strand
GGAAGCGGAGCTGGCTGAACGGGAGGAGCGGTTGCGGCTCCTCATCGAACACAGTCCGGTCGCCCTGGCCATGCTCGATCACGAGATGCGGTACATCGCTGTCAGTCAGCGTTGGCGGTCGGATTATCGAGTGGGCAACGAACCGCTTGTTGGCCGGAGCCACTATGAGGTCTTTCCAGAGATTCCAGAACGGTGGAAGGCCATTCATCGTCGATGTTTGGCCGGTGCCATCGAGGGCTGCGAGGAAGATCCGTTTATCCGGCTCGATGGCCGCACGGATTGGAGCCGGTGGGAAATTCGCCCCTGGCTGACGGCTGGCGGGTCTGTCGGGGGGATCATCATCTTTTCAGAGGACATCACCGAGCGCAAGCAGGCTGAAGATGACCGTACACTGTTTCGGGCCTTGCTGGACAAGGTGACGGACGCCATCGAGGTCATCGATCCCACAACCGGACGCTTCCTGGATGGCAATTGGCAATCGCATGAGAGCATCGGTTATACGCGCAGTGAATTGTTGGCGTTGACCGTGCCGGAGATCGATCTGCTGGTTACGCCACCGGTCTTTCAAGAATACATGCGGCGCTTGCGGGAGACTGACGTTCCCTTACGCATTGAGAGCCTGCACCGGCGGAAAGATGGCACGACGTTCCCCGTTGAAGTCAACGCCCAATTGCTACGCCACGACCGGGAATATATCGTCGCCATCGTGCGCGATATCACGGTACGCAAGCAGGCCGAAGAAGCGCTGAAGGCCAGCGAGAACCGGCTCCGGCTTGCCATTGAGATCGCGACCGATGGGTTGTGGGACTGGGACCTGATCACCGGACAGGCCCACTACAGTCCGAGTTGGATCAGGCTTCTCGGTCTGGAGCAGGAGGAGAGCGCCCTCAACGATCTTTCCGATTGGAAAACCCGTGTGCATCCGGAGGATAGTCCGTGGGTCGAGCAAGCGCTGAACGATCACCTGGAAGGGAGAATGGCCGGGTTTGTCATCGAGCATCGTGTGCGGCACCAGTCAGGTGAGTGGAAATGGTTTGCCATGCGCGGGAAGGTGACCCGGTGGGATGGGGCCGGCCGGCCTGCCTGCATGATGGGCGCGATGACGGATATCACGGAACGCCGCCAGTCCGATGCTGCCCTGGCGCACGCCGCGCAGGAACTTGAAACGAAGAATCATGAGCTGGAAGAGGCTCGCGACAAAGCCCTCGGCGCCGCAAAGATCAAATCCGAATTCCTGGCTACGATGAGCCATGAGATTCGGACGCCGATGAACGGGATCATCGGCATGACTGGGCTGTTGCTCGATACGGCGCTCTCCAACGAACAGAAAGAATATGCCGACATGGTGCGCCGTTCAGGCGAGCACCTGCTGGACATCATCAACGACATTTTAGACTTCTCCAAGATCGAAGCGGGAAAATTGAGTCTCGAGCGCCTCGCGTTTGACGTACGGACGACCATTGAAGACACCCTCGCGCTGGTCGCCGAGCGCGCCTATACCAAAGGGCTCGAACTCGCGTGCCTGGTACAGTCTGACGTGCCGACCGGGCTTTGTGGCGACCCCGGTCGTCTGCGCCAGGTCCTGGTCAATTTGCTCGGCAATGCGATCAAGTTTACCGAACGGGGTGATGTCGTCCTCACGGTCAGCCTGGCGACCGACGAGAAGACCGGAGCATCACAGGATCTCCTTGTGAAGTTTGAGATCACAGACAGCGGGATCGGACTGACGCCGGAACAGCAGGCAAAACTCTTCCAGCCCTTCACGCAAGCCGATGGGTCGACGACGCGCAAGTTCGGGGGGACCGGTTTGGGCTTGGCGATTTGCAAAAAGCTGGTGGAGTTGATGGGGGGACAGATCGGGGTCACGAGCAGGGGGGACGGAACGGGCAGCACCTTCTGGTTCACTATCCGGTGCGAGGCCCAACCCGACGAGGTTCGTCACGTCGCGCCGATTTCGGCCAGCCTCGCAGGCAGCCGCACACTCATCGTCGACGATTATGCGATGAATCGGCAGACCCTGGAGTATCAGCTGCGCGTGAAAGGCATGGTCTACGAAAGTGCCGAAGGCGGGGCCCAGGCGCTGGACTTGCTGCGGAGTGCCGTGGAGCGGGGTGCGCCGTTTGACCTGGCGATTTTGGACTTGCAGATGCCGGGTATGGACGGCCTGGAGTTGGCCCGCCGGATTAAGGCGGACGCGCTGCTCAGTGCCACCCGCTTGATCCTCCTCACCGCGTTGGGCCGGCGGGGCGACGCCAAAGCAGCGCAGGATGCCGGGATTGCCGCCTACCTGACGAAACCGATCCGGCAAGTACAGTTGTATGAATGCCTCGGTCTTGTCTTGGCGAACGCATCCCCTGCCGGTTCGGGCACGACGCATCCTCCTGCGCCGCTGATTACCCGCCATAGCCTGTCGGAAGCGCAGGCGCAGTCGCGCGGGCGCATCCTTGTCGCGGAAGATAATCCCATTAACCAAAAAGTGGCGGTGAAAATGATCGAAAAACTCGGCTATCGGGTGGATATTGCCGGGAATGGACGCGAGGCCGTTGAGGCGCTGGAACGGATCCCGTATGCCCTGGTGCTGATGGACTGCCAGATGCCTGTCATGGATGGATTCCAAGCCACCACTGCCATTCGCAGCCGAGAAGCCGGGGGGAAGCGAACGCCGATCATTGCCATGACGGCCAACGCCATGCAAGAGGACCGTGAGCAGTGTCTGAAGGCGGGGATGGACGACTTCATCAGCAAGCCGGTGGCCAGTAAAGCCCTTGCTGAGACCTTGACTCGCTGGATGCCGGGCGACGAGGCTCTCCCGGAATCGGAATCGCGAGCCGCCTAGTCGTGAAGGGTTTGCGAGGAGGCCGTGCGCCTATCTTTGCAACCACAATCGGGTGACCAGTCTTCGTACTTGTAACTGTTCCTGTTTGCCGGTGTGACCTCTTCCAACCGGCAGTCTGAAGTCGTAGAATCTCCCCGCAATGTAAGCCTGCACGCTTCGATGGGACATTATCGGTGCCTGTAGGCCGTGCCCCACTCATCTAACCGGTTGCCTCAATGCCATCTCTCCGAACAAACGGTTTCGCCATGGACCTGTCATGACGCCGCGTGTGGTTGTGACGGGAGCAGCGGGACTGATCGGGCAGTATGTGATGACGTCCGCGGCTCGATGGGCGTCAGGCTGGGAGGTTCATGGGCTCACTCGTGCCGATCTTGACCTCACAGATCAGGCTGCTGTCGAGCGGACCTGGCAGCGGATCGACCCTCACGCCGTCATCCACTGCGCGGCCCTGAGCCGCACGAAGGATTGTGAGCAGCAGCCTGAACTGGCCCGTTGTATCAACGTGGACGCAACAGCTCAACTGGCTCGACTCTCCAACGATATCCCGTTTATCTTTCTATCAAGTGGCGAAGTCTTCGACGGCCGGCAGGGCTGGTATCGGGAAGAAGACACCCCGAATCCCATCAACGTCTACGGCAAGACCAAACTGGAAGCGGAACGGCTTGTTTTGGAGAATCCCCGCCACACGGTGCTGCGGATTGTGCTGACAGCCGGAACGTCGCAGCATGGGGATTGGAGCTTCGTCGAAGACATGTGTCGTATGGCTAAGAGCGGTGCGAACGCCTCGCTCTATGCCGATGAGTTTCGCGCTCCGTTACCGGCTGGAGCCATTGCGCGGACTATCTGGGAACTATGTACCAAGACTGTGCCGGGCCTCTATCATCTCGGTGGCCGGGAACGGTTGTCACGCTGGGAAATCGGACAGGCGCTGTTGCCCTGGTATCCGGAACTGCAAGGCCGGCTTGTCGAGGGGTCCGCTCGCTCCCATGCCGGTGCGCTGCGGCCTGCTGATCTCTCTCTGAACTGCGAGAAGATCCAGGCCGTCTTGTCGTTTCCCATTCCAGGCTTTCGCAGTTGGCTGGAGGGTCGGGTGCATCGAGACACCGATTTGTGGGACTATGAGCCCGGCGTACCGTAAAAGATAACAATGAAGGATGCATGATGGGATCTGAAACCGGAATCATTGAATCCGACCCCTTGTCCCTTGTCGTGACGGCCTATCTTGTGATGGCGGTCGTCATGGTGTGGCTGTGGGCGGTACAGCGGCGTGTGAAGAATGCCGCGATCGGAGATGTCGGATGGTGTTTGGGGCTCATGGCGGTGGTGCTCTGGTATACCACCCAAGCCGACAGCGGGATCGAGCGGATCGTGCTCACGGCGATGTTGGTGGTGTTCTATGCGGGACTGAGATGTCGATGCCGCCGGAGAAGAAAGACAAGATCGACCCGAAACAACTCTTCATCCTGCCTCCCAAAGGCCGCCACAGCCGGGCGATCGACGATGCGACCGAGACCTTCGTCGACGAGACCCGCATGGGCACGGTGGTCTGACCTTCTTGAATAGTGGGTGCTGCAGTTTTGGCGGGACGTCACCTTCCAGCCAAAACCGCAGTCCTGCCTATGGGGCAAGAACTCCTCTTGCCCCCACCGTTTATTTAACAACTCAAACGCCATCTACAGACATCTGCCCAACCCGCACTGCTCGCGCTCACCGTTCCTGCCCGCGTCCTGTTATACTACCCATCACTTCATTCAATTCGAGAGTGATCACCATGAGCTCTCCGATCTGGGACGAATTCGCCGAGCTGGCTCTGAAACGCATTGCGGCATCGGGCGCAGAGTACGGCGATATCCGCATTCAAGACAGCCAAACAGAACAGATCGACGGTGAAGATCGTCGGATCGCGTCGATTCAAGATGTCCGTGACACCGGATTCGGGGTGCGTGTGCTCTATCACGGATCCTGGGGGTTTGCCGCAAGCTCCATCCTGTCACTTGAAGAGGTCCCGCGTGTGGCAGATTTGGCTGTGGAGATTGCCAAGGGGTCTGCCTCTGTCGCGCTTGAGAAGATCCGATTGGTTCCGGAACCGGTCCATCGCGATCGTGTGGTCACGTCCTGCCGTATCAATCCCTTCAGTGTGCCGCTGGAGAAAAAAACCGACTTATTGCTGAACGTGATGGACAGGCTCCATCGACAGGAGGGGATTGCGCGAAGCAGCGCCAGTCTGTGGGCCCGTCGAGATCGTAAGCTATTCGTATCGACGGAGGGCTCACACCTGGAATTTGATTTGTTGGCGGGACAGGGTGAGTGTACGGCGACGGCACTGTACGAGGGCCGGTTTGCTTCACGCAGCTTCAATACGCCCCATCTTCGCCAAGGCTATGAATTAATCGAGGAGGCCGATCTGCAGCGGGAGGCCTCGCGTGTGGCCGTGCAAGCGGTGGAAAAGGTCAAGGCACAAGTGGTGGATGCCGGTCTGTATGATCTTGTCCTGGATCCCGAACACCTATCTTTGACCATTCATGAGTCCTGCGGCCATCCCAGTGAGCTGGATCGAGCACTCGGGTACGAGGCCAACTATGCCGGCACCAGTTTTTTGACGACAGAAAAGCTGGGAAACTTTCGCTATGGCTCGCCGGACGTAAGTCTCGTGGCCGATAACACTGAACCGGATACGCTTGCGGCAACCGGGTATGACGATGATGGTGTGCAGTGCCAACAGTGGGATGTTATCCGGAACGGGATTTTCGTCGGCTACTGTACCAATCGGGAAGTTGCGCCGAAGATTGGTGATGCTCGTTCGCGTGGCTCGAATCGAGCTGACGGATGGGGCAGCATTCCAATGGTTCGCATCGCCAATATCGGACTCGATCCCGGCACTGACACGCTCGATCAGCTGATCGCCGGTGTGAAGCGGGGAATTTATATCGAAGGCCACGGGTCCTACAGCATCGATCAACGGCGATACAACTTTCAGTTCGGTGGCGATGCCTTCTGGCTGATTGAAAAGGGGAAGCGCACCCACATGCTTCGCGATGTGATCTACCATGGGATCACGCCGGAATTCTGGAACAGCTGCGACGGAGTCGCGGACCGGACGTTTCGACGGCGGTATGGATTTATTACCTGTGGCAAGGGGCAGCCGGGTCAATCGGGCTGGATGACCCATGCCGCATCCCCGGCACGATTCCGAAACGTGCAGGTCATCAGAGGCGAGGGGCGTTCATGAGTGTGGGGAACACCAAGCGCTGGCCGAAAATGACGGGGCGTGAGGAATTTCGCTTTCTCGCCGACCTGGTGTTTACCCGATCTTCCGGTGACGAGACTACCGTGACGATCCATGATGTGCATGCCGGTACCGCCAGATTTGCCAACAACCAAGTCGTGCAGAATGTGGATCAGCGGCGCGGGACACTGGTTGTGACGGTCGCATTCGGCAGGCGGCATGGCACGGCGTCCACGACGGATTTTACCGCCGGGTCGATCCACGAGACGCTCGCGCGGGCTGAGCGTATTGCACAAATTTCACCAGAGGATCCGGAATATCTTCCACCTCCGGAGCCGTTCCCGTTCGTGGCTCGTGAAACAGCCAGGCCGGAAACGACGGCGGCGGGACCGGCGCGCCGCCTCGAATATGCGAACGAAGCCATCGGGCACTGCCGCATGGAGAATCTACTGGCTGCGGGGGTGGTCTCAACTTCGACGGCGTCGGTGGGCATTGCGGCCAACAACGGACTCTTCGGCTACGAAGTGCGGGCGGATGCACGATTCAGCCTCACGGCCCAGACGGGAGATGCGACCGGGTGGAGTGCGGCGGCGCACCGCTCGGTGGATCACCTGAAAATTCAGGAACGGACGCTGGCGGCTATTGCAAAGGCGAAGCGCAGTCGAGAGCCGGTAGAGCTTCCAGCCGGGCCCTATCCGGTCATCCTCGAACCGGCCGCCGTGGCAGGTCTGTGGACGTGGCTCATGTGGTCGCTCGACGCCAAATCCTATGACAAAGGCACCAGCCCATTCGCAGGCAAACTGGGAGCGCAGATTGTCGACGACCGGCTGACGTTGTGTAACGCGCCTGGCCATGCCGACCTGCTTGGTGTGGGATTGACCTCAGAAGGCTTGCCGAGTATGCCGTCCACATGGATCGACCATGGCCTGCTCGCCCAACTGGCCCATGATCGGTTCACGGCAAAAACCCACGGAGTGCAAGATCTTCCGACCCTGGACGCACCGGTCCTGTCCGTCAATGGTGCTGCGTACGGCACCGTGCAGGACCTTATCAAACGAACCGATCGGGCGATCCTGGTCACAAACTTTTGGTATATTCGCACCGTTAACCCCACAGATCTCACTGTGACCGGTATGACGCGAGACGGCACATTTCTCGTGGAAAAAGGAGAAATCGTTTCTGCGATCAAAAACTTCCGATTCCACGACAGTCCACTCCGCATCTTTCAACAGATCGATGCCGCAACGGGACCGATGGAGGCGGTGACGGCAGAGACCGGAAAGATGCTGGCGCCGGCCATGGTCCTGCCGGAATTCAACTTTTCCAGCGTCACGCGCTTTTAGCGATTTGATTACAGCCTGGTACAGGGGCCAATCTGTGGGAACGCGCATTGTCTCGGTACAGGCAGGTCATCCGGTCCGAACATCTCAGCACTCAGTCCTCAGGAATTTTCTAATTCCCTCCGTCACATCGTGCCAATAGTTCCTTGGCAGGCGGTTATCCAAAAAAGCCGGAGAAAATCGTTGACTCTTGTGTCTGGCAGGAGTAGACAACAGACTGTTTATCACCATATGCAGTGTGGTGGTGCAAATATGGTGTGGAGAAGCGCACATGTCTCGCCGATTCAATGATGAGCCGATCAATTTAATCCGTCGCATCCCCTCGCCGGAGCAGCTGTCGTCGGCA
>JABMDE010000087.1:43621-55162 GCA_015904055.1 Nitrospira sp. | reverse complement strand
CCCGACGATCCGGATGCCGGGGTGTTATTCGCCGAGTCTATGATGGACTTGCGGCCTTGGGATTTGTGGACGGCTGAGGGGCAGCCACGCCCAGGTACGGACGAGATTGTTTCTACCTTGGAATCGATTCTGTCGAAACACCCCGATCATCCAGGCGCCTGTCACTACTATATCCATACGGTCGAAGCCTCGCCGGCTCCGGATCGGGCGTTGGCCTGCGCGGATCGCTTGCCCGGCCTGATGCCGGGCGCCGGGCATCTGGTGCATATGCCGGCCCATATCTATATGCGCCTGGGTCGATACCATGATGCGGCTGAGCGGAATGCGCACGCGGTTCATACCGATCAGGCGTATCTGGCCGGCCGGAATGCAGCCGGCGACTATGCCGACAGCTACTACCCGCATAACCTTCATTTCTTATGGGCTTCGTCAGCTATGGAGGGTCGACAGGCCAAATCGTTGGAGGTCGCGCGCCAGCTGGTTGAACGGATCGGCGAGGAAGCGGCGAAAAAAGATAAATGGAAGGAATCGTTTCGTGTAACGCCCCTCTGGTCCATGATACGGTTTGGGCAATGGGGCGAATTGTTGCGGGAGCCGGTGCCCGGCAAGAGCTTTCGTCTGCACAATGGCCTGTGGCGGCTTGGGCGTGGTTTGGCACTGGCGGGCACTGGGCGTTTGCCGGGGGCAGAAGGTGAACATTCGGTGTTGGTGGGGTTGACGAAACGCTTGGGGCGGGATCGCACGCCTGAGGAAAAAACAGAGCGGGCACTGCTCAAGATTGCGGAACGATTGTTGGCAGGTGAGATCGCTGCCCGCCGCGGGAAATATGACGATGCGATCAAGTTGCTGAAGGATGCCGTGCTGATAGAAGACGGCTTGCCGTATGCCGAACCGCCGTACTGGCCGATTCCTATTCGTCACTATCTGGGAGCGACCTTGTTGGCAGTGAAACGGGCCTCCGATGCCGAGGAGGTCTACCGAACAGACCTGGCCAAGCATCCCGACAATGGTTGGGCCTGTTATGGATTGATGCAGAGCCTCCAGGCTCAAGGTAAACAGGCTGAGGCGGAGGCAGTGGAACAGCGATTCAAGACTGCATGGACCCATGCCGATGTAACACTAGCGGGGTCTCGGTTTTGATCTCTTGCGTGATGATGGGGAGGATCGATGCGATTTATCGTAGGCGTGATGGGGCCGGCGAAGGCCAAGAAGAAGGATCTCGACAACGCACGGATGTTGGGAGAGTTGATTGCGCGACGCGGCTGGGTTGTGCTGACAGGAGGCCGCGATGTCGGTGTCATGGATGCTGCGTGCGAAGGCGCCAAGCGAGTCGGCGGGAGTCTGACGATCGGTGTCCTGCCGACCGCCAAGGACAAGGTCTCCCGCCATGTCGATGTCCCAATCATCACGGAGATGGGCAGCGGCCGCAACAACATCAATGTGCTGACGAGCCAGGTCGTCGTTGCGTGCGGGCTGACCGGTTCGGGGACGGTGTCGGAAGTGGCCTTGGCTGTGAAGGCGGGGAAGCCCGTCATTTTGGTAGAGGCGTCCTCGGCGGATGTGGCATTTTTTCGCAAGCTGGGGAAGCGACTGGTTGCTGCCGCTGCTTCACCGGAAGAGGCCATTGCGTTGATCATGAAACAGGTGGAGGGACGCCATCGGTATCCGAGGTCCGCAGAGCGCGATGGCTATAACAATATTTCCTTGTGAGAAGCATCAAAGGTCTTGTCGCAACAAGACGTAATCCCCCAGGACGACTCCTCGCAGCGCCGTTCACTCATTCCGCCTGGACATAGTAGGATGTAAGGCGACGCCTGCCCGGAAGACGCAGGTTCAGATGCGGAATGAGGAGGGTACAACCATGATGTCGATTCGACGCCTGTCATGTTTCGCAATCGCGGCGTGCATGTTCGGCGCAGTCGCAGTCTCGCCGTCCGGCTCGGCGGGCGAAGCAGCGGCTCCGGCAAAGGCTTATTTTGCAGGCGGCTGTTTCTGGTGCATGGAAGAGGCGTTTGAAAAGGTGGAGGGTGTTGTCTCAGTGGTGTCCGGCTACATGGGTGGGACCCTGCCTGATCCTACCTATGAGCAAGTCTCCGCGGGGAGGACTGGCCATGCCGAAGCGGTCGAAATCTACTACGATCCATCCAAAGTCAGTTATCAGAAATTGCTGGAAGCCTTTTGGCATAACATCGATCCGGTGATGCCGAATGCCCAGTTCTGTGACCATGGGAGCCAATATCGGTCCGCGGTGTTCTATGGGACGGAAGAGGAGCAACGGCTTTTCGAAGAATCGAAATCTGTGATCGAGCGATCCAAACGGTTTTCCGCTCCGATTGTCACGCAGTTGGTGAAAGCCTCGACATTCTATCCGGCGGAAGATTACCACCAGGATTATTACAAGAAGAATCCGATCAGATATAAATACTACAAGTTCAACTGCGGTCGGGCTCAGAGGTTGGAAGTTTTATGGGGTAAGTCGTAGGAGTCTGTCCAAATCGGTAATCGGCCCATTCGGCAAAAAATGACCGAATTGTCGTAGTTGTCGCATATATCGCACAGGGCACGATTCGAGTTTGTGTGAGTCTTCATGGGGTTATGGCCGGCTAAAACGGCATGGCTTTTGAGTGAAGAGTCTGTGACCCGGGTCCTTCCATGACACATGGAACGATCAGGTCACAATGTGGCTTTCCAACAACCAATATGGCCGATCAGCGGCGCCGCGTTTCCACTGCGCTGTGTGATGGTGCTATTCCTTTCAAGCGTGATGATCGCGGCGACCCCTCTCCCGACGAAACGGGATTATGAGGGGCCCGTCCGCTATTCCTCCCAGGAAATTCGACGCGCGGTGGAGTTCTATGCCGCACGCTATCGTCTTGACCCGGATTTGCTTCGCGCGGTGATCAAGACCGAATCAGATTTTCGCCAGGATGTGGTGTCGCATAAGGGCGCTGTGGGGTTAATGCAACTGACGCCGGATACGGCGGCCACCTTGCGGATAGCCGATCTCCATGATCCGTTGCAAAACATCAAGGGCGGTGCCAAGCAGCTGCGCCACTTACTTAATCTCTATGAAGGCGATTTGCTGTTAGCCTTGGCTGCTTATAACGCCGGGGTGCATCGCGTGAAGGGTGGAAAGATTCCTCGTATTCGAGAAACGCGGTCCTACGTTCGAAAGGTCCTGCGGCACTACGAGCAGTATAGAGGGCTACACCGGTGCGGACAGTCTGAGAGCCAGCCATCCTGCAAGTCTCGCCCTGGACCTGCGCTGATGACGCAGACCCACGCGGCGTCATAATCTGCACGCGTGATGGGAACGGAGAATGTTTCGGGTTTCGCATTTCCGGCACCGATTGTCCCGTCGCACAACCTCCCAACCTGGCAACACATTCCCTAGTTGACGGATGCCTGGATGTTTGCGAGAAAGGAGACTGCATATTAGGAGGAGGGACTTCATGAAGAGGGAACGTGCGGTCAATCGGCGGATGGCGGATCTGGCGCAGTCGGAAATCAGGGCCATGACACAGGCCTGTGTGAGCGCGAAGGGTCTCAACATGGCCCAAGGGGTGTGTGATACGCCGGTCCCGACTGCAGTCCTGCGGGCAGCCGGGCGGGCGATCGAAGACGGCTACAACGTCTACACACGCTTCGATGGATTGCCCGAGTTGCGACAGGCTATTGTCGGGAAGCTGGCGCGCTATAACGGGATCACGGTCGATTCCGAAACTGAAGTGACGGTCAGCGCCGGGGCTACCGGTGCATTTCACTGTACCTGTGCGGCACTGCTGAATCCCGGTGACGAAGTAATCCTATTCGAGCCGTACTATCAATACCACATCAGCGCGTTATTGGCAGTCGAGGCCGTACCGGTGCTCGTGAAAATGCACCCGCCGAAGTGGAGCTACGATTCTCGTCAGCTCGAACAGGCACTGACAGAGAAAACGAAGGCCATCATTGTCAATTCGCCGGGAAATCCGTCCGGCAAGGTGTTCATGCGAGAGGAACTGGAGGGGATCGCAGCACTCGCCAGCCGGCATGATCTGTTCGTCTTCACAGATGAAATCTACGAGTACTTTCTCTACGACGGACGGCGCCATGTGAGTATGGCGGCATTGCCCGGGATGGCCGAGCGTACCATCACGATCGGGGGATACTCCAAAACCTTTAGCGTGACGGGTTGGCGCATCGGGTATACAGCGGCTGCCAGGCCATGGGCGCAAGCCATCGGTGCGATGAACGATCTGTTGTATGTCTGTGCTCCGGCTCCGCTTCAGAAGGGAGTGGCGGGCGGAATTCTTGAATTGCCCGACGACTTCTATAGAGATCTTGCGCGCTCCTATCAGGATAAACGCGACCGGTTTTGCAGTGCGTTGGCTGGGGCAGGGCTCACGCCGTCAGTTCCAGACGGGGCCTATTACGTGTTGGCGGATGCATCCAAGTTGCCTGGTTCAACCGGGAAAGACCGTGCGATGTTCCTCTTAGAACAAACCGGTGTGGCAGGTGTTCCGGGGGAAGCCTTCTTTTCAGGCCGCACCGGCGCCGACTTCATTCGCTTCAGCTATGCCAAGACTGATGCCGATCTTGAGGAGGCTTGTAGGCGCCTCATGCAAATTAGACATTAGGTTTGTATCTCTCCAATATCAAAAGCGGATCCGAGCTTGTCTGCATCACACTTCCATGGTATGAATTTCTCCCATGAGTCATCCTCTGTACTCGACGATCTGTCTTGCTGCTGTGCTGTCAGTTGCGGGGTGTGCCGCTCAACCCGTGGCTCAGCCACCGGTCTCGGTGGAATTGTCTGCGGACGACCGGTCAGTGCTTGCCGGGGAGTGGGAATATGAAGATGGTGCTGCCATCATGCTCCGACTCGACGAACAAGGGAATGGGACCTATTCCTACAAGGATGGGCGATTCGAAACGACTCAGTTTGCGGACCGGACCTGGGTCGGGAAGTGGTATCAAAAGGAAAATGACCGCGAGGGTGGTTTCTCGGTAACACTATCGAAGGATCATTCGGAAGGCCAGGGTACGTGGTGGTATGTTCGAATTGGGGCGGACCGTACGCCCACCAAAAAAGGCGGCACGTTTCATCTCAGTAAAAATTCCTCCCTTGCCACTCTCAGTGCCATCGCTCCTGCGCATTAAGTTCATCGTCAAGCACCGCGAGATCCATGCGTCATGCATCATCATGACGTCGCTGTGTGGAAACCGCTCTCACCTGCCTCATCGCCGGTCCAGACAGGACGGATGTGCCACGAGGACTCCTTCGTAACGGGGAACGGGTGCCGGGATAGACTTGACCTCACGTAGGAATCTGCGTACAAGCACAGTGCTATGAAGCTGGTTCAGAAACGATCCAGGAAAACAGGAATGTCCCCCGGCACGCTGATTCACATCGGTGAACAGCGGGCTGACGCGGTCGCGATCACGCTGTTCGCCTATTCAGGTTCGCAGTGCGACGAACGTGTTGTCATGGACCCGAACGACCTGCGCCTGCCCACAGACGAAACGGTGCTGTGGGTGAATGTCAGCGGGGTGCACAAGGTCGATGTGTTGGAGGCATTCGGAAAACAATTCGGCCTCCATCCGCTTCTCCTGGAGGATATTGCCAATACGGATCAGCGTCCGAAGCTGGATGATTATGAGGCCTGTTTGTTCCTGGTCATGAAGATGCTGACCAGGACGGACCGTGGAGACACCCTGGTTGAGCAGGTGAGTTTCGTGATGGGACGAAATTACGTGTTGTCGTTCCAGGAGAATGGAACGGATGTGTTTCGTCCGGTCCGCGATCGATTACGTAGCGGCAAGGGGCGACTCCGCCAGCTCGGGGCGGACTATTTGCTCTATGCATTGGCGGATGCAGTCGTGGACGAATATTTTGCGGTGCTGGAAATGCTGGGTGAAAAGATCGAAGTGTTACAAGAAAGAGTGGTGGCGAATCCGAACCCGGACACGCTGAAGGACATCCACGCGTTGAAACGGCAGCTATTGTTTGTCCGCCGGGCTGTCTGGCCTCTTCGGGACGCCCTCAACAATCTTTCTCGGTCGGAACATCCATTCCTGCGCGAACCCAGCAAAGTGTTTTTCCGCGATGTCTATGATCACGTGGTACACATCGTCGATACGATCGAGACCTTGCGAGAAATGGTCTCGGCCAGCCTCGATATCTATCTCTCAAGCGTCAGCTATCGTTTGAATGCCGTCATGCGCGTGCTGACGGTCATCACGACGATCTTTATGCCGCTCAGTTTTATCGCGAGTATTTACGGGATGAATTTCGAGCACATGCCGGAATTGAAATGGGAATGGGGGTACCCGCTGATCCTGGGAATTATGGGACTCGTCGCGGGTGGGATGCTGATTGGATTTCGGCAGCGCAAATGGCTCTAGCAGCAAGATGCTGAAACGTCTGCCAGCGGCTATTCCTGGATTTCCACGCGGTCGACGAAGTAGGCCGTGTCACCGAAGCAGGTGGTCGGAAGGTAGCGGTACTCTTTGTAATGCAGGATGACGCGCCTTGCCCATAGCGCGCGAGAGATCATCGGCCACTCGATCATCCCAGACCGTAAATCCCCAGAGCAGCGGCGCGACACCGGGGACCGTAGTCATGGCCAGCTCGCCTTCATGGGTTTTGCACACCCAGCCTTTTCTGGAAAACTTCTGGATGTAGCCCGCGCGATTCCCGTCTGAATAGGTCCAGTTGAAGGCGACCGTCAGATAGCCTGCCAGAAGAAAGACAACCAGGGTCACCACCCACTTCATCGGTAATCCTTCCCGCGTGCTACTGAATGTCGGTAAACAGCCACGGCGCGTCCTGCATGCGCCGACGTTCGTAGGCCGTGATGGCTGTTTCGTGTTGAAGGGTCAGCCCGATGGAATCAAGGCCCCGGTAGAGGCAATCTTTTCGGAAGGGGTCTACAGCAAATCGATAGGCGGTTCCACCCGGTGTTGTCACACGCTGGTCGCCGAGATCGACGGTGAGCCGATATCCCTCTGTGCCGGTGACGTCTTTCATGATGGACAGCACTTCGTCCGCTTGCAGAACGACGGGTAAGATTCCGTTCTGAAAACAATTGTTGTAAAAAATGTCGGCGAAGCTTGGAGCGATCACACAGCGGAACCCCTGATCGAGCAAGGCCCATGGCGCATGTTCGCGGGATGAGCCGCTGCCGAAGTTATCACGGGTCAACAAGATCGTGGCACCCTGATAGCGGGCTTGATTCAAAAAGAAGTTGGGATCCGGTGATCCATCTTTCTTCCTGCGCCAATCGAAAAACAGTCCTTCGCGAAGGCCGGTCCGCTTGATTGTCTTCAAAAACTGTTTGGGAATAATCTGGTCCGTGTCGACGTTGACCCGATCGAGCGGAGCGACTAATCCGGTGAGCGTAGTAAAGGCTTGCATGGGTTCCTCGTTAGCAGGATGCTGAAAAAGTCCGCCAGCGTCGTTCTCACATCGCTCAGAAGCTCAACGTATCGGAGCGTACGCCTCGCCTCTTCGCTCGCTGCGGCCTTGCGGAACGGCCATTTAGAGCATCCTGATTCAATTTGGTCATTAGCGTCATCTGTAATATGCCAACGATGTTATATCTATATTCAAGTTTGCCTGCACCCTGTTGGCGTGAAACGTGAGGCGTAAGGCGGCGCGGCTCATGGCCAGTTTCTGATATCCACAAAGTGCCCTTCGATCGCAGCAGCGACCGCCATAGCCGGCGACACCAGATGTGTTCGGCCGCCTGCCCCCTGGCGGCCCTCGAAGTTTCGATTACTGGTGGAGGCGCAACGTTCGCCCGGCTGGAGCACGTCGGCATTCATGGCCAGACACATGCTGCAACCTGCTTCGCGCCATTCAAATCCGGCCTCACGGAACACACGGTCCAGTCCTTCCGCCTCCGCTTGCTGCTTGACGAGTCCCGACCCGGGTACCACCATGGCATGGACCGTTTTCGCCACCTGTTTGCCCTTGGCGAGGCTTGCGGCGAGACGGAGGTCCTCGATTCTGGAGTTGGTGCAGGAGCCGATAAATACTTTGTCGATCGTGATGCCGGTGATCGGCATGTTGGGTGTGAGCCCCATGTATTCCAGCGCCCGTTCCGTCGCGTGCTTCGTGTTCTCGTCGGAGATTGTTTTGGGGTCCGGCACAGTCTGATCCACGCCGACCACCATGCCGGGATTGGTTCCCCAGCTGACTTGAGGCGCAATGTCCTCCGCCCGCAAGGTGACCGTTACGTCATACCGGGCCTCCGCATCAGTCTTGAGATCGTGCCAGGCTTTGACGGCTTGTTCGAAGAGGTCGCCTTTGGGCGCGAGCGGACGCCCCTTGATATAGGCAATCGTTTTTTCATCCGGAGCGACCATGCCGGCGCGGGCTCCGCCCTCAATCGACATATTGCAGAGCGTCATCCGCCCTTCCATGCTCAGGGCGCGAATGGCCGATCCCGTATACTCGATCACGTAGCCGGTTCCCCCGGCTGTGCCGATCTTGCCGATAATAGCGAGGATGATGTCTTTGGCCGAGCATCGATCAGACAGTACGCCGTCGACGCGGATTTCCATCGTCTTCGGCCGCTTTTGAATCAAGCATTGGGTTGCCAGCACATGTTCGACTTCGCTGGTGCCGATGCCGAACGCCAGCGCTCCGAATGCCCCGTGGGTCGATGTGTGAGAGTCTCCGCAGACGATCGTCGTGCCCGGCAGTGTGAATCCTTGCTCGGGCCCGATGACATGGACGACGCCTTGCCGGATGTCGTTCATACCGTACAGCGTGATCCCAAAATCCCGGCAATTGTCCTCCAGGGTTTGGATCTGTTTGGCGCTGATCGGGTCAGCAATTGCAAGTTTCCGGTCGGTGGTCGGGACATTGTGATCGGGCACCGCAAGGGTCGCTACGGCTCGCCGCGGCCGGCGTCCGGCAAGCTTCAATCCTTCAAATGCTTGAGGAGAGGTCACTTCATGGACGAGCTGCCGATCGATATACAGCAGTGTAGTCCCGTCCGGTTCTGAGCGAACGACATGGGATTCCCAGATTTTATCGAGTAAGGTCGAGCCTGCCATAACAAATCCTTGTTGAGTGTATTCACCGAATGCAGAATGTCTCCTATTATACATAGGCGGTCGGTTGCATGCCAGGGACCGGCTGTCCCTTGCGTCGTGCTGCTGTCCGTGTTAGCAGAAGGATCATCCGGCTTCATTGCACCGGGTATTGATCCGACAGTGCAGCGTATGACTCCTCTTATCTGGGCGCTCCCATCAGTCATTGCCTGGTCGAAGCAGGTGCTCGACAGTTATCACCATTGGATCGGCCGAGACTTGCTCGTTGGATCTGGCTCGATTGCAGATCAAGCGGAAGCGCTCTTTGCCGCCCCCTTCGTTGTCGTATCGCATGGGACGGAGCCGGACCCGATTCTGAATTACGGGAATCAGGCGGCGCTTGATCTCTGGGAGATGACGTGGGACCTGTTGACCCGTACACCGTCGCACCTCACCGCCGAACCGATGAATCGAGCCGAGCGTGCGCGCATGCTCCGTCAGGTAGAAGAGCGGGGGTATTATGATCGCTACCGAGGCGTGCGCATTTCAGCAACGGGGCGCCGATTTCTTGTCGAAGATGCCGTGGTATGGACTGTTCTGGATATGCAGGGCCGGTCCCTCGGCCAGGCTGCGACGTTCACACGATGGACGAGAGTACCGTAAGCTAGCAGGCTGCGGGAAAACTTTGTTTAGGCTTAAATATACTGGAAATTTAGTCGAATGGTGAGGACGGGGTCACAGTCGCAGGATGCTCAAAATGGCCGTTCAGCAAGGCCGCAGCGAGCGAACAGGCGAGGCGTACGCTTCGGTACGTTGAGCCTCGGAGCGCTGCGAGAACGCCGCTGGCGGACGTTTTCAGCATCCTGAGCGGCGCAGAAAGATAAATGGAAGGAGTTGTTTCGTGTGACCCCCCTTTGGTCCATGATCCGCTTCGGGCAATGGGGTGAATTGCTGCGGGAGCCGGCGCCCGGCAAGGGTCTCCGTCTGCACAATGGCCTGTGGCGGCTTGGGCGTGGTTTGGCGCTGGTGGGCACCGGGCGTTTGCCGGGAGCGGAAGGTGAACATTCGGTTTTGGCGGGATTGACGAAACGCTTGGGGCGGGACCGCACGCCTGAGGAGAAAACAGAGCGGGCCCTGCTCAAGATTGCGGAACGTCTGTTGGCAGGTGAGATCGCCGCCCGCCGCGGGAAATACGACGATGCGATCAAGCTGTTAAAGGACGCCGTGCTGATAGAAGACGGTTTGCCGTATGCCGAACCGCCGTACTGGCCGATTCCTATTCGTCATTACCTGGGAGCGACCTTGTTGATGGTGAAACGGGCCTCCGATGCCGAGGAGGTCTACCGAACGGATCTGGCCAAGCATCCCGACAATGGCTGGGCCTATTACGGATTGATGCAGAGTCTCCAGGCTCAAGGCAAGCAGGCTGAGGCGGAGGCAGTGGAACAGCGATTCAAAGCTGCATGGACCCATGCCGATGTAACACTGACGGGGTCTCGGTTTTGATCTAGTGCATGATGATGGCGATGCGATTTATCGTAGGCGTGATGGGGCCGGCGAAGGCCAAGAAGAAGGATCTCGACAACGCACGGATTTTGGGAGAGTTGATTGCGCGGCGCGGCTGGGTCGTGCTGACAGGAGGCCGTGACGTCGGTGTCATGGATGCCGCTTGCGAAGGCGCTAAGCGAGTCGGCGGGAGCTTGACGATTGGTGTGCTGCCGACCGCCAAGGACAAGGTCTCCCGCCATGTTGATGTGCCGATCATCACGGAAATGGGCAGCGGCCGCAACAACATCAATGTGCTGACGAGCCAGGTGGTCGTCGCGTGCGGGCTGACCGGTTCAGGCACGGTGTCGGAAGTGGCCTTGGCTGTAAAGGCGGGGAAGCCCGTCATTTTGGTCGAGGCGTCCTCGGCGGATGTGGCGTTCTTTCGCAAGCTGGGGAAACGGCTGGTTGCTGCCGCTGCTTCGCCGGAAGAGGCCATTGCGTTGATTATGAAACAGGTGGGGGGACGCAATTGGCATCCGCGGTCTGCAGAGCGCGATGGCTATGACAACATCTCCTTGTGATAAGCACAAAGGTCTCATAGCAACAAAACGTAATCCCCCATACGCCCCTTCATCACGCCGTTCACTCGTTCCGCCTGGACATAGTAGGATGTAAGACGACGCCTGTCCGGACGACGCACGTTCAGGTGCGGAATGAGGAGGATAACGCCATGATGTCGATTCGACGCCTGTCATATTTCGCGATCGCGGTGTGCATGTTCGGAGCAGTCGCAGTCTCGTCACCCGGCTCGGTGAGCGAAGCGGCGGCACCGGCGAAGGCCTATTTTGCGGGCGGCTGTTTCTGGTGCATGGAAGAGGCGTTTGAGAAAGTCGAGGGTGTTGTCTCAGTGGTGTCCGGCTACATGGGTGGGAGCGTGTCTGATCCCACCTATGAGCAGGTCTCCGCGGGGAGGACCGGCCACGCCGAAGCGGTTGAAATCAGCTACGATCCATCCAAAATCAGTTATCA
>JABMDE010000087.1:39504-43501 GCA_015904055.1 Nitrospira sp. | reverse complement strand
GGCGCCGTCGGGTTAATGCAACTGACGCCGGATACGGCGGCCACCTTGCGGGTGGCCGATCTCTACGATCCGTTGCAAAACATCAGGGGTGGGGCCAAGCAGCTGCGTCATTTGCTCAATCTCTACGAAGGCGATTTGCTGTTGGCCTTGGCGGCCTACAACGCTGGGGTGCATCGTGTGAAGGGTGGGAAGATTCCCCGTATTCGGGAAACGCGATCCTACGTTCGGAAGGTCCTGCGGCACTACGAGCATTATAAGGGGCAACCACGATGTGGACAGTCTGAGGGGCGGTCATCCTGCAAGTCACGCCCTGGGTCTGCGCCGATGAAGCAGGAGCGAGCGGCGTCATGATCTGCATTCTTGATGGGAACGGAGAATACTTCGAGTTTCAAGTTTTTCATTTCCGGTACGTATTCTCCCATCGCGCAACCCCCAAACCTAGGTACTCGTCACTCATTCCCTAGTTGACGGATGCCCAGATGTTTGCGAGAAAGGAGACCGCAAATAGGAGGAGGGATTCCATGAAGAGGGAATGTGCGGTCAATCGGCGGATGGCGGATCTCGCGCAGTCGGAAATCAGGGCCATGACACAGGCTTGTGTGAGTGTGAAGGGGCTTAACATGGCACAAGGGGTTTGTGACACACCGGTACCCCCTGCGGTCCTACGGGCGGCCGGCCGGGCGATCGTAGACGGCTACAATGTCTATACACGTTTCGATGGATTGCCGGAATTGCGGCAGGCCATTGCCGGGAAGCTGGCGCGCTATAACGGGATCACGGTCGATTTCGAAACCGAGGTGACGGTCAGTGCCGGGGCCACCGGTGCATTTCACTGTGCCTGTGCGGCACTGCTGAATCCCGGTGACGAAGTGATCCTCTTCGAACCGTACTATCAGTACCACATCAGCGCATTATTGGCAGTCGAGGCTGTCCCGGTGCTCGTGAAAATGCACCCGCCGAAGTGGAGCTACGATGCTCGTCAGCTCGAACAGGCAATTACACAGAAAACGAAGGCTATCATTGTCAATTCACCGGGAAATCCGTCCGGCAAGGTGTTCATGCGAGAGGAACTGGAGGGGATCGCAGCACTCGCCAGCCGGCATGATCTGTTCGTTTTTACAGATGAAATCTACGAATACTTTCTCTACGACGGGCGGCAGCATCTGAGTCTGGCGGCATTGCCTGGGATGGCCGAGCGCACCATCACGATCGGGGGATACTCCAAGACCTTTAGCGTGACGGGTTGGCGCATCGGGTATACCGCTGCAGCCAGGCCATGGGCGCAAGCCATCGGTGCGATGAACGATCTGTTGTACGTTTGTGCTCCAGCTCCGCTTCAGAAGGGAGTGGCGGGCGGAATCCTTGAATTGCCTGATGACTTCTACAGAGATCTTGCGCGCTCGTATCAGGATAAACGCGACCGTTTTTGCAGCGCGCTAGCCGAGGCGGGGCTCACTCCGTCAATTCCAGGCGGGGCCTATTACGTGTTGGCGGATGTATCCAAGCTGCCTGGTTCAACCGGGAAAGACCGTGCGATGTATCTCTTAGAGCAAACCGGTGTGGCGGGTGTTCCGGGGGAAGCCTTCTTTTCAGGCCACACCGGCGCCGACTTCATTCGCTTCAGCTATGCAAAGACCGATGCCGACCTTGAGGAGGCCTGCAGGCGTCTCATGCGAATTGGACATTAGATAGTGTCGTCACGAGATGGCCGCCCAAAGAGCGATGCACCTGATGTGCACGGCGGCGAGGAAGGACGCGGCATGTTTGGCATAGCGGGTGGCATCAAACCTCCTGCGGTTGATATGATTCTACATCATTTCACATCTCGTGACGACACTATCTAGCAGGATGCTGAAAACGTCCGCCAGCGGCGTTCTCGCGTTGCTCAGAGACTCGACGTGGTGAGCCCGGCTGAAGCAAAAACCTATCCGCTCGCATCTGATCGAAGCGAGCGGTTCAAGCGAAGCTTGGTATATACCTCCTCGCCTCTTCGCTCGCTGCGGCCTTGCTGGACGGCCATTTTGAGCATCCTGCCTGACAAGTTAGTGTTGTCTCGATCCTCGGTGCCTATGATGGCAACAGAAGTCGAAACGAGTATTTCTGCAGCCTGTTAGGGTTTCATCTTCCAATGTCAAAAGCAGATCCTGGCTTGTCCGCATCACACATCCATGGTATGAATTTCACCCATGAGTCAGCACGTGTACCCGGTAATCTTTATTGCCGCTGTCCTGTCGGTTACGGGATGTGCCGGTCAATCAGCGGTCCAGTCTTCCGTCTCTGCTGACCTCCCCGCGAACGATCTGTCCGTTCTTGCAGGGGAATGGGAATATGAAGACGGCGCCGCAATCACTCTCCGGCTCGACGAACAGGGCAATGGGACCTATGCCTACAAGGATGGGCGATTCGAAACTACCCAGTTTGCGGGTCATACCTGGGCGGGGAAGTGGTATCAAAAGGAAAACGACCGTGAGGGTGGTTTCTCGGTAACATTATCGAAGGATCATTCAGAAGGCCAAGGGACGTGGTGGTACGCCCGGATTGGGGCGGACCATACGCCTACCCAAAAAGGCGGCACGTTTCATCTCAGTAAGAAGTCCTCCCTTGCAACTCTCAGTGCTACCCCTCCCGTGCCTTGAGTTCACAGTCAAGCGCCGCGAGATCCATACGTCATGCATCGTCATGACGTCGCCGTGTAGAAAACGCTCACAACTGCCTCATGGCCAGTCCGGACAGGACGGATGCGCCACGATAACTCCTTCGTAGCGGGGAACGGGCACCGGGACAGACTTGACCTCGCGTAGGAATCTTCGTACAAGCACAGTGCTATGAAGCTGGTTCAGAAACGATCGAAGAAGACGGGATTGTCGCCCGGCACGCTGATCCACATCGGTGAACAGCGGGCGGATACGGTCGCGATCACGCTCTTCACCTATTCAGGTCCGCAGTGCGACGAGCGCGCCATCACGGATCCGAACGACTTGCGCCTGCCCGTGGACGAAACGGTGACGTGGGTCAATGTCAGCGGTGTGCACAAGGTCGATGTGCTGGAAGCGTTTGGGAAACAGTTCGATCTCCATCCTCTTCTCTTGGAGGATATCGCCAATACGGATCAGCGGCCAAAGCTGGACGATTATGAGACCTCGTTGTTCCTGGTCATGAAGATGCTGACCATGGACGACCGGGGGAATCTCCTTGTTGAGCAAGTGAGTTTCGTGCTTGGACGCAATTACGTCTTGTCGTTTCAAGAGAATGGGACTGATGTGTTTCGTCCGGTGCGCGACCGCTTGCGTGGCGGCAAGGGGCGGCTTCGCCAGCAGGGGTCGGACTACCTGCTCTATGCGTTGGTGGACGCGGTTGTGGACCAATATTTTGCCGTGCTCGAAGCGCTTGGCGAACAGATCGAATCCCTTCAGGAACGGGTGACAGCCGATCCCAAGCCCGATACGCTCAAACATATCCACGCGTTGAAGCGGCAGTTGTTGTTCGTGCGCCGGGCTGTTTGGCCGCTGCGGGACGCAATGGGCAATCTGTCTCGCTCCGAATGCCCGTTTCTCCATGAGCCGACGAAGCTGTTTTTTCGCGACGTGTACGATCACGTCGTGCATGTCGTCGATACCATCGAGACCTTGCGAGAAATGGTGTCGGCCAGCCTGGAGATGTATCTCTCAAGCGTCAGCTACCGCTTGAATACCGTTATGCGCGTGCTCACGGTCATTACGACGATCTTTATGCCGCTCAGCTTTATCGCAAGCATCTACGGGATGAATTTCGAACATATGCCAGAATTGAAATGGGAATGGGGGTATCCGCTGATCCTGGGAATTATGGGGCTCGTCGCTGGTGGGATGTTGATCGGATTCCGACAGCGCAAATGGCTCTAGCAGCAGGATGCTGACAAAGTCTGTCAGGGCTATTCCTGGATTTCCACGCGGTCGACGAAGTAGGCCGTGTCACCGAAGCAGGTGGTCGGAAGGTAGCGGTACTCTTTGTAATGCAG
>JABMDE010000087.1:37765-39384 GCA_015904055.1 Nitrospira sp. | reverse complement strand
ACGCGGTCGACGAAGTAGGCCGTGTCACCGAAGCAGGTGGTCGGAAGGTAGCGGTACTCTTTGTAATGCAGGATGACGCGCTTGCCCATCGCACGTGAGAGGTCATCGGCCACTCGATCATCCCAGACCGTGAATCCCCAGAGCAGCGGCGCGACACCGGGGACTGTGGTCATGGCCAGCTCGCCCTCATGGGTTTTGCACACCCAGCCTTTTCTGGAAAACTTTTGGATGTAGCCCGCGCGATTCCCGTCCGAGTAGGTCCAGTTGAAGGCGATCGTCAGATAACTTGCCAGAAGAAAAACAACCAGGGCCACCACCCACTTCATCAGTAATCCTTCCCGTGTGCTACTGAATATCGGTGAACAGCCACGGTGCGTCCTGCTTGCGCCGACGTTCATAGCCCGTGATGGCCGCTTCGTGTTGAAGGGTGAGGCCGATGGAGTCGAGCCCCCGATAGAGGCAATCTTTTCGGAAGGGGTCCACATCAAATTGATAGACGGCTCCACCCGGTGTCGTCACACGCTGGTCGCCGAGATCAACGGTGAGTCGATATCCCTCTGTGCCGAGCACATCTTTCATCATGGACAGCACTTCGTCCGCTCGCAACACGACAGGCAAAATCCCGTTCTGGAAGCAGTTGTTGTAAAAAATGTCGGCGAAGCTCGGCGCGATCACACAGCGGAACCCCTGATCGAGCAAGGCCCATGGCGCATGTTCGCGGGATGATCCACTGCCGAAGTTGTCGCGGGTCAACAAGATTGTGGCGCTCTGATAGCGGGCTTGATTCAAAAAGAAGCTGGGATCCGGCGATCCATCTTTCTTCCTGCGCCAATCAAAAAATAGTCCTTCTCGAAGGCCGGTCCGCTTGATTGTTTTCAAAAACTGTTTGGGAATGATCTGGTCCGTATCGACGTTGACCCGGTCGAGTGGAGCGACTAATCCGGTGAGTGTAGTAAAGGCTTGCATGAGTTCCTCGTTAGCAGGATGCTGAAAAAGTCCGCCAGCGTCGTTCTCCATCGCTCAGAGACTCAACGTACCGAAGCGTACGCCTCGCCTCTTCGCTCGCTGCGGCCTTGCTGAACGGCCTTTTTGAGCATCCTGATTCAATTTGGTCTTTAGCGTCATCTGTAATATGCCAACGATATTTTATCTCTATTCGAGTTTGCCTGCACCCTGTTAGGCGTGAAACGTGAGGCGTAAGGCGACGCGGCTCATGGCCAGTTCCTGATGTCCACAAAGTGCCCTTCGATCGCAGCGGCGACTGCCATTGCCGGCGACACCAGATGGGTTCTGCCTCCCGCCCCCTGGCGGCCCTCGAAGTTTCGATTACTGGTGGAGGCGCATCGTTCGCCCGGCTGGAGGACGTCGGCATTCATGGCCAAGCACATGCTGCAGCCTGCTTCGCGCCATTCAAATCCGGCCTCGCGGAACACACGATCCAGTCCTTCTGCCTCTGCTTGCTGCTTGACGAGTCCTGACCCGGGGACCACCATGGCGTGGACCGTTTTTGCCACCTGTTTGCCCTTCGCCAGGCTTGCGGCGAGACGGAGGTCCTCGATTCTGGAGTTGGTGCAGGAGCCGATAAACACTTTGTCGATCGTGATGCCGGTGATCGGCAT
>JABMDE010000087.1:23195-37645 GCA_015904055.1 Nitrospira sp. | reverse complement strand
TAGACCTCCTGGGATGAGTACTAGATAGATATACCTATCTACCCCAGGACACAGGACAACACAAGAGTTTTTCCGCAGCCTGCTAGAAAGAATCATTAGATGGAGTACCTCTCCAGGTGATTGGGTTTTAGACTCCTTTGCGGGATCGGGTAGCACCGGAGCTACGGCCCACAAGATGGGTCGGCGGTGGATCATGGTGGAGTTGGGCGAACATTGCCACACGCACATTATTCCACGGCTCAAGAAGGTCATTGATGGGGAAGACAAGGGCGGCATCACGGAGGCAGCTGGGTGGAAAGGTGGCGGTGGATTCCGCTATTACCATCTCGCGCCGTCCCTCCTGGAGAAAGATAAGTGGGGCAACTGGGTTGTCAATAAAGCCTACAATCCGGCGATGCTGGCTCAGGCGGTCTGTAAGCTGGAAGGGTTCACCTACGCGCCGAGTGACACGGTTTATTGGCAGCAAGGCCATTCGACGGAACGGGATTTCATCTACGTCACGACCCAAAACCTGAGTCACGACCAGTTGCAGGCCTTAAGCGACGAAGTCGGCGAAGAGCGTTCGCTCTTGGTGATGTGTTCTGCGTTCCGTGGCAAAGCCGATCGCTATTCCAATCTCACGATCAAGAAGATCCCCAAGACGGTCCTCACTCGCTGCGAGTGGGGGCATGACGATTACAGCCTGAAGATCGAGAATTTGCCCCAAGCGCCGGCCCCGCCGGGACAGCAGACGTTGGGCTTGGACCGGAGCGATTTGTAGGCTGACAATGACGGAACGAGCTCGCCACACACTCTATCATCGGATTCGAGAGATTCTGGATTCGGCTCGGGCCGGGGCTGCTCGGTCGGTCAACACCGCGCAGGTCTGCGCCAATTGGCTGATCGGCCGTGAGATCGTGGAGGAAGAGCAGCAGGGGAAGAAACGGGCCCGCTATGGCGAGGCCCTGCTCAAAGACGTGTCCTTGCGCCTATCTTCGGACGTGGGGAAGGGCTGGTCGGTGCGGAATCTCGAATATTGCCGGATGTTTTATCTGGAATATCCGCTGTTGCTGGGCGGTCGGAATTCGAACGCGGCGCGTTCGAATTCGGCGCTTCTCCTGCCGGCCGATGATCGTCCGATGTCGAACGCAGTGCGTACGACATCGTGGCAGCCCGGCCGGCTTCATCCGAATCTCTCGTGGACACACTACCGGACACTCCTCCGTGTGGACAACGTCGATGCCCGCGCCTTTTATGAAATCGAGGCAATCAGGAATACCTGGTCGGCTCGTGAACTCGAACGGCAGATCAACAGTCTCCTGTATGAACGATTGGCCCTCAGCAAGGATAAGAAGGGATTGATGAAGCTGGCGACGAAAGGCCACGTTGTTCAACAACCTGCCGATGTGTTCAAGGACCCGGTCGTCATGGAATTCCTCGGCTTGCCGGAGTCTCCGCGCCTCGTCGAATCACAATTGGAAGAGGGGCTCATCAATAACCTCCAGACCTTTCTGCTGGAACTGGGCAAGGGGTTTGCCTTTATCGCCCGCCAAGAACGGCTGACGTTGGACGGTGACCATTTCTACATCGACCTGGTCTTCTATCACACGGTCCTCAAATGTTATGTGCTCATCGACCTGAAGACCGGCAAGTTAATGCATCAGGATCTTGGCCAACTGCAACTCTATGTGAATTATTACGACCGCGAGCGCTGCACGGCGGGAGATGGCCCGACACTGGGATTGATTCTCTGTGCGGATAAGAACGACGCCGTGGTTCGGTATACCTTAGGGCCGGATCAGGAGCAGAAGATCTTTGCAAGCCGGTACAAGTTGCATTTGCCTACCGAGGCGGAGTTGAAGGCGGAATTGCGCCGGGAAGTTCGGCAACTGAGCGGTGCGACCACGACCGGGTCGTCAGGAAAGAAGGCGCCATGAACCGCCATGTGAATGCCATTGCCGGACGATTGAGTTTGCGACAACCGCAGCGGCATTCGCTGGAGATCCTCGACCGTGTCACCGAGATTGTTCCTCCTAAGAAGGGGGCTGACATAGCCACGGCGCTGACGGCGATCACAAGTGAGTTTCCGACCGTCACCGACTTCGAACGGGACTTTCCGTCTCTCTGCTTCGCATTAGCCACGGGTGTCGGCAAGACCCGCCTCATGGGCGCGTTTATCAGTTATCTGCACGCTGCACATGGCATCAATCACTTCTTTGTTCTGGCGCCGAACCTGACCATTTACAACAAGCTGATTACCGACTTTACTCCGAATACATCGAAGTATGTCTTTGCCGGGATTGCCGAGTTTGCGACCGAGCCGCCCACGATTATTACCGGCGACAATTACGAGTCCGGCGTCGCCGCTCGCCACATGCCTTTGCCTGGATTCGGCCAAGAAGTGCACATCAATATTTTCAATATCTCGAAGATCAACTCGGAGGTCCGGGGCGGGAAAGCGCCACGGATCAAGCGCCTGTCGGAGTACATTGGCCAGAGCTATTTTGAGTATTTGGCGGGACTCGACGATCTTGTCTTACTCATGGACGAATCTCACCGCTATCGAGCGTCGGCCGGCGTGCGAGCTATTAACGAACTCAAACCAGTGCTTGGACTCGAACTCACCGCTACTCCATTTGTGGAGTCTTCCAAAGGCCCGGTGCCATTTAAGAACGTGATCTATAAATACTCACTGGCTAAAGCGATGGCCGATGGTTTTGTCAAAGAGCCGGCGGTGGTGACACAGAAGAATTTCAATCCGAGTCAGTTCAATGCCGCGCAACTGGAACAGATCAAGTTGGAAGATGGCGTGCGTCTTCACGAGAACACCAAGGTTGAACTGGAAACCTACGCGAGGCAGACGGGGCAGCGGGTCGTAAAGCCGTTCATGCTGATCATTGCCCGCGAGACGACGCATGCCGGACAGCTGATGCAGCTGATTCAGTCTTCCCAGTTCTTTGAAGGCCGATACAAGGACAAGGTCATTCAGGTGGACTCCAGCAAGTCCGGTGCGGAAGAAGACGAGATGGTCCAGCGCCTTCTTGCCGTCGAAAGTCCGGATGAGCCGACTGAGATCGTGATTCACGTGAACATGCTGAAAGAAGGTTGGGACGTCACGAATCTCTATACCATTGTTCCGCTGCGGGCCGCTAACGCGCGCACTCTTATCGAGCAGTCTATCGGACGGGGCCTGCGGCTTCCCTATGGCAAACGTACTGGGGTCAGTACCGTAGATCGCCTGAACATCGTGGCCCATGACCGGTTTCAGGAAATCATCGATGAAGCCAACAAGCCCGACTCCGTGATCCGATTGACGCAGGTGGAACTGGACCCGGCAATTGATCTCCAGAAGACCAAAAACGTCGTGGCGCAGTCAACGATTTCGGAACAGATCAATGCGATCCCGAATGAGACGGAGCGGAAGATTGCACAAGTGACCCAGCAAATCATTCAGAAGTACGAGCACCTTCCGAATTCCAGCTATCTCCTCAAGCCAGAAGTTCAACACCGAATTGCCGAGGAAGTTGCCGCATATGTGACGCCTTCTCAGCAGGCTTTGCCTGGAATGAGTACTGCGCCGAGCATCCCAGAAATGGTTGCGAAAGCGACGGGGCTCGTGGTTCGACAAACCATCGATATTCCCCGTATCACCGTTCAGCCTAGAGGCGAGGTCACGACGGGATTTCATCCGTTCACCCTTGATTGCTCAAATATCCACTACCAGCCCCCTGATCGGGACCTCCTTATCCAACATCTTCGGACCCGCGAACAGGAGACCTTGAGCTTCGGTGGCCGGATGCAACCGGAGCAACGGCTTGAAGACTATGTCGTTCGAGGCCTCGTCGACTTCGATGATATTGACTACGACGAGCACTCCGATCTGCTCTATGATGTTTCAGGCCAATTGGTCAGACACCTCCGTTCCTACCTCTCTGAGGAGGAGGATGTGAGAAATGTGCTCATCTATTTTCAGAAGCAACTGGCCGCCTTGGTTCATGCACAGATGCAAGAACATCAGTGGGAGAAGACCGGGGGCTATGAGGTAGTAATCACGAAGGGGTTTACTGACATCAAGAAGCCCGCTTTTTCAGTGCAAGCAGGTGAACCGGTGCGCAATTTTCGCGAACCGGTTCAAGACAAGGGACGTATTCCCCAAATGCTTTTCGGTGGATTTGAGCGGTGTCTCTTCAAAGAGCTTAAGTTCCAATCCGATCCGGAACGGAAGCTCGCTGTTATTCTTGATCGTGATTCGCAAAAGTGGTTCAGGCCGGCTTCTGGACAGTTTCAGATCTTTTATAAGTTGGGCGTCTCCCAACATGAATACCAGCCTGACTTCGTCGCTGAGACAGCGGACTACATCTACATGATGGAACCCAAAGCCAAGAACGAGATGACCTCGCCGGATGTGCTCGCCAAGAAAGACGCCGCTGTTCTGTGGTGTGGCCGGGCCACGACCCACGCCCTGAGCAACGGCGGAAAACCCTGGAAGTATGTCCTGATCCCACACGATGTGATTGCCGAGAACATGACGTTGGCAGGATTGGCGGCACAGTTTGCTGTGAGGTGAAGGCTAATGGATCTCAATTTCGTCATGGCTGTTCCCGACAAGGGCTGGACCCAAGCATGTGCATTTTGTGGAATTGCGACAAATGGTCAAGGTCATTGAAGGTCTACGCGGAGAGTCCTGGGGCTAAGTTGAAGAAGGATTCGGTGGACAAGCTGGGGCCGGCATAGGAGCAGCATATTCGACAATCGGTACATTCTGAAGGTGAAGGAAGCTATCGCTAAGGTACTTAACCAAGTCGAAGGATCTAAGAACGCAGATGAACGCATCAGCAGCTCAGGGGAAGCCTTTTTTTCAGGCCACACCGGCGCCGACTTCATTCGCTTCAGCTATGCCAAGACCGATGAAGATCTTGAGGAGGCCTGCAGACGCCTGCTACGAGCCAAACACTAGCAGAAGGCAGAAAAGCTCCATGGGCCTTTCTGCCAAGGGTGGTTCCTTGCTTGTCAGGATCAATCGCTCATGGTATGAATTTCCTCTATGATCTGGCGTATCTATTCGGTTGTCTTCATGGCTATTGTCCTGTTGATTACGGGATGTGCCGGTCAATCAGCGGTCCAGTCTTCCGTCTCCGTCAATCTCCCTGCGGATGATCGGTCCGTTCTTGCAGGGGAATGGGAATACGAAGACGGCGCGGCCGTGACTCTCCAGCTTAATGAACAGGGCAACGGAACCTATCCGTATAAAGACGGGCGCTTCGAGACTATCCTCCTGGATGGGCAGACATGGATGGGCCGGTGGTATCAGAAAGAAAACGATCGTGAAGGCGGCTTTACCGTAAAACTGTCCGGTGACCGTACTGAAGGCGAGGGAACCTGGTGGTATGTCAGGATCGGGACAGACCGCGCGCCGACACAAAAAGGCGGTACGTTCCGTCTCAGCAAGAAGTCTCCCCGCGCTACTCTTAGTGCCACGACCTCTGCGCCGTGAACATTAGCCCGCATTATTCCTGTCGGCGATTGGAGCAGAAGCGTTCCTGAATCATGCGGGCTAGCCTTCCTCATTCACGAAGGCTTCTGCGGCAACCGTCCGGTTCTACGAACGGAGAGACAGTGCGTCGTTTGTGAAGCGCATCTCGTCCTTCAACAATGCTCAGGACCGTGAGTTTGCCGAACGCTGAAAGCTGAAGCACGGATCTGTTCAGTTTCAGTATTGAGTGTTAATCGGGAGTTCACACGAAACTCACAGTCAACACTGACAACTCAAAACTTTCCGCCTCAGTTGTGATTATTTCCCCGTGCGGGAGACCCGTCGCAGCTCCTGCGCGACGAGAGCCGGGCAGGACGGATGCGCAGCGATGATCCCTTCGTAGCGGGGATCCGGTCTATTGAACCAGAGGTCCCGTCCGTTTCCATCGTACATGGTTCCTCCTGTCTCTTGAATCAGCAGCGCGCCGGCTGCGACATCCCATTCATTCTCGGGCTCCAGCGTGGCGACTGCATGGATTCGTCCGCTGGCCGCCAGGGCCAGCGCCCAGGCGATGGATCGCATGGGTCGGCCGACGGCAAGTGTGTGCAGGGACCGGAAGCGGCCCATCTCCAGCTCCCGGGGGCTGATCGCGATGACGGGTTGCCGATGCTGCTTCTTTTCCTGAAACGAAACCGGCTCGTGATTGAGCAGGAGGCCTCCTCCCTTCATGGCGGTGAATAGCTCGTCCGAAGAAGGGTTAAAGACTGCCGCGACCACGGGACGTCCGTCCTCGACGAGGGCAGCGGAAATACAGAATTCCGGTTCTCTCTTGATAAACGCTTTCGTCCCATCGATCGGATCGATCACCCAGACACGCCGTGTTTGTAACCGGTCAGAGTTGTCCGGTGACTCTTCCGACAGCCATCCGTCGCGGGGAAACGCGTGCAACAAGTGGGCGTGAAGTATTCGATCGACCGCCAGATCCGCTGATGTGACCGGCGATTGATCCGGCTTGATATGAATCTCGAATCCCTCGGCGGCAGAACGCAACGCCTCGGCGCCGGCCAGTCTCATCGCTTCGCTCAGAATGCGGAGTTCGCGGTCCCACATCGTGGCGACAGCGTATCAGGGCGTGAGACAGAACAAAAGGAACAGACGCCGAGGCAGACTTGACCTCGCGTAGGAATCTGCGTACAAGCACAGTGCTATGAAGCTGGTTCAGAAACGATCAAAGAAGACGGGATTGTCGCCCGGCACGCTGATTCACATCGGTGAACAGCGGGCGGACACGGTTGCGATCACGCTGTTCACCTATTCAGGTTCGCACTGCGACGAGCGCTCCGTCATAGATCCGAACGATCTGCGCCCGCCCGTGGACGAAACGGTCACGTGGATCAATGTCAGCGGTGTGCACAAGGTCGATGTGCTGGAGGCGATTGGGAAGCAGTTCGGTCTTCATCCTCTTCTCTTGGAAGACATCGCGAATACGGATCAGCGCCCGAAGCTGGATGATTACGAGACCTGTTTATTCCTGGTTGTGAAGATGTTGACCATGGACGAACAGGGGAATCTCCTTGTCGAGCAGGTGAGTTTCGTGCTTGGACGTAATTACGTCTTGTCGTTTCAGGAGAATGGAACCGACGTGTTTCGTCCGGTGCGAGATCGCTTGCGCGGCGGCAAGGGTCGGCTTCGTCAGCACGGATCGGACTATCTGCTCTATGCGTTGGTGGACGCGGTCGTAGACGAATATTTTGCGGTGCTGGAAATACTGGGTGAAAAGATCGAAGCGCTACAAGAAAGGGTGGTGGCGAATCCGAACCCGGACACGCTGAGGGACATCCATGCACTCAAACGGCAGCTATTGTTCGTCCGCCGGGCTGTCTGGCCTCTCCGGGAGGCCCTTAACAGCCTTTCCCGGTCGGAACATCCATTCCTGCGCGAGCCCATCAAGGTGTTTTTCCGTGACGTCCATGACCATGTAATACAAATCGTCGATACGATCGAGACGTTGCGCGAGATGGTCTCGTCCAGCCTGGACATCTATCTCTCAAGCGTCAGCTATCGGTTGAATGCCGTCATGCGCGTGCTCACGGTCATCACGACGATCTTTATGCCGCTCAGCTTTATCGCGAGCATTTATGGAATGAATTTCGAACATATGCCGGAACTGAAATGGGAATGGGGGTATCCGCTGATCCTGGGAATTATGGGCCTCGTCGCGGGTGGGATGCTGATCGGATTCCGGCAGCGCAAATGGCTCTAACGGCAGGATGCTAACAAGTCTCCCAGCGGCTATTCCTGGATTTCCACGCGGTCGACGAAGTAGGTCGTTTCACCGAAGCAGGTGGTCGGAAGGTAGCGGTACTCTTTGTAATGCAGGACGACGCGTTTGCCCATTGCGCGTGAGAGGTCGTCGGCTACCCGATCGTCCCAGACCGTAAATCCCCAAAGCAGCGGCGCGACACCGGGCACCGTAGTCATCGCCAGCTCGCCTTCGTGGGTTTTGCACACCCAGCCTTTTCTGGAAAACTTCTGGATGTAGCCCGCGCGATTCCCGTCCGAATAGGTCCAGTTGAAGGCGACCGTCAGATAGCTTGCCAGAAGAAACACCACCAGAGTCACCACCCACTTCATCGGCAATCCTTCCCGCGTGCTACCGGATGTCGGTAAACAGCCATGGCGCATCCTGCTTGCGCCGGCGTTCGTAGGCCGTGATGGCCGCTTCGTGTTGAAGGGTGAGGCCGATGGAATCGAGCCCCCGATAGAGGCAATCTTTGCGGAAGGGGTCCACATCGAATCGGTAGGCGGCTCCATCCGGTGTCGTCACACACTGGTCGCCGAGATCGACGGTGAGTCGATATCCCTCTGTGCCGGTGACGTCTTTCATGATGGACAGCACTTCGTCCGCTTGCAGCACGACGGGTAAGATCCCGTTTTGGAAACAGTTGTTGTAGAAAATGTCGGCAAAGCTCGGAGCGATGACACAGCGAAATCCTTGATCGAGCAAGGCCCATGGTGCATGTTCGCGGGATGAGCCGCTGCCGAAGTTGTCGCGGGTCAACAAGATCGTGGCGCCCTGATAGCGGGCTTGATTTAAAAAGAAGTTGGGATCCGGCGATCCATCTTTCTTCCTGCGCCAATCGAAAAACAGTCCTTCGCGAAGGCCGGTCCGCTTGATTGTTTTCAAAAACTGTTTGGGAATGATCTGGTCCGTGTCGACGTTGACCCGGTCGAGCGGAGCGACTAATCCGGTGAGCGTCGTAAAGGCTTGCATGAGTTCCTCGTTAGCAGGATGCTGAAAAAGTCCGCCAGCGGCGTTCTCACATCGCTCAGAGGCTCAACGTACCGAAGCGTACGCCCTGCCTCTTCGCTCGCTGCGGCCTTGCTGAACGGCCTTTTTGAGCATCCTGATTCAATTTGGTCTTTAGCGTCATCTGTAATATGCCAACGATGTTTTATCTGTATTCGAGTTTTCCTGCACCCTGTTAGGCGTGAAACGTGAGGCGTAAGGCGACGCGGCTCATGGCCAGTTCCTGATGTCCACAAAGTGCCCTTCGATCGCAGCGGCGACCGCCATAGCCGGCGACACCAGATGAGTTCTGCCTCCTGCCCCCTGGCGGCCCTCAAAATTTCGATTGCTGGTGGAAGCACATCGTTCGCCCGGCTGGAGGACGTCGGCATTCATGGCGAGGCACATGCTGCAGCCCGCTTCGCGCCATTCAAATCCGGCCTCGCGGAACACACGATCCAGCCCTTCCGCTTCTGCTTGCTGCTTGACGAGCCCCGATCCGGGTACCACCATGGCATGGACCGTTTTTGCCACGCGTTTCCCCTTCGCGAGGCTTGCGGCGAGACGGAGGTCCTCGATTCTGGAGTTGGTGCAGGAGCCGATAAACACTTTGTCGATCGTGATGCCGGTGATCGGCATGTTGGGAGTGAGCAAGGCCGCAGCGAGCGAACAGGCGAGGCGTACGCTTCGGTACGTTGAGCCTCGGAGCGCTGCGAGAACGCCGCTGGCGGACGTTTTCAGCATCCTGCTAGAAGGGGAGGTAGACTTCAACACCCCCATAGACCCCGCTATGGAACGAGGTGCTGTGTTGATAGCCGCTTTTGGCGAGCACGTGGAATTTCCCGATCGGCACTTCGATCAACGGTCCGGTCTGTACCGCACGAAAATCTCCGTTGCCCATACCGGCAACGTCCCATCCTACATAGGTGCTGCAACAGCCGCTGGTGGCCTGGCGGGCAAGCAGTTTCCCTCGTAGGCGGCCCCAGAAATAGTTATCGAGGTCGGCATAGGACCCGATGGCGTGCAGGCTGCCCTTTTCGTGCCAATACATTGCTTCGACTTGCGCGAACGCTCCGATTTGATGGTCTGTTACGGAGTGTGCGTTCAGCCGCTCTTCCTCGATACGCCGCAGTTGCGGCCCAGCCAATGCCGAGACGGTCACGCGGCCGAAGGTTTGAGAGATACCGAAAGACGGGACGATAAACTGCACATTGGTATCCAGGATTCTCCCGTTACTCACAGAGCTATAACCGAGTCCGGCGGTCATGGCCTGCACGAAGAGATTCGTTCCTTCCCGAATCTGTAAGACTGGTGTCCGAATGCCCATATACCCGAAGTATTGGCTTTTGTTGTCGAGTTGAAACCCGGTGAACAGATCTCCTGCCTTTGTGGGAACGGGCAGGACTGTCAGGGTCATCGTTGTCAGCAGGAGCAATAGTAATTGCGCCATTGTTGTTCTCCTTCTTGAACATCTGCGATGTGAAATCGGACCCGGGTGATGCTCCCACGTATCCGGGGCGTCTCATTGGCCGATTGGCACATCACACCTCGACAAGGACAACACCGATGTCGACTCGTTGCGGTTTCATGATCCGACCGGTTCATTGCGCCGGGGATCAATCGAAGGTCTACTTATGCGTCTACGCCGATTTTGTCGTGGGTGTTCGATCGTGACTGTCGCCATTGTCGGTCGTGTAGTTTGCGCCACTCTTCCTCACCCCGCACGATGCTGTCCACCTTAAAACGCACAGAGGTTTTTCTGCGTCGGCGAGCTAGCGAGACCGGGCTGACCTTGAGCGTGATCTGTGGCAGTTCCAAGAGGCCGCTGTCGAGGGACCCTTTTAGGTTCAAAGGGAATGAGGCGCTGACGCCGGTAAAGGACAGGTCGCGCAACGTGCCTGTGAGCACATGCGCAGAAGTATTTAGCTGACAAGGCATCCCGCTGAGGAGTCGTAACGATCGGCGTCGGTCCCATGAGAAAGATCTCCAGGGAACGGTGAGCGCATGGAGTAATGATCGTAGGCTACTGGAGATCCCCGGTCTCAACTGATAGCTCTCCTCCCAGGGAGCCGGATCACCAAATATTTTATCGACCAGCACGTGTTGCGTCGCATCATCGAGGTCGGTGAAGTGAAGGCCAGCCGCGATTCTGCCGGAAGGCAACCGTTCCTGTCGGACGATCTTTCCGGTCACTCGCACGATGTGGCCGCCGGGTGATGTCAAGAGTAGCGTAACAAAGTCCTGGGCTGTAAAGACGGGTTGCTCTAAAGACAACCCGGCACCATGTTGATTGATATTGAGAATGCGTGCAGTGACAGACGTTCCGTCTACATACAACTCGCTTGCGAAATCGCGCTTGAGCCGAAATGCTTGTCGTCCTTGCGTTTGTTCATTGGCAACGAACATGGCAATGGTCAGAAACAACAGATTGGCGGTTCCCCAAACGAGGCTGATTGAAAGACCGGGTTCGCTTGCCTCGTGTTGCAGGCGTTGGAATCCGAAGACCAGCCCTCCAATCAGCAGACCGAATGTGAGCAGGTGAGGCCAAGCCAGTGAAAGTTCTGTGGATACGTTCTTTTTTACGCGTTGCCCTTTAGGGGTGACTTCAAACGGCCGTTCTCTGCGCGGTGCAGAGAGGGCTTTGAGGGCCTCAGCGCTTAAGGCGAAGCACATGGCGATCTCATAGATGTCAGACCAGAACGGATTGCGAGAGCCATGGCTAATGGGGCGCATCACCAGGGCCGAGGCGATGTAGAACGAAAAGAAATAGAGCATCAGCTGAACGGTATCCGCGTGGATCGGAGAGGTACTAAGGAGAAGACTGAAGAGAGGCGCGACCAGACAGATGAGACGGGGGATCCCCAAAAAGAAGTAGAATATTGAACCAAAATAATCGATCCGCTGAGCTAACGTCAGTCCTCGTTTTGTGAGCGGATTATCTCGTAGCAGGACCTGGATACATCCCATGGCCCAGCGTTTTCGTTGCTTCAGGTACCCCTCGAACGTTTCCGGCATCAGTCCGGCGGAAAGCACACGATTGAGGTAACAGGACTTATACCCCTTGGCATGCAGCGCCATGCTGGTGTGGATGTCTTCGTTGATGGTCTGTGTCTGGAATCCCCCGATCTCCTCCAGAGGCGTGCGCCGTAACAGGCCCCCGCTGCCGGCAAAAAATGCACTGTTGTGGGAATCGCGTCCTGCCTGCAGAGTTCGAAAGAACAGGGCTTGCTCGTTCTTTACATGGTTGCCGACTCGAAGATTTCGCTGGAAAATGTCCGGGTTATAGAAATGATGGGGTGTCTGAACAAATGCGACGTCCGGGTCGTCAAAAAAACCGATGGTCTCTTTCAGGAATGTTCGGGCCGGTATATGGTCCACATCAAATACAGCGACGAGGTCACTGTCTGTCATCCGGAGCGCATGGTTTAAATTTCCAGCCTTCGCATGGCGCGGACGGTCCGGCCGTCGTAAGTAGCCGCATCCTAACGTCGTCGCCAGTTGTTTAGCGTCGTCTCGATGGCCGTCATCGAGGACGTAGACCTTGAACCGGTCACGCGGATACTCCTGCGACAGGCATCCCACCAGTGTTTGCCGGAGCAACGGCAGCGGTTCGTCCACCACCGTGACCATGATATTGACTGTGGGATAGGTCGTGAGCGGGGGCGGTTGGCGATCGGTTAATGACGCGGATTGAAAGGCAAAAAAACAAAACTGGCAGAGTCCGTACAGCTCTGCCAGGTAGACGATCCCGCCGACGGCCATACTGCTCAGGTCATCCGTCGGCAAGGTGTACAGCGCCCGCCAGACCATATACCGGGCATAGAGGAATAGGCTAAGCAGGAGCACCCAGCGGCGATTCCGGTCTGATCTTGTGAGCAGACCAATCAGTAAAAGCGCGACCGCAGAAACTCCGGCGGCGATGGGGGTGCTGAAAAACTCGTTGATCAGCGTCATGTAACTATATGTCATGAAAAGAAACCAGGGGACAGAGGTCTTCCCAATGGGTATCACCTTATTACAGGATCATCGACAGATCTACCCTACAGATGGATCCCTGCCTTTGGGGGGTGGGCGAACCAACTCGTTGGATAGACGGGTGATCTCATTGGGAGCGTAGGTTGGAATCGATGATGAGAGGGGGTCAAGTCCACAGTTCGAGGGGGCCGTGGTTGGCGATGGCACGTAAGAGGTCGCGTGCAGACAAAATACCGACAAGACGGCGGGTCCCATCGAGAATGGGCACGGCATGGATTCGCTCACTCAGCATGGTCCGGGCGATTTCACGAATATCTGTCGCAGGAGTCGCCGATATGACCCGTGTGACCATGATCTCTGCTAATCGATGATGTGCAGCGTGGGCAGGGACTGTGCCGGTGCTCAGACCGGGCGCATGGCGCAGAAGATCGCGATCAGATACCATTCCTACGAGGGTGCCGTGCATCGAGGTGATTGGAATGTGGCGGAATCCTTTGTGTGTCATGATGGTCCAGGCATCGCTCACGGTGCTGTCCGAGGAGAGAGTCAGGACCGGCGATGTCATCAGATCGCGGGCGAAAAGAACCGGCTTTGCGTGCTGGTCTTGATTGGCCTGCTGTTGATATGCGTTGTGTGCGGCAACATTTGACCGGTCTGACGACGATGACCGGTGATCATTATTTCCTTGAGCTTCGACGCCGTCGACTTGCATATGCCGTTGGGCTGCCGGCTTAACCGGATACGTCTCGACAACTCCGTTGACCGCCAGAATGATGGACATGCTGCGGCTCCTCGATACCGATATCGGACGATCGGGACAATACTTAAGTCGGAATGCGACCGATTCCCTGACGGTGCAAGAGGAGTGGGCAAAGCAGGACGGTTCTTTGGAGGAAAAACTCGTCGACTCTCAACGATGCAGGCCGAGTCCTGAGTCAGGCGGGCTTCCATTGCTGATCATGGAGTTCGCGCCATTGCTGTTCCCCCTGCTCGATGCTGTCGACTTTGAAGCGGACTTCACGAGGAGGTTGCGCCGACTGACAAAACCGGTGTAGCGTAGGCTTTGTATGATATCTGGTCCTTCATTGGGGCGTCTTCCGTATCGGGCCTTTGTGTGCTCTCGCCTGCTTGGTTTGCTTGCCGTCGTTTTCCTACTTGGTGCCTGTAGTACCCCTGGCTGGGATGGTTATTTCAAGGATGGTATAGGCAGGGTGACCCAAGAAGAGATCCGGGAAAGGTTTGGGCCGCCGCACACGGCGAAAACTCCGGCTTTGGGCGGGGACAGTCTTTGGACGTACCGGGTTGCGTTAGGCGAGCAAGATCTGGATCGCTGGAAGTCGACGTTCTTGGCGGATGCATCCCAGTCAGTCGGGTCGCTCATGGGGAAACCAGCCGATCAGGCTAAGCCGACGTTGTATTGCTATCGGTACACCTTGGCGTTTAGCGAATCGCAGGTACTGAAGAGCTGGAAGCGAGACGAATGTGTGCCGGGTACGAGACAGACCCTGATCGCCAAATAGCCAGGATCGGTTGCTTCCATTTTCACCCCTATGCTATAAACCCACGTTCTTCGGGGTATTGGATGTGTGCCGTACATTTACGGAGGCGGGCATCCAAAATTGAGACATCACCAGGATCAGTCCGCCCGCACGGGTGTGGCAAGGTCATCGTTGGCCTAATCGAATGTCCGATTCTTTTTGAGGGAGGTAGGTAATGGGTAAGACGATGTGTGCG
>JABMDE010000087.1:2115-23075 GCA_015904055.1 Nitrospira sp. | reverse complement strand
TTCCCGCACGCATACACACTGGAAGTGTCTTCGCCGGGTCTCGATCGGCCCTTCAAGCGCCTTCAAGACTATCAGCGAGCGATCGGCAAGGAAGTCAGTCTCAAGCTACGGCAACCGCTGAACGGCCAGTGGCGTGTGATTGGGCGGTTGGTAGAGGCGGATGAACAGGCAGTGTCGTTGACCGTGTCAATAGGGGCGACTGAATCGCAGACATTGAGAGTGGAACAGGAACAGATCGCCGATGCCAGGCTGTTTGTAAAAATTTAGGCGGAAGAGCAGCCCGGTGTGTGCAGGTAATCGGATCCAGGAGCGTGACGCATGAACCGAGAACTTATCTCTGTGATCGACGAAATCGGACGCCAAAAAGGGATCGACAAGGCACGAGTCATCGGGGCCATCGAGTCCGCCCTGCAGACCGCTGCCAAGAAGCGTTTCGGTCAAGCTGAAAATATTCAAGTCGAAATCGATCCAAAAACAGGAGAGATTTCTGTCGTCTCAAAGAAGATCATCGTCGATCAAGTCAGCAATCCAAAAGCGGAAATATCGCTGCAGGAGGCCCGCCAATACGATAGTGAAGCGGAGGTCGGCGACGAGATTGGATCGCTGATTGAAATGAATGAACTGGGGCGGATTGCGGCGCAGACGGCCAAGCAAGTCATCTTTCAGAAGGTCCGTGAGGCAGAGTGGGAAGCGGTTCAAAAGGAGTATTCCACGCGCCAGGGAGATTTGGTAAACGGCATCATCCTCGGCATGGAGCGACGGAATTATCTGGTCGATCTCGGGAAGACGGAAGCGATTCTCCCCATTCAAGAACAGATTCCCAGGGAAACGTATCGCCGGGGCGATCGGGTCAAGGCCATGTTGCTGGAAGTTCGCCGGACGCCAAAGGATGTGCAGGTCATTCTTTCACGCAGCCATCCGCAATTTGTGGCGAAGCTTTTCGAGCTTGAAGTGCCTGAAATCATGGAAAAGATCATCGAGATCAAGTCGGTTGTCCGGGAACCGGGTGACCGCACGAAGATCGCGGTTACCTCGCGGGAAAAAGCCGTGGATCCGGTCGGTGCCTGTGTGGGTATCAAGGGGTCGCGTGTGCAGGCGGTCGTCCGTGAATTACGGGGCGAGAAAATCGACATCATTACCTGGACGCAAGATCCTCGGGTATTCATTGCGGAAGCCCTGAATCCTGCGACGATCGAGAAGGTCGGCATCGACGAAGAAAAGAAGTCGGCTCTTGTTGTCGCGGCTGACTCCCAGTTGTCGTTGGCCATCGGCAAGAACGGGCAGAACGTACGGCTGGCGGCGCGGTTGACCAGCTGGAAAATCGATATCATCAGCGCGACCGAGTACGAAAAAGAGAAAGTCGAGCGGGATAAGGAAATTAAGGCGGCTCTCGCGGAGGAAGCCGAAGCCCAGCGGTTGCAAGAGGAGGCTCGGCAGGCTGCCAGAGCTGAGGCTGGCGAAACGGCAAGCAGCTAGGAGACGGGGGCGGTCCGATGAGCATGCGTGTCTATGAACTTGCCAAGAAGTTGGGGCTGGAGAACAAGACGCTCCTGTCCGAATTGAAGAAGATGGGCGTGTCCGTTTCCTCCCATAGCAGTGCGCTGGACGATGACATCGCTCAGAAAGTATTGGACAAATTTACTCCGAGCGCCAAGGACGGCGGAAAAGTCGGCGAAGGGTCGACGCCACAGGGGATAAAAACCGCTCATGACGTGCATCATGTCAAGGCAGGGGCTGTGAAGAGTCAGGTTGTCGAGCAGTCGGCCAAGCCGGATAAGCGGCGCATTTTGATTAAGCGGAAGAAGGAGGATGAACCGAACGAGGTGCTTTCTCCCGCACAGACCAGCGAAGTTGACGCCAGTCTCGTTGCGCCGACGGCCGCGTCTCTCTCGGAAGTTTCTCCGGAGCCGCCGATCGCGGTAGAAACCGAAAGTATCCAACCTGTGGAAGCGGCGGCCCCGAGCGGGGTGGTCCTCCCGACGCCAGCTGCTCCCGTTGTGCCGGTGCAGGAAGCCGTTCCTGTCAAGCCGGCAGTGGCTGCACCGCCGAGTGCAGCAGCAACGGTCGAGGCGGTGGCGGCCAAGAAAAAGAGTATGGCCTTCGAAGCCATCGAGGCCGAGGGGCAAAAAGACAAACTCAAGAAAGCGCGGAAACCCGGACGTCCTAAAGACGAACAGCAGGACGTCAAATTCCGAGAGGATGCCGCACGCTGGCAAGATCTCCGCGCCATTCCCGTTCATCGGCGCGACGACCGCTCGAAGCATCTGCATCACAGCCCTCCGAGCGAGATCACCAAGCCGCGTAAAAAAGGTGTCAAATTGACTCCCGGGACGAGCGTCAAGGAATTTGCCGAATTGATCGGTCAGAGACCGGCCGATATCGTGCGCAAGTTGATGGAAATGGGCCAGATGCTCACCTTCAATCAGCCGATGAATCTGGATGCCGCATCGATGATCGCTGAAGAGAGCGGCGTGAAAATCGAAATAGCCGTGGAAAAGGTCGGTGAAGAATTATTGCAAGACGTGGTTGAAACCGGGGGCGAGGAACGGCTTGAGCCTCGTCCTCCCGTTGTCACCATCATGGGACATGTCGATCATGGGAAGACGTCGTTGCTGGATGCGATCCGGCAGACGAAAGTGGCCGAAGGGGAAGCCGGTGGGATTACGCAGCATATCGGCGCGTATACGGTGCCGGTGCGCGGCAAGCTGGTGACGTTTCTTGATACGCCGGGCCATGAGGCGTTTACCTCGATGCGCGCGCGCGGTGCGAAAGTCACCGACATCGTCATTTTGGTCGTGGCCGCGGATGACGGAGTCATGCCGCAGACGATCGAAGCTATTCACCATGCGAAGGCGGCCGGGGTTCCATTGATCGTGGCGATGAACAAGATCGACAAGCCGGAAGCAAATCCTGACCGCGTAAAAAATGCGCTCTCTGAGCACGGCTTGATTTCAGAAGCCTGGGGTGGTGACACGATCATGGTGGAAGTGTCCGCCAAGAAGAAGACCGGGCTCGATACATTGCTCGAAATGATCCTGCTCCAGTCAGAAGTGCTTGAACTGAAGGCCGATCCCCACCGGCAGGCCAAGGGGACGGTCATCGAAGCCAAGATCGAACGGGGCCGTGGTCCGGTGGCGACTGTGCTGGTGCAGGGCGGCACGCTCAAAGTGGGTGATGTCTACGTGGTTGGAACATTCAGCGGGCGGGTGCGGGCGCTGATCGACGATCGAGGGGTGAAGGCGCAGCAAGCCGGGCCGTCCATTCCCGTCGAAGTCATTGGGCTCCCGGGTGTTCCGTCGGCCGGTGATGTGTTCCAGGTAGTTTCGGACGAACGGGTTGCCCGAGAGATTGCCGAAGAACGCGCCCAGAAACGGCGAGCCGCCGAGTTGGTCGGTCCTGCCAAAGTTTCGCTCGATGACCTGTTCGCAAAGATTCAGGAAGGATCGGTGAAGGAACTGGCCATTGTCATCAAGACGGATGTCCAGGGATCGTCCGAGGCCTTGGCCGGATCAGTGGAGAAGCTGTCGACTGAAGCCGTCAAGTTGCGCGTCATTCATAACGGTGTAGGCGGGGTCATGGAGTCCGATGTGCTGCTGGCCGCCGCATCTCGCGCCATCATTATCGGTTTCAATGTCAGACCGGAGCCGAAGGCCGCGTCGTTGGCGGAACAGCAAGGTGTGGACATCCGGCTGTACACGATCATTTACGATGCCATTGCCGATATCAAAGCTGCCATGGAAGGCTTGCTTGAACCGACCCTCAAGGAACGTACGTTGGGGCGTGCCGAGGTGCGTCAGGTGTTCACGATTCCCAAGGCGGGCACGGTGGCCGGTTCCTATGTCGTCGACGGGACCATTTCACGCGCGAGCGCCGGGGTGCGTGTGATCAGAGACAACGTCGTCGTCTATCAGGGGAAGCTGGGATCGTTGCGGCGTTTCAAGGACGACGTCAAAGAAGTACAGCAAGGCTACGAATGCGGCTTGAGTGTTGAGAATTTCAATGATGTGAAGGCCGGCGACATCATCGAGGCCTATGCCATCGACAAAATTGCGGCCAAGCTCTGAGCCTGTGCGGTAGCGGAATATGGTCGTCGGCCTCTGCACCGTCGAGATATTTATTTCAGAGAGCCGGTCGCTCAAAGATAAACGGCAGGTGCTCCATAGTTTGAAAGACCGGCTGCACGGAAAGTTCAATCTGTCGGTCGCTGAAGTGGATGGACAGGATCTCTGGCAGAAGTCGGTCTTGGGCATGGCCTGTGTGGCGAATGAAGGCGCTCACGTTCATCAGGTGCTTGAGCAGGCCTTGAACGTCATCAAGAGCATGCCCGCAGTCGAGGTTGTCCGAACCAAACTCGAATTGCTATAGCGGCGGCGTGATGCGTGCCGTCGGTTAGTAGATGGAGCGGCAGATCAGCGCACAATGTCCAAGACCACCTACAAACGGGCGGATCGGGTTGCCGATCAGATCCGGATGGAAGTTGCGGATATCTTGATGCGAAAAATCAAAGATCCGCGGGTGCATTCTGTTACGGTGACCGGCGTCGAGTTGACGGCTGATCTAAGAATCGCCCACGTCTTCGTCACGACGATGGAAACGGAACAGGCCGAGCGCGATACCTTTGCCGGGTTGTCGAAGGCCAGCGGATTTGTGCGGGCCGAATTGGGCCGGCGGCTCACGCTGCGATATCTGCCGGAAGTGATCTTTAAGAAAGATGTCAGCGGCCTGCGTGGTGACCGGATCATGCGGCTCTTGGATGGATTGCACGGAAGCGGTGAGCAGAACAGTGCGTCGTCGTTGCCGGAGGGTCCGGAGCGAACGACACCGGGGGCCTAAGTCGATGAGCACTGTCACGCACCCAAGTTCGATGACCGCAGTTGCCGACGGAGTTCTGGTCGTGAACAAGGAAGCGGGCTGGACATCTCACGATGTCGTGGCAAAGATGCGTGCAATATTGGGAGGGGTGAAAGTCGGACATGCAGGCACGCTCGACCCGGCGGCGACCGGGGTCTTGCCGGTGTTGGTGGGGCGCGCGACGCGGGTGTCCGAATACTTGGTTGATTGGGATAAGGAATACCGCGCAATTCTCCGTCTCGGTGAAACGACCGACACGCAGGATGCCACAGGTAAAGTCCTTGTACGCATCGATCCGAGCACAGTCCGCGAAGAGGTACTTCGTGAAACGATTGCAAAGTTTCGTGGCCCTCAGCGGCAGATGCCGCCGATGTATTCAGCGGTGAAAGTGGGGGGACGGCCACTCTACAAGGCAGCGAGGGCCGGTGAGACCGTTGACCGGGCGGAGCGGACGATCGTCATTCATGCGCTGGACATTCTTGCTGTCGAAGGTCGTGATGTGACCTTGAATGTCGTCTGTTCAAAGGGCACCTACATCCGAACCTTGTGCGCCGACATCGGACGGGTGCTGGGCGTCGGCGGACATCTCTATGCGCTTGAACGCCGTCGTGTGGGGCCGCTGTCGATCGATCACGCATTGACCGTGGCCCAGGCTGAAGCGCAAGCGGCGATCGGGACATTGCCGCGTCACCTGATCGGACTGCGGGGCCGATCAAAATTCGTAAAGTATTAACGGAGATTGAGTCGTTGGATTGAATCAGAAAGAGGAGCAAGACCATGGCGTTACTCAAGGAAGCGAAGGCAGGACTGATCAAGGAATATCGGCAGCACGAGACGGACTCCGGATCTCCGGAAGTCCAGATTGCGGTGTTGACCAACCGCATCACGTATCTCACGGAACATTTTAAAACGCACAAGAAGGATCACCATTCCCGTCGGGGGTTGCTGCAACTGGTTGGACGGAGACGTCGGTTGCTGGACTATCTCCGTGGTATTGATGACGCGCGATATCGGGCCATTATTGATCGGCTCGGCATCCGCAAGTAGGCTGCGCACTGCGCGGCCCGGCGCCGCCCGCGGCGGCATGAAACGGACGTCGCACAGGTGAACACGGACATATGCTCACTGACAAGCCGTTGTCAGTCGTGAGTGGCGAATGATGAGTATTCTCGCATGGCGAATGACTCATGCACTCACATCCTCCACTCGTGCTGGTGAGCCTATCTCTGTGGGCATCTGTGGGACCTAACAGAGGAGACCCCTAGATGGTACAAACAGTTGAGATCGAGATAGCTGGACGGATACTCCGGCTTGAAACCGGCCGTGTCGCTAAACAAGCAGACGGATCGATCTGGGCCTCCTACGGAGATACGGTGATCTTGGCAACCGCGGTGGCTGCGCAGACGGCCAAGCCGGGCATCGATTTTCTTCCACTCACAGTCGATTATCAGGAGAAAACGTACGCGGCTGGAAAAATACCAGGGGGGTATTTCAAGCGTGAAGGGCGGCCGTCGGAGAAGGAGGTTCTTACCAGCCGCTTGATCGATCGCCCGCTTCGCCCGCTGTTCCCCGAAGGGTATTATTTCGAGACCCAAGTGATCGCGTCGGTGCTGTCCGCCGACAAAACCGGCACGTCCGACGTCATCAGCATCACAGCCGCTTCCGCCGCGCTCTCCATCTCGAACATCCCGTTTCAAGGTCCGGTTGCTGGCGTCAAGATCGGCAGGGTCAACGGGCAGTTCATCGTGAACCCCGACCTTGAAACCATGGAGAAGAGCGAGTTGCATCTGGTCGTCGCAGGCACCGCTGATGCCATCATGATGGTCGAAGCAGGGGCGAACGAATTGCCGGAAGCGACGATGCTGCAAGCGCTTGAATTGGCGCATGCCGAAATCAAGAAGATCGTGGCCAAAATTACTGAGTTGGCCAAGAAAGTCGGAAACAAGAAGCGTGAAGTGAAGGTCGAAGCGATCGATCCGACGCTCGCGGCGAAGGTGAAAGACATGGTCGCGCAGCCTATTCGTGATGCGATCATGATTCCCAACAAGGCGGCGCGCCAGGAACGGTTGGATCAGGTGATGGCGGAGGCAGTCGAAAAGCTCAAGAATCCGGAGGTCTCCACGAGTGAACGGCACATCAAGATCGTGTTTCATGGACTGGAGTACACGGAAGTCCGGAACATGATTCTCGAAAAGGGTTCTCGTGCGGACGGCCGAGGCCCTTCGGACATCCGGCCGATTACTTGTGAAGTGGGCGTACTGCCGCGCACGCATGGATCGGCACTCTTCACGCGTGGTGAAACGCAGAGTCTCGCCGTGGTCACGCTGGGCACCACCGACGACGAACAGCGCATCGATGCGTTGGAAGGCGAGTACATGCGGACCTTCATGCTTCACTATAATTTCCCGCCCTTCAGTGTCGGGGAAGCGCGCCCGCTCAGGTCACCAGGCCGGCGGGAAGTCGGGCATGGTGCATTGGCCGAACGGGCATTGAAGCCGGTCATTCCCGGCAAAGACATTTTCCCGTACACCCTTCGCATTGTCTCGGAGATCCTAGAGTCCAACGGCTCGTCCTCGATGGCGACGGTCTGCGGCGGTACGCTGGCGATGATGGATGCGGGCGTTCCGATCAAGGAACCGGTTGCCGGTATTGCCATGGGATTGATCAAGGAAGGGAACGGTGTGATGATCCTGTCCGATATTCTCGGATTGGAAGACCATCTCGGCGACATGGATTTCAAAGTGTGTGGGACCAAGAACGGCGTTACGGCCTTGCAGATGGACATCAAGATTGGTGGTATCACCATGGCGCTCATGCAGCAGGCCTTGGAACAGGCTCGCGCAGGCCGGCTTCATATTCTGAGCCATATGGCCAAAGCGCTCACGGGCGCGCGTGAAAATCTGTCGCCGTTTGCACCGCGTATTTATACGATGAAGGTCAAACAAGACAAGATTCGGGACATCATCGGCCAGGGCGGAAAAACGATCCGCGGCATTCAGGCCGATTGCGGGGTCAAGATCAACATTGAGGATACCGGAATTGTCACCATTGCCTCCGCTGATGAAGTATCGTTGCAGAAGGCCAAAGATATCATCGGCCGTCTGACCGAGGAAGTTGAAATCGGGAAAGTGTATATGGGCACAGTCCGGAAGATCATGGACTTCGGCGCTTTCGTCGAAGTGCTGCCGGGAACGGACGGATTGGTTCATATCTCGCAGTTGGCGCACCATCGCGTCAAGGCGGTGTCTGACGAAGTGGCCGAAGGCGATCAAATCCTTGTGAAGGTGCTGGAGATCGACAAGCAAGGCAAGATCCGGCTCAGCCGAAAAGAAACCATGCCGGCACCGGCCGAAGGCGGTGCAAAGGATCAAGCGGGCGGGTAATTCCCTTGTACCGCAAACGTATTCTCGACAATGGGATTCGCTTAGTCACCGAGCAGATCCCGACGCTCAAGTCTGTCACGGTCGGCATGTGGGTGAATGCCGGCTCCCGCGACGAAAGCCCCGCGCAGGCGGGGTATTCCCACTTCATTGAACATATGTTTTTCAAGGGGACGGCCACTCGGTCGGCCACCGATATCTCGCGAGAAATCGACGCGCTTGGGGGTGAGATGAACGCCTTCACCACGCGTGAGACGACCACCTTTTATGTCAAAGTGCTCGATCAGCATCTGCCGAAAGCGTTGAACCTACTCTCGGACCTGTTCCACCGATCCCGATTTGGGTCGAAAGAGATTGAGAAAGAAAAGCAGGTGGTGCTTGAAGAAATCCGCATGGTTCAAGACGATCCCGAGGACTTGGTCCAAGAACTGCACACAGGGCTTGTGATGGGCCGCCATCCCTTAAGCCGGCCGATTCTTGGGCAGGAACCGACGATTGCGAAACTGAGGAGGGATGATCTCCTGGACTATGTCGGGACTCACTACCGACCTCAGGAAATGGTACTCGCAGTTGCAGGAAACTTCGACCAGCGTCGTCTTGAACAGACGATGGCCCGTACATTCGGGCGGCATCGTCAGTCCGTGAGTGCCGAGCCGCGCAGGCGTTGGCCGCCGGACATCTGTGGCGGCGTCGTAACCAAACGGAAGTCGTTGGAACAGGTTCACCTGTGTGTCGGACTGAAGGGAATTCCGGCAGGCCACAAAGACCGCTATGCGGCCTATGTGCTGAACAGCGTACTGGGCGGAAGCGTCAGTTCACGCCTTTTTCAGGAGATTCGTGAAAAGCGTGGGTTGGCCTACTCGATTTATTCGTTTTTGTCCGGCTATTCGGATGGGGGCACGATGACGGTCTATGCCGGAACCCGCGCACAAGAAGTAGAACGTGTGCTGGATTTGATCCGGCGTGAAGTCAGGAAAATGGCGGCGCGCGGCATCGAGCGGGCGGAACTCAAGCGGACTAAGGACCAGATGAAAGGCAGTCTGATGCTAAGCCTGGAGAGTTCGCATAGCCGTATGAACAAGTTGGCGAAGGATGAGCTGATCACGGGGGGCCATACGAGTCTCGAAGAGATGCTGTCGGACATCGATGCCGTCACGGGACAGCGCGTTGCGCACGTTGCGCAGGAGTTATTCGCGCCGGGTACGATGGCGATTACTGCCTTAGGCCCGCTCTCGTCTCGTCAGGTAGCAGCGTTGCAGTAGGGAGTTGGGCGTACAACCGATTGATTTGCATAATCTCATGGCGGTATAGTGCGCCACATCGGGCGACAAACATTTTCTTGACATAAAATGCCCGATTCAGTACCGTTTCAAGTCCGTTGTCCTGACAGAATATACGGACACGTGGCGGAGCGACGAAGGAAAGATATTCAACGGGGTGTGATACGCTGCCCCAGTCGGTGGTCTCGCGTAGAACATGCCTGAATTATGATTGCTGTTCAAAAGATTACGGGCTTTGTCTTTAACTCTTGTACGAAGGAGGGACGAGGTATGAAAAGGACAATCGTTCTAGCCGCAGTCGCGCTGTTCTCCGCCGTCGGCTTGCTGGCGGCCGAATCTGCCTTGGCTGCCGGTGCGATCGAAAAAATAGGTCTGGCCGATGCGATCGTCGGTGGAAAACCACTCAAGGCGGAAGCCGTGAAGACGCTCCAAGGCCGTGTGTGGTCGCAATGGGCGGATAATCCGGACGGAGAATTGCTGTTCGGGATTCAGTATTGGAATACAGGAGAGCCGGCATCCGGTACACCGGCGGGGCGCTCATCGACGATGCTGGATGTGAAACCACCCGATCCGTTATTGAGCTGCTGCGCCTGGGGATTTGCCGGCGGCACTGAAAAAAATAACGCGTATTCCGGCTGGTACCACGCGGCTACGACGGTGCGGTTAGCTGTGAAGGATAAGGCCCTGATGGATCAAATCATCAAGGCGTCACAAGAACTTGTGGCAATGGAAGTGACATTGGACGGACGAACGATCACCGGTTTCAAGGTGATCAAAGGCGATTAAGGCATAGCGACGAGCCAATTAATCTATCCTCGCATGTTGTTGAAGGAGGACGTAATGATGACGCTGCAGAAACAAGGCGGAGCCGCAATAGCAGCTCTGGCATTAGTAGCCGGCATGGCTTCCACGGCACTGGCAATTGAATCATTCCAAGAGCGGTTCGAGTGGGGGGACATGAGCAAGCCCACGACGATTCAGGGTCGTGTGATCGTGCTCGATCCCTATGATGAAGCGGTCTGGATCAATGTATCCGTATATGGCGGACAGGCCGAAAGCGGGTTGTTCTGGCAAAAGGTCCATCCCGGCAAGACCTTGAAGTTTTATGCGGACAAGGGCGCGTGGGGCGAGTTGAAGAAAATGGGCCGCCCGCATGCGGGACCGGCAGCAGCGAAAGAAGTACCTCCGGGCAGCACAACGGATCTCGTCGAGTTTGTCGCCACAGAAACTGAACAAAATCACCGGGTGATTTCCTCGGTCAAGAAACTCCCTGAGGTGGCCGGGACTATTGGCAAACCGCTGAGTATTGCCGCGCTTCAGTTTAAGGAATGTGCCGGAAAGAGCGAAAATGATGCAGCGTGTGTGGCGGCGAAGCGTGGGCTTACCACGTCACAGGTGAGTCCGGATGGATCCAATGTCGGTATGCAGTACGATGTAATGATCCCGGGGGGGAAAGCCATCGGCGGGATGATTCCCGCAACGGCACAGTATAACCAAGCCCACTGATTTCTCGGTTGAATCGATTGAGCGGCGGTCATTCCTGACTGGGAGTGGCCGCCGTTCTTTTTTCATGGCGGCCGTCATCCGGTTGGACCATGCGTTGCAGTTCAGCCAGGCGGTTGAGTGCATCAAGTGGTGTCATGGAAAACAGGTCGATCTGTTTAACTTCCTCGATCACAGGATGGGGTTGTGGCAGGGGGGGAATTGCCTGATTGGGTTGTTCTCGGACTGATCCTGCGATGGAAGATTCCGGCTGTTCCAGCTGTGTCAGGACCGCTTGCGCCCGTTCGATCACAGATCCGGGGAGCCCTGCCAGTTTGGCCACGTGAATACCGTAGCTCCGGTCGGCCCCTCCCGCGACAATTTTACGGAGAAAGACTACGTCTCCGTCGCGCTCTTGGACCGCGACCCGCAGTTTGGCCACGTGAATACCGTAGCTCCGGTCGGCCCCTCCCGCGACAATTTTACGGAGAAAGACTACGTCTCCGTCGCGCTCTTGGACCGCGACCCGATAGTTTTTGATTCCTTCGCGCTGATACTCCAGCTGCACCATCTCATGGTAGTGCGTGGCAAACAGGGTACGCGCGCCCAGACATGTCCGGTCCTGAATGTGTTCCGCCACTGCCCACGCGATGCTGAGGCCATCATACGTACTGGTGCCACGGCCAATCTCATCCAATAGAATCAGGCTTCGCTGAGAGGCGCTATTGAGAATGTTCGCAGTTTCCACCATCTCCACCATAAAAGTGCTCAGACCCCCGGCCAGATTGTCCGAAGCGCCCACGCGGGTAAAGATGCGGTCCACCAGTCCGATCTGCGCGCTGGCCGCCGGGACAAAACTGCCGATTTGGGCCATGAGGACGATCAGGGCGACCTGTCGAAGGTAGGTGCTTTTACCCGCCATATTGGGTCCGGTTAAGATCAGCAGGCGGTTGTTGTTCAGATCCAAGATCGTATCATTGGGAACGAATGCGCGATCGTCGCGAAGTTGTTCAACTACGGGATGGCGTCCGTTGCGGATGGCGATGCTGCCGCTCTCATCCACCTCTGGCCTCGTGTAACGACTCAACGCGGCGGTTTCGGCAAGACCAGCGACGACATCGATCAACGACAGGTTGCGTGCCATGGCATCCAGACGAGGGGCGTCTTGTGCCAAACGCCCACGGAGTTGAGCGAAGATGTCTTGCTCAAGCGCCAGCAACCTGGCCTCTGCACCGGTCACTTGTTCTTCGAGCGTTTTCAGTTCAGGAGTCATGAACCGCTCGGCATTGACGAGAGTTTGTTTGCGGATGTAGTCGGACGGAACGCGGCCGAGATTGGCCTTCGTCACCTCGATGTAGTAGCCAAACACCTGGTTGTATCTGACTTTCAGTGAGTCGATGCCGGTACGTTCACGCTCGTTGCGTTCAATCCCGGCGATCCATTGTTTCCCTTCTTTGCTTGCTTTGCGCAGTTCATCGATGCCGGCATGGTAGCCGTCTCTGATGACATTGCCATCGCGAACGGATGGAGGCGCGTCGGGCTGGATGGCGCGCTCGATGATCTCGTACAAATCGCGTCCGTCATCCCACGACGAGCGGGCCTCGACGAGCAATGCACTCTGAAGCGACGCAAGTCTGGATGCGATTTCAGGCAACACGGACAGGGATTGCTTCAAGGCAAGGAGTTCGCGGGGGCCTGCATAGCCCAATACGATACGGCTGCCAAGCCGCGCGATATCCTGCACCTCACGCAGTGCGGCGCGCAAGGCCACACGTTCCTCCAGGCGGTCCTTCAATTCTCCCACCGCGTCCAGTCTGGCGCGGATCGGTTCGCATTGAATCAACGGTCTGATCAGCCATTGTCGCAGCAGCCGGCTGCCCATGGCCGTGACCGTACGGTCCAGCACGGCTGCGAGAGCAGTACAGGGCGATTCCTGCGCGCTGTCGATTTCCAAATTGCGAAGGGTGGCGGCGTCCAGATGCATGGCGTCATGACTTCTGCGAACCGTCATTCGCCGAATATGGTCCAGCGGGGCAGCCGGTTGCGTTTCACGAAAGTAATGCAAGACAGCGCCGGCCGCTTCCAGGCCGACGGTTAGATCTGCGCACCCGAACGCATCAAGCGACTGAACACGGAATTGGTCCAGCAAAGATCTCGCACTCTGGCGTCGATCGAATGAAGCGGCTGGTCGTTCACACACACGGGTTCCTTTGATCTGATCAAGCCACACCGTCGTGTCATGGCCCAGTCCGGCCGGGAATAACACCTCGCGAGGGTCAAGCCTTGCGAGCTCATCGAGTGCGAGCGCCGCCGCCTGTGGGCCGTGTAATTCCGTCACCCAGAACTCACCGGTGGAGACGTCAATCGCCGCCAGTCCGATTACCGTCGGCTGTGCCGATACCGGTTGGAGAGACAGCGCCGCAAGATAATTCGATTCGGCCGGGGAAAGCAGCTCCGTATCGACGAGAGTCCCGGGTGTATAGAGACGCACGACTTCACGGCGCACCAGCCCCTTGGCCAGTTTGGGATCTTCAACTTGCTCACAAAGCGCCACCGTTCGTCCTGTCTTGAGCAGCTTGGCGATGTATCCGGTCGCAGCATGATAGGGAACCCCGCAAAGGGGGATTGGATCGGGATTGTGCTTATCTCGGGATGTGAGTGCGATAGAAAGGAGACGTGAGGCTACTTGCGCGTCTTCGTAAAACATTTCATAAAAGTCTCCGACGCGAAAAAACAGGATAGCCTGCGGATAGCCCCGCTTGATGTCCCGATACTGCCGCATGAGGGGGCTTGCGTCCTGGTCAATCATCCGTGACGCCCTGTGAAGGCCCCGGTGATGCCGGGAGACGGTCGGAGGCGTTCTGGACGGACTGACGAAGTCGCTCGAGGTCTACTTCGGCTTCTTGCAGCGCCTTCGTTTTTCGTCTGAGCTCGATACGGCCACGTACCCATGGAGGAAACAGTAAAATCACTGCAACCAAGAGGCCAACCACAAAGCCGGCCATGATGGGTTTGTACACAGGCGTCGAGGCCTCCAGTAATCCGAAAAAGTATCGAAGGGTGACTTCTTGCTCCTGGTTTTGAAGAAAGAAGGCCAGCGAGAGCAGCAAAAGAATGCCGACGATACTCAAACGAATCATCGAGTCGAAGCCTTTCTTGGGCCGGTGGCCTTTCGCGTCTGCGAAGCCGGTGGGCGTTTGGCCAAGCGACGGGCTTGATCGATGCGGGCCAGCAACGAGCGAGAATGCGGTCCCTTCGCGGTGAACCGCACGATCCGGGTAGCCGGACTTCGGTGGGTCAACCACACTTCCAGCCGGTCTTCCGGAAGCAAGGCGGGAAACCGGTCGGCCCACTCGATGGCCACAACCGTTCGGTCGGTGAAATAGTCTGTAAGTCCGATCGATTCGATGTCTGCGTCGCTGTGCAGCCGGTACAGATCGACATGAATCAGGGGAAGACGGGCTCGGTATTCATGTACCAATACGAAAGTGGGACTGCTGACAGAATCGGGCGGCGCGTCGAGGCCGGTTGCGATGCCGCGGACCATGGAGGTTTTGCCGGCACCTAATCCACCGATCAATGCCAGCACGTTTCCTCCTGTGAGAGCACGGCCAATAGCACGGCCAAGCGATTCAGTTGCAGCAAGGGAGGTGAGCACAACCTCAGGTGAATCGGCAGCCGCTCTCCGCCCTGCCTTCCGTACTTGATCGCTCTTTCTCGCGCGGGATCTTGCTCGGTTAGGTTTCATGGATCATCTTGCTGGCAAAAGGTATCTGCTCAATCAAGTCTCCTGCGATCAGTCCTGCCTGTCCCTTTTCAGCTGCGGCTAAATCTCCGGCACACCCATGCAGGTAGGTCGCTGTACAGGCGGCGTCCCATGGTGACAGGCCTTGGGCTAACAATCCCACGATCATGCCGGTTAAGACGTCACCTGTTCCTGCTGTTGCCATTCCGGGATTCCCGGTCGGACAAATTGCCGCAGTTCCGTCCGGCCTTGCGACTACGGTTCGGGCGCCTTTCAGGACAATGAATACTCCCCGTTCCCGTGCAAACCTGGAGGCAGTGTCGATTCGATTGGCATTGACCGTCTGGGGCGTCGCGTCGGTTTCCAGCCGGGCCATCTCACCAGGATGGGGCGTAAGAATCGGAGGCGTGTTACATGCTGTGAGCATCGATGCGCGGCCGGCCAGCGCATTCAGAGCATCGGCATCCAGGACAGCAGGACGATCGAGTTGTTTGGTCAGGGCTTGCACTAATTCGACCGTTTCCGGATGGGTTGATAACCCAGGGCCGATCGCAATCGCAGTTCTGGCGGCGATAAAGGCGGTGAGCCGGTCGAATGCCGTGCGCGCAAAGGTTCGCGATTTGGTTTCCGGCATCGGGATGGTCATGGCCTCCAGCAGTTTTGCCTCCAACACGTCGTTGACGCTGGAAGGGACTGCGACGGTCACCAGCCCGGCTCCGATTCGAAGGGCCGCTCGCGCAGCCATAGCTGCCGCGCCGGTTTTGCCGACAGAGCCTGCAATGATTCCGGCATGGCCGAACCCAATATTGTATTCGACGATTTCAGGAATATGGGTTAAGCGCTTGATGTTGCGATAATTCAATCCGTGCCCGGCGTTGACGCCGATGCCCAGTTTATATGCGAGCTTGGCTGCTTGGGTGATGGCCTCGAATTCTGCGTCGGCCTCCTTGGAGCGGGTGGCGTTCGCATAGCGGCCAGTATGCAGCTCCACGAAATCCGCCGACACCTTATGCGCAGCCTTGATCTGATTGAAGTCGGGTTCGACAAAGACGCTGACCGGGATTCCGCCTTCGTGCAAGAGCGTAATAATTTTCTGGATCTGCTCGCGTTGTCCCGCCACGTCCAATCCACCCTCGGTTGTGAGTTCCTGCCGTTTTTCCGGTACAAGGGTGACCAGATCCGGTTTGACCGTGAGTGCGATTTTGGTCATCGCGTCGTCTGCCGCCATTTCCAGATCGAGTTTTGTGCGGATGATGTCACGCAGGAGCTGAAGGTCCCGGTCTTGAATGTGCCGGCGGTCTTCGCGCAGATGGACGACAAGTCCATCTGCACCGGCAAGTTCGGCAAGAATAGCGGCAGCTAACGGATCAGGATCGTTCCCTCCTCGCGCTTGTCGCAAAGTTGCCACATGATCGATATTGACACCCAGCCGGGCCACGAGTCCTCCATCCTGTCTGTGAAGTACAAGAAAAAAAAGGCAAAAACGAGGTAATACCGTCCGATATTAGTAGCAGAAAGAAGAGAGAGGGAGCAAGAACAGACTCGTGCACAGTGAACCCAAACCGGCTGGCCGGGGTTAGAGGGCGATGAACTCAGAACTCCACAGAATCACGGGGCAAATTGACTCGACTGGAGCCCTCCATTAGAATAGGCCTCTCACGCGGCTCTTTAGTGAAGTGACCAAGAGAACACGTTGAGGATCACCGAGAAAGTCAGAGGAGGGTCATGGGGCTAGGCGACGGGTTTTATCGAATCAAGCGACTTCCTCCGTATGTTTTTGCACAAGTGCAATCGCTCAAGCTTGATGCTCGGCAGCGCGGCGAAGATATCATTGACTTCGGCATGGGCAATCCGGACCAGCCGACGCCGACGCACATCGTCGAGAAGATGATCGAGGCAACCCGGAAGAGCAAGAACCATCGCTATTCCGCTTCACGCGGGATCACCAAGCTCCGGCATGCAATCTGCGGATGGTATAAGCGAAATTACAATGTGGATCTGGATCCTGAGACGGAAGCCATCGTCACCATCGGGTCCAAGGAGGGGCTGGCCCACCTGGCCTTGGCCACAATCGGTCCCGGCGATGTAGTGTTGACTCCAACGCCGACCTATCCGATCCACATGTATAGCTTCATCATAGCGGGCGGTGAGGTGCGTGGAATTGAGCTGCGCCAGGACAGCGATTTCTTTGAAGATTTGACGCGTGTCTATCGCCAGACGTTTCCGCGCCCGAAAATTCTCGTCATCAATTTCCCGCACAACCCGACCACCGCTGTGGTGGACCTCGAGTTTTTCAAAAAGATCGTGGCGTTTGCCAAGGAGCACAACGTCATTGTTATCCATGATCTGGCGTATGCCGATCTGGTGTTCGACGGCTACAAAGCGCCGAGTTTTCTGCAAGTGCCGGGTGCGAAGGACATCGGAGTGGAGTTCTATACCCTCTCCAAAGCGTACAACATGCCTGGCTGGCGCGTGGGATTTTGTGTGGGCAATCGTGAGGTCGTGGGTGCGCTGGCGAAGATCAAGAGCTATTTGGACTACGGTATTTTTCAGCCCATTCAAATCGCCAGCGTGATCGCGTTGAACGGACCGCAGGAATGCGTCAAGGAGACGGTCTTGCGCTATCAGAAACGGCGTGACGTACTCGTCGGTGGATTGAATCGTATCGGCTGGCGGGTGGCGAAGCCGATGGCCACGATGTTCGTGTGGGCGCACATTCCTCTTCCCTATCGCCATATGGGGTCCCTGGAATTTTCAAAACTCCTGCTCAAGGAAGCGAAAGTTGCGGTTTCTCCCGGGATCGGCTTCGGTGAAGGTGGGGATGAGTATGTACGGTTCGGGCTGGTGGAAAATGAGCATCGCACGCGCCAAGCCGTGAGGGGGATTCGCAAAACGCTCAAACTCGACGGAGCGGAAGAATGACGTCTCGCATCGGGGTCGGCATCATCGGATTCGGCACGGTGGGGACTGGCGTCGCGAAGGTTCTGCTCGACAACGCGGCGCTCATTCGCCGCCGGGTCGGTGTGCCGGTTGAACTGATTCGCATTGCCGATTTGGATATCACGCGGGATCGCGGAGTCCTGCTGCCATCGGGGATTCTGACGACCGATGCGAAGCAGGTGATTCACGATCCTGCCGTGGATGTCGTCATTGAATTGATCGGCGGATACGACACCGCCAAACGCGTCATTCTGGAGGCGATGGCGGCGGGCAAGCAGGTGGTGACGGCGAACAAGGCGCTTCTGGCTCTCCACGGAGAAGAGATTTTTGAGGCCGCGTCACGCCAGGGTGTCGATGTGGGATTCGAAGCCAGCGTGGGTGGCGGGATTCCCGTCGTTCGGGCGCTCACGGAAGGCCTTGCAGGCAATACGATCGAATCCATCTACGGCATCATCAACGGGACGTCGAATTATATTTTGTCGAGGATGACCCGCGAGGGCGAGAGTTTCGAGTCGGTACTCAAGGATGCACAGCAAGCCGGATACGCCGAAGCAGATCCGACCTTCGACGTGGCGGGAATCGATTCGGCGCATAAACTGGCCATTCTTGTCAGCTTGGCCTACGGTACGCCGGTCAATTGCAAGGAAATCTATACCGAAGGGATTACGCATATCACGCCAACCGACATCGCCTATGCGAAGGAGTTTGGCTTTACGATCAAACTGCTGGGCATTGCGAAGTTTGCGGACGGCGAAGTGGAAGCCCGTGTGCACCCCACGATGGTGCCGTCGGTGTCGCCTATCGCGCAGGTCGACGGTGTCTACAACGCCATTCAGTTGGTCGGCGACGCAGTCGGCGACGTCGTGTTGTACGGCCGCGGGGCCGGATCGATGCCGACCGGGAGCGCCGTGGTGAGTGACGTGATCGCCATCGGTCGAAATCTGCTCAAGGGCGCAGTCGGCCGTGTGCCGGTTGCGTCGTTTCGCCAGGATCAGCGTCGGCCGTTGCGCATGAAACCGATAGAGGAAATCAGTTCGCTCTACTATCTGCGATTCATGGTTGTCGATCGTCCCGGCGTCTTGGCGCAGATTGCCGGTGAGTTGGGCCGTTGCGGCATCAGTATTTCGTCGATGTTGCAGCAGGGACGCCGGGAAGGGCAAACGGTGCCGGTGGTGATCAAGACGCACATGGCCAAAGAGCGCGATGTGCAAACGGCGCTGCGCGACATCAACCGCAAAGCCTTCGTGTCAGAACCTGCGACACTTATTCGAGTGGAAGGCCAAGACGAGTGAATGGACGAGTGATCGGATGAATCGCTGGCGCGGCATTATTGAGGAATATCGCAAGTTTCTTCCCGTCTCAGAGAAGACGCCGGTCATCAGCTTGGCGGAAGGTAATACGCCGCTCATTCGAGCGGCGCGGCTGGCTCAGGCGATTGCACCCGGGGTTGACCTGCACCTCAAATTCGAGGGCATGAATCCAACCGGCTCGTTCAAAGACCGCGGCATGACGATGGCTATCTCGAAGGCGGTCGAACAGGGCGCACGGGCCGTGATGTGCGCTTCGACCGGCAACACATCTGCTGCTGCCGCCGCTTATGGCGCCCGTGCGGGGTTGGCCGTCTATGTACTGATTCCCGCCGGTAAGATTGCGATGGGAAAGCTTTCCCAAGCGATGATGCATCAAGCCACGGTGATTCAAATCGAAGGGAACTTCGATCAGGCGCTTACGCTTGTCAAGGATCTATCAGCCGTCCATCATATCGAGTTGGTGAATTCTCTGAATCCATTCCGGATCGAAGGCCAGAAGACGGCCGCGTTCGAGGTGTGCGATCAACTCGGTGACGCGCCGACGGTCCATGTGCTGCCGGTTGGCAATGCGGGGAACATTACGGCCTACTGGAAAGGGTATCAAGAATATCACGCGGCGAATCAAACGACGAAACGTCCGCGCATGATGGGATTTCAAGCTGCCGGTGCGGCTCCGATTGTGCTGGGAAAGATCGTGGAGGAGCCACAGACGGTGGCGACGGCGATTCGCATTGGAAACCCGGCTAGTTGGTCGGCGGCGCTGCGGGCGGTCGAGGAATCCTCCGGCGCGATCGATATGGTGACCGATGAAGAAATCTTGCAGGCCTATACCGCAGTGGCGGCTACAGAGGGTGTCTTTTGCGAGCCGGCTTCTGCGGCATCGGTTGCAGGGGTGGCCAAATTGCATCGGGCCGGGATGTTGCGAGAAGGCGAGACGGTGGTATGCACCCTGACCGGGCATGGCTTGAAAGATGCCGATACCGCAATCAGCGTGTCGAAACAACCGTTGACGGTGAAGGCGACACGTGAGGATGTCGCACGTCTCTTGCGGATGTGAGGATGGTGCAGACCTGATGAAATATGTGATCCTGCATGCCGGTGGAATGGCCGACCAGCCTCGGCAAGAACTGGGCGGCCGCACACCACTTCAGGCCTCCTCAACCCCCCATCTCGACCGGCTCGCCCAGAGTGGAGAGCTTGGACGGCTTGTGATCCCCGCTGACGGCCTGCTCTATGGAAGCGGATTGAGCAGTACGGCAATTCTTGGCTATGACCCAAAGAAATATTATCAAGGGCCGGGTCCGCTAGAAGCGGCCAGCTTGGGGGTCTCTGTCGCGGAACATGATGTTGCGTACCGGTGCACGATGGTGACCGTGAGGCCTGAAGGCGGGAAGACCGGCGGCGAGATCAAGAAATTGGGCGCCCATGTGATATTGGACGATGCGACGGCCGGGTTGATCGATACGGAAGAGGCTCGTGAATTGATCGAGGCGATCAACGAACAGCTTGGGTCCGAGACCATCCAGTTTTATCCCGGAGCGGGTCATCGCCATCTCATGGTATGGGTCAATGGAAAGTCACGGGCGGTCTGCGTCGATCCCAAGACAGTCCTCGGTCGGTCCATTGCAGAGGCGTTACCGACCGGTGACGGCGCCGACATACTCAGAAAACTCATGGACGCCGCGCACCTGATTTTGCGTGATCATCCCGTGAATGATGAACGGGTCGCTGCAGGCAAGAAACCGGCGAACTGTGTGTGGTTGTGGGGTGAAGGGCGGGCTGTCATGTGGCCGAGCCTGCCGGAAAAGTATCGTATCAAGGGTGCGGTTGTGGCCACGAGCGATGTGCAGCGGGGCGCCGGGATTTGTGCCGGTCTCGATGCAGTGGATTCTGATCAGCTTGCAGCTGGAGATCTCCGCGCAAAGGCGGCTATGACATTGGCAGAATGCGCCAAGAAAGATTTTGTCTATGT
>JABMDE010000087.1:0-1995 GCA_015904055.1 Nitrospira sp. | reverse complement strand
AGCATCAGCCCTATGTCGGCGATTCAGCCTTCGCGCACAAGGGCGGGGTGCATATCCATGCCGTGCTGAAGAACCCGGCGACCTATGAACACGTCGATCCGGTGAAGGTCGGCAATCGGCAGCGTGTGTTGGTGTCCGATTACGCTGGGCGCAGCGGCCTCTTGGATAAGATCGAGGCCTATGGCATTACGCTTTCAAAAGATCACTCCAAGGTGCAGGAGCTTATCGAAACCCTCAAGGAGCGTGAAAGCCAGGGTTATCAGTTTGAAGGGGCGGAAGGATCGTTCGAGCTACTCATGCGGAAAGCAATGGGGAGTCATACGCCCGCCTTTCAACTCCTGGGGTTCCGCGTTATCGTTGAAAAGAAACAGGACAACGGTGCTCCGCTATCGGAAGCGAGTCATGGTCAAGGTCGGCGATGCGGTGGAACATACGGCTGCCGTGGGAGCCGGGCCGGTCAATGCGCTGGATCATGCCCTGCGTAAGTCTTAGCTCAAGGAAGTCAAACTGCTCGACTATAAAGTACGTGTATTGGCGGCGAATAAAGGCACTGAATCCAAGGTCCGTGTTCTGATCGAATCGGGAGACCACAAAGACAAGTGGGGAACAGTCGGGGTCTCAGAGAACATCATCGAGGCCACTTGGCAGGCCCTCGCAGACAGTATCGAATACAAGCTGCTCACAAAAAAATAACAGCATGCGACGAGGATCGGCCCAATTTATTCTTGACAGGATTCATAACCTCACGTAACTTAAGCAGAACTCGTTGTAATACGATAGGGGATTTTTGGATGGGCGCCATACTGGCCGGTGAGCGTGTAGGGGGGATCGCATGAGGAAGGCCGATATCGCGAACGAAATTTTTAAGCAGGTGGGCATTTCAAAAAATGAAGCCGCTGACATTGTCGAACTTGTCCTGAATATGTTGAAGGCGGTCTTGCAAAAGGGAGAATCGGTCAAGATTGCGGGATTCGGAAATTTTGTTGTACGGAGCAAGGGCGCCCGTAAGGGCCGCAATCCTCGGACCGGAGAGGAAATTGGAATTACGCCTCGTCGTGTTGTTACGTTTCGACCAAGCCAGGTTTTTAAGAAGTACGTCAATTCTTAACAGGCTGCTGCACCCACGTCATCGACTGCACTATGAGGACCGGTCATGGGAATAGCACCCAGGCTGGGTAGCAAGGTTTTCTATAAAATCGGGGAAGTCAGCCAGCTGACCGAACTTCCCGCCTATGTGCTTCGTTTCTGGGAATCACAGTTCAGCTTTCTGAAACCCAAGAAAAGCCGAGGAAATCAGCGTCTCTATGTGCAGCGGGATATTGAAATGGCATTGGAGATCAAGCGCATGCTCTATGATGAAGGACATACGCTGGAAGGCGTGAAGCGATATTGGGTGAGGCGTGGTCGGGCCTCTTCTCGGCCGTTGCGTCCGAAGGAGATGGCCAAGAAACTGAGGGGTGATCTCCAGGCCATTTTGAAAATTATCGATACGCATGCGCGGTAAGAAGGCATGTTTCCCCATTGCCTTTCCATGGCTCTGCAAGGGACAATACCGCCAGTCGTGAAATCTGAACCGAGTCGGGGCGTAGCGCAGCCCGGTAGCGTACTCGCTTGGGGTGCGAGTGGTCGTGGGTTCAAATCCCGCCGCCCCGACCAATAACATACAGTGCTGAATGTCGAGTGCTGAGGACTGAGACGAAGCAGAAAGTCGAAGACTCGGCTCCGACGTTAGTCTTGAAACAACGAGCTGCCTCGCGCAGCTTTTTTTGTTGCGAGTGAGTGATGCGTATCCTCGTCACCAACGATGACGGTATTCAGTCGCCGGGGATCCAAGCCCTGGCGAAGGCGCTTTCTGCCATCGGCGAAGTGTGGATGGTGGCCCCAGACCGAGAGCGCACGGCGGTGGCGCATGCGGTGACATTGCACAAACCCTTGCGGGTCCATCGTCTTGCGCCGCGCACCTTCTCGGTGAACGGGACGCCGGTGGATTGTGTC
>JABMDE010000086.1:33582-39243 GCA_015904055.1 Nitrospira sp. | reverse complement strand
GGACTAATCCGTACGGATGTTCACCCTTTGAACTCCATCCAGGCTTTCTTCTGCCTTGGCACCCGATTCCATTTTCGCGCAATCGGAGCTAAGATACGCCTCCGTTTTCGTCCAATAACCTCTATATATCAGCTATCATGGCATAACCTGCTACCAGGAATGCTGTCGGAACAATCGTCGGACTATGCATTTTGACATCGCCACAGCCCTCGGATTTCTCGGCGGCGCGTTTTATCTCGCCAGCCACTATCAGAAAGACATGGTGTCTCTGCGGGTGCTGTCCTTGGCCAGTAACGTGCTGTTCATCATCTTCGGCCTGATGCACGCTCATCTCGATATCATTGAACTGATTGGGATGCCTGATTTTCTCTTGAACATCATTCTGTTGCCGGTGAATGCCAAACGCCTGAGCGAAATCTTCCGGCTAACAAAACAAATCGAACAGGCCACCGTGGAATCACCTGTTTCGGAATGGCTGCTGCCGCATATGCATCTCAAAAAACACCATGCCGGTGAAGTGTTGTTCAGAAAAGGTGACAGGGCCCACGAGATTATCTACGTGGCGTCGGGACGCCTCACGCTTCAGGAAGTCGGCCACGACATCGAGGCCGGTGAGTTGATCGGTGAGATCGGGCTTTTCTCTGCAACAAGGGCACGCACAATGACCGTGATCTGTGAGACCGACTGCGAGTTATATACGATGACGGATGAGATGATTTATCATCTGTACTACCAGAATCCGAAGCTGGGCTTCTTTTTTATGCGGTTGATTGTCGAGCGGCTGCTGAGTGATGTGCAGCGTGGCGCGAATGAGATCGAGGCTGAAAAGTAGTCGTTTGAGATCCTCATAGCAGCCGCCCTCCCCGCAGACTCATCTTCCCTGGCATAGGCCTGCATCTCACCGAGACGTCACTTTGAAGGTATCACCGGCGAGAATCAGCCCCTCGGTCCCGTCGGCAAGCTTGACGTGGAAAGCATCATGGTCCGTGCCGTGATACACGCCGATGGCTCTTGCCGCTTCGCCTGCCTTCAGAGTCGCAATGACTTTCCCTGGCTGAACACTCGTGTTCGCGGACTCAGAAGAAGACGGGGCCTGCTCTATGCTGAGCACCTCCGTGGGCTTTTCGATCGAGAGGATCGTCTCGCGATTGTCGCACCCAATCGGAATGACGGCACTACAGACTGCTAGCGCAACTACTGTGAAGTGATTTCGAAGTCGTCTTGCAACAGCGTTCAACCACATACCCTCTTGCACCCCACTTCCTGTTATAGATGGAGTCACGTGTCACACTGTTCACGTTGAAGTGCCCTTCACCGCCCTGCTCAATAAATGACGCCGCCGACTACCCAATGGCGGTCATCGGGGATATCGATCAGTAGTCGAGTGAGATTCATGCGGGCGAGCTGCGTCGTCACTTCATCTTCGGTGAACGCGGCCAGCAGGGAATTATAAAAGTCCCGGCGTAAAATATCCGGCTCGCCCGCGGCATACTGATCGACGATCGCCTGCGCGGCTTCGGGCGACTCGGGACGTAAGAGATCCATCACCAGCACCGGCGAACCGGGTTTCACTAACAACCGCAGCTTGTGCCAAAACTGCAACGGATTCGGCAGATGATGCAGCAGGCTGTTGGACATCGCCGCATCAACGATCCTGGCACCAGGGACGGCATCGATCCGTTCGCAACGCAACGTGATGCGGTCGGCAAGCCCGGCTTGCTTCACGGCCTGCTCACCCAACCGGATCATCGGCGCCGAGGCATCAATGCCAACGACCTGACAGGCCGGATACAGCGTTACGAATCGAATCGGGATGTCGGCCGGGCCACACCCCAAGTCCAGAACATGGCCTTCTGAAAAATCAGGAAAGTACTCGCGGAATCGTTCGACGAAACCCTGATTCTCCTTCGCGAAATCCGCGTGCGCGTAGGCCTCTGCCTGCAACGGATCATCCATCAATTCCGGTTCAAGTATGCGGTCCATCATCTTCGTCACTCGTAAAGCGTATTTCGTATCTCGCAAACACAGATGCGACTCTCTCTTTCCGCCCTGCGCTTCACGCTTCACGAAATACGCTTCACGTTTCAATTTCCACCGCGTCTCCCGGCCTGGCCACGCCTTCGCGCAGTACTTTCGCATAGACACGACTCCAACCGGGATTCGTTTTCTGTGAAACCCGAGAGAAATCATGATCCCGAAACCATCGACTGTTCTTGCTGCACGGAGAGGTGTAGCTGGTCACTTCAAGCTGAAGCTCAGGCCCAATGGACAACACGATGCCCGGTTTCACCAGATCCCACTCCAACCCCGCAATCGTCAGATTCTCGCCGGACAACCCCGTCCCTCATCCTGCAGTCGCTCGATCAATTCGAGTGAATAGAGACAGACTGCGCGATCTGGTCCGCCGTGAAATTTCAGGTTCTCCTGCCGATCCCCCTCCACACCGTCCTTGCCGACTTTCACCTCGAACACCGGCCGTTTCGGCACGCCTCCGTCCGAGACACTGATCTGATGCACATGTGGATAGAGAGGCCGGCCGTTGCTCATTTGTTCAAACTCCTTCACATGACTCGTTGCGCAGGAATTCCACGGCAATCCATCCTTCTCGCTCTCGCTGCTTGCCTGGATAGAGACCCGCGGATGTCAGCGCCGCCGCCACCTCTTCTCGCTGGTCGAGCAAGATTCCGGAGACGATCAATGTGGCCCGTGTCAAACCGGCTAACTGATTCGCAAGCTGAAGCAGCGTCTGCCGATCGAGGTTGGCCAGCACCAGATCGGGCCGGGCCGAAGCAGCCCCATTCTGAAGCGTTCCGCAGATATAGCGCAACTCCGGCCCAAACCCGTTTTGTTTGGCATACTCTTCCGCACACTCGACCGCCACGGGATCATACTCGATGCCGAGAGCGGACCGCGCACCCAGCCGCAGCGCCGCCATGGCTAGAATGCCGCTGCCGCTGCCCACGTCCAACACCGTTTCATCCCCATGAATCACCTCTTCCAGCCATTCGAGCAGCATCCGAGTCGTCGCATGGTGACCGGTGCCGAAGGCTTGCTTGGGGTCGAGGATAATCTCGATCTGGCCCGGCTGCAGACTCACCGGCTCCCAACTGGGTCTGATTACAATCCGCTTCCCGATCCATAACGGTTTCACCGACTGCGCCCATTGCTGATTCCAGTCCTGATGAGGCAGTGCATAGATCTGAATCTCCGGTTCGTTCGCTCCGTCGAGTTGCCGGAGAATCTGTCTCAGTTTCGCCAGATGGTCGGGCGACCAGATCTCACTTGGCCAGTAGAGATGCACGGTCTCGCCTTCTTGCCAGCCACCCTGCACCGTTGGATCGTCGAGTAATCCAAGCACCTCCCCGGGGACTAATCCGTACGGATGTTCACCCTTTGAACTCCATCCAGGCTTTCTTCTGCCTTGGCACCCGATTCCATTTTCGCGCAATCGGAGCTAAGATACGCTTCCGTTTTCAGCCAACCTCCATATATCAGCCATCATGGCATAATCTGCTACCAGGAATGCTGTCGGAACAATCGCCGGACTATGCACTTTGACATCGCCACAGCCCTCGGTTTTCTCGGCGGCGCGTTTTATCTCGCCAGCCACTATCAGAAAGACATGGTGTCTCTGCGGGTACTGTCCTTGGCCAGCAACGTGCTTTTCATCATCTTCGGCCTGATGCACGCTCATCTCGACATCATTGAACTGATTGGGATGCCTGATTTTCTCTTGAACATCATTCTGTTGCCGGTGAATGCCAAACGCCTGAGCGAAATCTTCCGGCTGACAAAACAAATCGAACAGGCCACCGTGGAATCGCCTGTTTCGGAATGGTTGCTGCCGCATATGCACCTCAAAAAACACTATGCTGGTGAAGTGTTGTTCAGAAAAGGTGACAGGGCCCACGAGATTATCTACGTGGCCGCGGGGCGCCTCACGCTTCAGGAAGTCGGCCACGACATCGAGGCCGGTGAGTTGATCGGTGAGATCGGGCTTTTCTCTGCAACAAGGGCACGCACGATGACCGTGATCTGTGAGACCGACTGCGAGTTATATAAGATGACGGACGAGATGATTTATCATCTGTACTACCAGAATCCAAAGCTGGGCTTCTTTTTCATGCGGTTGATTGTCGAGCGGCTGCTGAGTGATGCGCAGCGTGGTGCGAATGAGATCGAGGCTGAAAAGTAGTCGCTAGCCGGTCCTTTCCACAGACTCATCTTCCCCGGCATAGGCCTACATATCATCGAGACGTCACTTTGAAGGTATCACCGGCGAGGATCAGCCCCTCAGTTCCGTCGGCCAGTTTGACGTGGAAGGCATCATGGTCTGTGCCGTGATACACACCGATAGCTCTTGCCGTTTCACCTGCCTTCAGAGTCGCAATGACTTTCCCTGGCTGAACACTCGTGTTCGCGGATTCAGAAGAAGACGGTGCCTGCTCTATACTGAGCACCTCCGTGGGCTTTTCGATCAAGAGGATCGTCTCGCGATTGTCGCACCCAATCGGAATGACGGCACTACAGACCGCTAGCGCAACTACCGCGAAGTGATTTCGAAGTCGTCTTACAACAGCGTTCAACCACATACCCTCTCGCACCCCACTTCCTGTTATAGATGGAGTCACATGTCACACTGTTCACGTTGGAGTGACCTTCACCGCCCTGCTCAATAAATGACGCCGCCGACCACCCAATGGCGGTCATCGGGGATATCAATCAATAGTCGAGTGAGATTCATGCGGGCGAGCTGCGTCGTCACTTCATCTTCGGTGAACGCGGCCAGCAGGGAATTATAAAAATCCCGGCGTAAAATATCCGGCTCGCCCGCAGCATACCGATCGACGATGGCTTGCGCCTCTTCCGGCGAATCGGGCCGAAGCAAATCCATCACCAGCACCGGCGAACCGGGTTTCACCAACAACCGCAGCTTGTGCCAAAGCTGCAACGGATTCGGCAGATGATGCAGCAGGCTGTTGGACATCGCTGCATCGACGATCCTGGCACCAGGGACGGCATCGACCCGTTCGCAACTCAGCGTGATACGGTCGGCAAGCCCGGCTTGCTTCACTGCCTGCTCACCCAGCCGGATCATCGGGGCCGAGGCATCGATGCCGACGACCTGACAGGCCGGATACAGCGTGGCGAATCGAATCGGGATGTCGGCCGGACCGCAGCCCAGATCCAGAACGCGGCCTTCGAAAAAATCCGGGAAGTACTCGCGAAACCGGTCGACGAATCCTTGATTCTCGTCCGCGAAATCGGCGCGCGCGTAGGCCTCCGCCTGCAACGGATCGTCCATCAATTCCGGTTCAAGTATTCGATCCATTGATTCTCGCTTTCAGCGATCAGCCGTCAGCCCAACCCTCTCGATCAAGAGCTGAACGCTGAAAGCCGACAGCTGACTGCTCATGTCATCTCCACTTTATCTCCCGGCCTGGCCACGCCTTCGCGCAACACTTTCGCATAGACCCGGCTCCAACCGGGATTCATTTTCTGTGAAATCCGAGAAAAGTCTCCCTCTCGAAACCACGACGCATTCTTGCTGCACGGCGAGGTGTAGCTGGTTACTTCAAGCTGAAGCTCAGGCCCAATGGACAACACGATGCCCGGTTTCACCAGATCCCACTCCAACCCCGCAATCGTCAGATTCTCGCC
>JABMDE010000086.1:28543-33462 GCA_015904055.1 Nitrospira sp. | reverse complement strand
TGGCTCGACTGCTTGGCCGACATCGAAGCGGCGTCGGCCTTGGCGAACTTTGCCTATCTCCATCCCCACTATGCCTGGCCCGAACCGCTCGAACTGTCCCCCCAACACAACGGGGAGAACGTAGCCATCCGTGCCAACCGGCTTGGACATCCGCTGCTGCCTGCCAACGCTCGCGTGGCCAACGATGTCTGCTTGGACAAGCTCGGCTCGATCCATCTCATCACCGGCTCAAACATGTCCGGCAAGAGCACATTCCTGCGTACGATCGGCATCAATCTGTGCCTCGCGCAAGCCGGCGGCCCGGTGTGCGCCACATTGTTCACATGGAGTTGGAGCCGCCTGGCCTGTTGCATCCGCGTCGACGACTCGCTGGATGCGGGCTTGTCGTTTTTCTACGCCGAAGTCAAACGGCTCAAAACGATCCTCGACGCGACCCAAGACCGGACCGCGCCCCCTGTGCTATTCCTGATCGACGAGATTTTCAAGGGAACGAACAATCGCGAGCGCCTGATTGGAAGCCGTACGTTTATCATGGAACTGGCCAGAGGCAACGGGTTGGGCCTCGTCACGACCCATGACCTCGAACTCACAGACCTCGACAAAACGGTTCCACAACTCACCAACGCGCACTTTCAGGAAACCGTCTCCGCCGGCGCGCTACAATTCGACTACACCCTCCGCCCCGGCCCCTGCCCGACCACCAACGCGTTGCGGATCATGGAATTGGAAGGCCTGCCGGTGCCTCCGCCTCAGATCTGATCTCTTCGATTATATTATTCCATCAGCGCTGTCAGATAACTTCGGTCTTCACTCGTCTAGCGACCGATCGATCCGAGCGTCAGACGGGAATTGCATACCATATGCAACTGAGTTATTTGACACCGCCGGTCAGCCTAGACTTGCTTTTGCTTTTTATCGGTTCGACACATCTATGCCAATAACTTGCCGCAATACCATTGGAAAGGCGACGGCGGCACGGGTTATGCCGGATGGCAATTGAAGGAAAGGGGACGCGGTCCGTTGACACTGTTTTGCGAAAGAGAGTAAGAATGGGCTTGTTCAAAAACCTCCTTCTTCCCCATCCCTCCGGACCAACAAAGAGGTGATCATGGAAGATCATACTCCACCAGGCCGCGACTGCCCGCCGAGTCACCGGCGGGTGCCTCGTCAGAGACACTAACCGCTTCCCTATCTGTTACGTCCTTCCGGGATGATGAGTCACGCGTCTCTGCGCTGGTCCAAAACGCGCAGGCCGCTGTGAGGAACATCGGGACGAGGGAGCGGTCGACGTCATTCGACAGACAACGGGATGGTATCCCCGTGGCCGCCCCAATGTTCGAGCTGTCTCGTAAGGGAACTGGAAAACTCAGACCCCTTATTTTCCCGGAGGTGCGACATGAAGACCCACGACCGCCTTTTCGGTATCCTCATGCTCGTGCCTCTCATGCTGGCATTCGGCTGTGCCACCATCGTTGTGGGGGATAAACAATCTCTCACCTTTGACTCAGAACCCGCGGGAGCTCAGATCTTCATCAATGGGGTATCGATGGGGCTCACGCCGGCAACCATCACGATACAGAAACGTAATTATGAGAACGCGACCGTCGTGTTCAAGAAAGGGGGGCACATCGATCAGCAGGCCACCCTCCATACAAAAACGATCTGCCGCTATGGCTCGACTGCTTGGCCGACATCGAAGCGGCGTCGGCCTTGGCGAACTTTGCCTATCTCCATCCCCACTATGCCTGGCCCGAACCGCTGGAACTGTCCCCCCAACACAACGGGGAGAACGTAGCCATCCGTGCCAACCGGCTTGGGCATCCGCTGCTGCCTGCCAACGCTCGCGTGGCCAACGATGTCCGCTTGGACCAGCTCGGCTCGATCCATCTCATCACCGGCTCAAACATGTCCGGCAAGAGCACGTTTCTGCGTACCATTGGCATCAATCTGTGCCTCGCACAAGCCGGCGGCCCGGTGTGCGCCACATCGTTCACATGGAGTTGGAGCCGCCTGGCCTGTTGCATCCGCGTCGACGACTCCCTGGATGCGGGCTTGTCGTTTTTCTACGCCGAAGTCAAACGGCTCAAGACGATCCTCGACGCGACCCAAGACCGGACCGCACCCCCCGTGCTGTTCCTGATCGACGAGATTTTCAAGGGAACGAACAATCGCGAGCGTCTCATTGGAAGTCGTACATTCATCATGGAACTCGCCAGAGGCAACGGGCTGGGCCTCGTCACGACCCATGACCTCGAACTCACAGACCTCGATAAGACGGTGCCACAACTCACCAACGCGCACTTTCAGGAAACCGTCGCCGCCGGCGCGCTACAATTCGATTACACGCTCCGCCCCGGCCCCTGCCCGACGACCAACGCACTACGGATTATGGAATTGGAAGGGTTACCGGTGCCGGACAGCACTCATAGATTGTAGCCTCTGTTGCGAGGCTGTATGACTCCAGGCCATTCGTCACAAACTGGTTGAGCAGGCGAGGAACGCGACACTCACATGACGCGCAAGGCCGAAAAGAACACGTGCCTTATCCTTGTTTTGCAAAAATGCTTCACGAGATACGCACTGCGAAAATCAGTGCAGCGGATCGGCGATGGCCGCAAAAGAGTCAGAAATCATGCGGCTCAGAAGAAACGGGACCGCTCGTTCAGCGGAATGCGCGCTTGCTGGTTGGTTGCGCGAGCTGTGTCAGATCGGACAGTAGCATCTCCGCGTGCTCGCGAACATCCGGGCTTGGGTCTGACAGACTCCGGTTCAACGAAGCCTGCACGGCAGCCCACTCCTCCTTCGGACGTTCTTCCGCATACAGTTGCTCCGCCATGAGTGTCATCGCATCCATACGGAGATCCGGATTGTTGTCGGTCGCAGCCATCTGCGCGAGTGGCCCGAGAGGAAGTGGTTCGGACGCGGACTTTAAGAGATTCAGAGCATTGATACGGACCTCCTCATCGCTGTCCGACAAGGCCGTGGAGAGAGCCGGCGCCACCGGTCCTTCTTCGCCACGATTTGCCATCGCATCAAGGATCGCCGACCGGCGGGTCGGATCCTTGGTTTCGGAAAGCGAGCGCTTGAGGTCGTCAAGCGGCACATCGTCACCGAGGGGAGCACCCTTCCCGTCGTTCACTGTTGCGCCTCCACGCCCCCATGAACGTGTCGCTGGCAGGGGTATCGGCAAACCTTGGCTCCCCAATAATTTCGCAACAACCTGCATGCAGGACGGGGCAGAATTGGCTGAGGAAGCCGGCTCCTTTTTCGCGAACAGGCGAACACCGGCAATCATTTCGCGCCCTTTCTCCTGTTTGTACGTGAAGACATACGATTGCCCGGCCAGCACTCGTTTCAACGCCTCTTCAAGCGGCACGTTTTGGAAGGAGAGGCTCAGCCGCTCAGATGTCAGGGGGTCGGATGGGCTGATCGTAATCCGAGCCTGCTGGCCGATCGTGGTGAGCACCGCTGCAACGGGCACATTTTTTACATCCAACGTCACAAGCTGAGACGCGGCATTCACCCTCACCTGGGCAGTGGGAGGCAACCCCTGCTCCTGTTGGTCAGGACTCCCGCACGAGATAAAGAAAACGGAGAAAGCTATCAGGGCAAATGAAGGTCTGAGCTGTTTCATAAGACTTCAAGAACACCGGCACATCGATCGCCCATCATCCCTATCCCTATCGTTTGAACTGATCAGACACCGGATCTAAATGCCACACCAGATTCCATACGGCACCGTCTACGACGATATCTGAATGTCCATCCGATCATCAGAACGGCGTAAAGTGCAAGGTGCCATTTAACGTAATCGGAGGTCTCGTTCCTACAGAAATATCCAAGACCGTATCGACGAAGGTGAACGTTCCCGCTGTCCGATTCACGCTTGCTCCTGGACAACCAGGCGGGAGAAAACCTTGGCAGCTCCAGGCTGTCCCCACCGTTCCGTCCGCCATCGAGAAAATCACGAGGAGCACATTCCCAGTCGTGATATCAAAACTTACCGAAACAACTTCCGCATGTCCCGAACCCCCGGTTACGGTAATTAGCTCAACCCAGGTCACCGCCCCCTGGGTATTGATTTGCGTTGCATTCGCATGGGCCACAAAATTCCCTTTCACGCTGGCCGGGGCATTGGTCACCGTCAGTGTGCCGCCGCCACCACCGCCACCACCGGATGAGGGAGGTTTCTTCGCCTCGAACGTGCCGCTCCCAAAGCAGTCTACGTCTTGCACACCACCTGACTCGGAGAGAATTTGATACACATAAGTCCCCGTCACTTTGGTCAGCGTGCCGGCGTTGTTAAATGTGGCTGTGCCCCGAAGGGTAATGAAGTGGTCGGGATTATTGGGATCGCGGCCCGAGAGCGCGAGTTCCTCCTTGAGACCGGACGTGTTTTTTGGCAGGGCCCGTCCGTTCAGCGTCATGGCGTCGATCGTTGCGTTGTCGCCGTTCGTGTTAATGGTGGCCTGAATATCGGTGAGATCGCCGGTATCGAGGACATCGCGTATGACGGTGAGGGTCGTACCATCAAGGAGTTTTATCTTGAAGGGTTCAAAGAACTTGGAATTGTCTCGGCACCACTCTTTGCCTGTCGCTTTCAATGGAAAGGTATCGGTGACGGTGGCGGCGAGCGCTGGGGCGAAGGTCCCCAACAACAGCAGGCTGACGAGAGCCAATGAAAAGATTGTTCCACTGAACGATGTTGGCCGGTTCATACATCCACCCTTTCTCGATAGAGAGGATTTAGGAGGTACTGCATAGGATCGTCTCACGATCTCGCATACTAATTAGCGGCCAGAATGAGAGATGCGTTCTGACCGCTGCCGCTTAGCAGGCTGCGGAAAAACTCTTGTGTTGTCCTGTGTCCTGGGGTAGATAGGTATATCTATCTAGTACTCATCCCAGGAGGTCTACGA
>JABMDE010000086.1:20354-28423 GCA_015904055.1 Nitrospira sp. | reverse complement strand
GCATTGCTATGCCAAAGACCTTGATCTGACCGGGCCCCACTCCCTGCTCCATCTCCTCGACACAACCGTCTCCGACCATGGCCGCGTGCGACTGGCTGCGTGGCTCCTCGATCAGCCGCCAACGCAGGAGGTCTGGTCCCGCCGTCGACGGCTGGTGCAAGAATTGGCGACCCGTCCGCTCTTTCGCGATCGCCTCACCCTCCATGCACGACTGGCCGGCGAGGAAGAGATTAACGGCCGCCGTCTGGCCGCGGTTGTCCAACACCCGGTCGGATTCCCTCGTCTGAACGTGACGCTCATCGTCCAACTCATCTTGGCACTGTCCACGGCGGTGCTGGGGTTCGGCGCGCTGCTCGGAGCGCTCCCAAGTTACTGGATGTTCTCCTTCGGCGCGTACGTGTTGATCTACTTCATGACCGACCAAGGTGAACACTTACTCGAACACGCGGTGGGGCTCCATCATGAAATGGAACGGCTGGAAACCGTCTTGTGCCATCTGGAACGGTATGCCAATACCACCACGCCCGCCCTGGCCGACACCTGTGCCCCGCTGATGCACAGCACCGCCCGGCCTTCGCTTCACCTGGCGCACGCCGCAAGGACTCTGCACGCCATCAGCGTGAAGGCCAATCCCCTGCTGCATCTGGGCCTCAATGCGCTCGGCCCCTGGGATCTGTGGTTCACCCGGCGGCTGATTCATGTACAGCAATCCATCAAAGACCATCTGCCGCTCTGGCTCGATTGTTTGGCCGACATCGAAGCCGCGTCGGCCTTGGCGAACGTTGCCTATCTCCATCCCCACTATGCCTGGCCCGAACCGCTTGAACTGTCCCCCCGACACAACGGGGCGAACGTCGCCATTCGTGCCGACCGGCTCGGGCATCCGCTGCTGCCTGTCGCCGCTCGCGTGGCCAACGATGTCCGTTTGGATAAGCTCGGCTCGATCCATCTCATCACCGGCTCAAACATGTCCGGCAAGAGCACGTTCCTGCGTACGATCGGCATCAATCTGTGCCTTGCGCAAGCCGGCGGTCCGGCGTGCGCCACATCGTTCACCTGGAGTTGGAGTCGCCTGGCCTGTTGCATCCGCGTCGACGACTCGCTGGATGCGGGCTTGTCGTTTTTCTACGCCGAAGTCAAACGGCTCAAGACAATCCTCGACGCAACCCAGGACCGGACCGCGCCCCCTGTGCTGTTCCTGATCGACGAGATTTTCAAGGGAACGAACAATCGCGAGCGCCTCATCGGAAGCCGTACCTTCATCATGGAACTGGCCAGAGGCAACGGGCTTGGCCTCGTCACGACGCATGACCTCGAACTCACAGACCTCGATAAAACAGTTCCACAGCTCACCAACGCGCATTTTCAAGAAACCGTCGACGCCGGCGCGTTACAATTCGACTACACGCTGCGCCCAGGCCCCTGCCCGACGACTAACGCGCTACGGACGGATCATGGAGTTGGAAGGACTGCCGGTACCAAAACTGGATGACAACAGGCCATCGTAGGACGTTCTGAGTTGGTAGCGTGGCATACCAAGGAATGCACGTGAGGGAAAGAGGTTATCGCGCCTTCACCACCGTGATGTCGTGCATGGGATAATCTTTCACATTGCCGGTCGCCAAGGTCGCACCTTCAACAAAGGCTGTCGCGGCGATCAAACAATCAGCCAACTCGAGACGCCGGGTTTTCGTTCTGCGTTTGAAACGCCCCGCAACTTCAGCAATGTCTTGCGTCACGGGAAGTATCACCAACCCATCCAGCAGCGCACGTGTTGCCCGTTCCTCCTCCGGATACATCCCCACGAAAAGTTCCGCCACTGAAATGACGGAACAGCAGGGAACAAATCGATCGGCCGCATCTTCAAGAAAGGCCTTGACGGCTTCCCGCCCCCTGAGCACATCAATGAGGACATCCGTATCCAATAGAATCTTTGTCACTGAACGCCCACCCGCCTCAGGCGGGACGATCTTCGAAGTGCGCGAACAAACCGGCGGGTGCCTTTCGCAAGACCCGCATGCTCGCTCTTTATCCACGCCCCGAAGCTGAGCTGCAGAGATTTCTTGAACTTGATCCGCTTCAACTCATGACGCAACGCGTCACCCACGACCTTGCTCTGCTCCCCTTTCGGAACCGCCCGTTTCAATTCATCAAGCAAATCCTCAGGCAATGTAAAATTCGCCTGTCTGGTTGCGCTAGCCATGAGAGCCTCCCTTAATCTAGAGAATGGCCTATATGATGGCATAGGTCCCAGAAGCTGTCAAAATAAGCCCCTGCCCGACGACTAACGCGTTGCGGATTATGGAATTGGAAGGGCTACCGGTACCTCCGCCTCAGTCCTAACCTCTTCGAGAGTATTATTCCATCAGCGCTGTCAGATCACTTCGATCTTCACTCGGCTAGTCCGAGCGTCAGACGGGAATGACATACCATATGCAACTGAGTTGTTTGACACCACCGATACACCACCGATCAGACTCAATTTGCTTTTGTTTCTTATCGGTTCGGCATATCTATGCCAGCAACTTGCTGAACTACTATTGCAAAGGTGACTGCTGGCATGGGTTATGCCGGATAGCACTTTGAAGGAAAGGGGGAACGGTTCGTTGACACTGTTTGCGAAGGAGAGTAGGAATGGGTTTGTCTATAAACCTCCTTCTTCCCCATCCCTCCGGACCAACAAAGAGGTGATCATGGAAGATCATACACCACCCAACCACAACTGCCCGCCGAGTCACCGGCGGGCGCTTCGTCAGAGACACTGACCGATTCCCTATCTGTTACATCGTTCCGGGATGATGAGTCACGCGCCTCTGCGCCGGACTAGAACGCGCAGGCCACGTGAGAAACCTCGGAACGAGGGAGCGGTCGGCGTCATTCGGCAGACAACAGGAAAAGAGGGACATTCTGGTTTTTGAGCCGCGTTTCTGGTGCAGCCGGCAATAATTCAGAATGTCCCTGTTTCCGTGATTCACGCTACCCTGTTTCCTATCAGCTGCGTCCTTGCGGCCAGCCTTCTCGATTTGAGGTGAGGGCGCGCAGACAAAGGAGGGTCATCATGCGTACTCAACGGTCCATCACTCCTATTTTCTTAGCAACCAGCCTCGTGTTGCTGATGACCGGGGCAGCTTCGGCCCAGTTGGACTTGCGCAATTCGAATAGCCTCTTACAAGGCACGTACCGGTACGAGAATGCCGTGACCTGTTCCCGGTCAGGGGAGTTCACGGCCCTGCCGGACTTGCGGCCGATCGGGGGCGGGAACGCGGCCACATCCCACGAGACCGGGCTGATCACCTACGACGGCCGTGGGAACGTCACTGTCGACGCACGGGGCATCGCCATTTTTCCAGGTCCCTACCCCAACGACTCGTTGCCGGAGCATGCCACCATCGGCCCCATAGTCTATGACACGAAGCACTGTGACTGGACGTACAAGGTGCGCGGGAACGGGAAGTTTACGCAAGGCGGCGATTGCCGGGGCTTTGACAGAACTGGCCCCGTGCAATTTGGGATTCCCGGCGAGCAGGTCGATATAACCAACATACGGCTGGAAGGCCAGATCGGGTCCAATGGGCTGGTCTTGATTTGGAATGGGGTCGCGCCAACGATCGAAACCTTGTCAGCCACGCAGAACGGCGTCGTGGTCTTCACCACGAAGCAGGTCTGCGGATATACGGGCACCGCAGTGCGCGTGGGGGGCGATTTCGACAACTAACCGTCACGACGCGCGGGCTATTACACATAGCTTCTGCAGTGGTACGCACATAGAGATACACACACACTCGTATTCTCGGATGCGTTCTTCTCAGGGAGGGAACAATGAAGAAGACATTCAGTTGTGCGCTGGCACTTTTACTGAGCGGTTGCGGGCCGCACTATCTCATACCCGATAACACGGGCGCGCCGCAGAAGATCGTCGTCAGCGCCTATACAAATGATGGCTGCGTTGAAACTCTGAAAGAGGAAGCGGCGAAACACGGTGTTACAGTGAAATTGACGAATGTGGAAAGTGACCTGGGCTGGGGAATCTTTTTCTGGCCCATCTATAAGAGCTACAAGTGTACCGGCGAAGTAGTGAAATAAATCGCGGGATCGTCATCCTCCATCGCCTTGAACACCGGATCGAGCGGCGCCGTGCTGCCTTTCGCCTCCCAGTAATCGAGCGCCCGATAGCGCACACGGGCATCCGGGGAGCTGAGATCCATGGTCGTAGCCACAGAAATATTGAGCGGCAAGGACAGCATGCCTTCGTTGTCCTGATGCCTTGTGTCAGAAAAGCCTGTCGCCGGCACTGATTGTGGGGCCTGTCCGATAGTCCCCCTCGGCTGAGTCGTCCCTGTGTGATCTTTCAACTTGCCGCTCTCCGCACGTGACTCCAGGCTTGCCGGTGTATCAGACACCGGGGAGCCGCAGCCGATCAGCAGCGAACAGAGGGCGACCACGCACCACCCGCCACGCCCTCCTGCACCTGCGAATTCATTCATGAGAAGAGCTCGCTCTGCCGCTTCGTTCCGTCCGGATGAATCTCGGGGAAATGAATATGGGTATGTTTTCTAAACAATTACTCGCATGACAAACAAGTGACTGAATGGCGTACAGAAAACCACGTACGCCGCTTGTTGCAGCGTACTCCTCTCGCCATCATATCCCGGAATTTCTCGCCCGCCGGTGAATGCGGACGATCGCTTCGGCCCGCGTCTGCACCCCAAGCTGCTGATAGATGCGCTGCAGATGTTTCTGGACTGTCCGCGGACTGATACTGAGCGCCAGACCGATTTCTTTATTGGACAGGCCGTGCGTGAGCCAACCCAGCACCGCCTGTTCACGTTCCGACAGCTCCTCACCCATCATTGCCGCCCCTTCTGGTTCTATGCCGGCATCCGTGATCAGGACGAAGATCTCACCTGCTCGACTGTCCACGATCGAGACGCTGTACCTGATTGTAATGACGAGTGGAGGGCTACTTCTTTTAAGATGGATCCTGCAACCGCTGACCAGTGCCGGGCAGGCTCTGGAGCCTTCGCCCGGCACGGCATCACCCCATCAACACGTCTACGGAAATTGCTGATCCGCTCTTCTGACGAACCGTCAGAAATAATACGGCCAGGCTCACCCCCTGGTTAGTGGCTCATGGGCGAGGTGTAGGACTGCACCGGACCTTCAGACCCGATGTGCTCAATGACGTCCACGCGCATCCACCCCTTGACCCGCATGCTGTCCGGCTGCACCACCGTCTCCTGCAGCGACTCGATCAGGTCCGCCCGATGAAATGCTTGCGCGGCGCTGCTCGAAAGCGCGACCACTCCGACTGCCACAGCCACTGCCACCATGCTCATTGCAAATACTTTCTTCACGGTAACAACCCCTCCTTGTGATGAATGAATAATGATGAACTACAGGCCCTGAACTGATGCACCCATCGCTCACACCTCCGGCGTGAGCCCCGTCCGGGCCAATCGGAAAACCGTTGTACCTTCCAGGCCATAAACCTGACAATAGGCCAAATGGCGTACATTCTTTTGCTTAGATTTTTGAACTTCTTCAGGATGAGCCTTGGCCCCCGCCGACAATCTCACCACCATCACATCCACCTAATCGCGCCCGCGCTTGCCTCTCCCCAGAGGTCAATCGATGCGCCGTACAGGCTCTGCCGCCGTCCGGGGAGGGTTTCTTCTCATACATCCTTCTTCACTCTCGGGAGGCTTTGCAGCAAGTCATGGAGCGTGCTTCGCACTCCCCTGGTGATGTGGCGAAGCTCTTGCCCTGTATGCTGCAGTGGAACCATCCGCCGTCGTTGCCACCCCCTGAGCGCAAAGGCTTTCTTTGGCTGCCGATACGGCTTCTCACAGACCACGACGAACTCCTGGCCATACTCGTCTTCCATGAGAAACCCCTTCACATTCATACGACCGCACTCCTCCTGTTCTCTGATGACATTCACCAGCAACACCCTACGCCCCTTGTCCAAAATGCCCGGTATGTGTAGTCCTCACCTTTTCTTCCCGCAATACGCATGTTGGCGTACATCGACTTCTTGCGAACCGGCTCTAGCAGGATGCTGAAAAAGTCCGCCAGCAGCGTTCTCGCATCACTCCGAGACTCAACGTTATGAGCCCAGCGGAGGCAAGAACCTATCCGCTCGCATCTGATTGAAGCGAGCGGTTCAAGCGAAGCTTGGTGTGTACCTCCTCGCCTCTTCGCTCGCTGCGGCCTTGCTGACGGCCATTTTGAGCATCCTGCGGTTTCGACACCGTCCGCGCCATTCGACGAGATTTCCAGAATGTTTTATGCCTAAACCGGGTTTCCCGCAGCCTGCTAGCTGTCCCATGCTGCCACCCGATGGAGACTCTGCTGCGCAAGCGCATAAGCAATACCGATACCTACGGCTACATACCTCTGTCTCGTGATCAATCTTGTGATCTGCAAGAGGAAATCAGCTATTTCCTGCCGTTTTTGAATCTTCGCAAAGACCTACTCCTAGTCAAACCACTCCTCCTTAACATTTCATGAATCTATTCCGGCGCATCCAAAACGATTCGATGTGAATTGCAATAGATGCAGGTACTTCCACTAGTAGGATCTTGCCTTTCACCTGGCATATACTGCGCGCCTCATAACCGCTGCGCTTATGAATGGAACCGGCGCAGTGCTTGGGAACGAATTGCTCACGGCTCATGGTCTGAAACACAATAGTCGCGCCATCTTGGGAAATCGTCTCGGATACCGGCTTCACCAGAATCCGCTCTCGTACGGACTCTGGCTCCTTCTCTTCACGAACCTCTTTCTTGCATGGACCAGTTATTGCTTCGCAGACGAACCATTCCTGGTTCCTCGTCTTCCTGAGTCCGCGATCCATGAGGCGAAACAGGACTTCGCGTATCTGCGCGAGGAGCAGATCGTAATCTCGAATGCCCGACTTCAGCCGATCAGCCAGTCTCCATCAAACGTGTTCGTCGTGACGGCGGAAGAGATTCGACAGTCCGGCGCGACCGATCTCCCGACGATTCTGCGACGGGTGCCGGGCCTGTCCGTCATGCAGTTGAGCGGGTTTGAATTTGCCGTCAGCGCGCGAGGGAATAATCAAACGTTTGCCAACAAACTCTTGCTGATGATCGATGGACGCTCCGTCTATGAGGACACGCAGGGAACGATTGGCTGGTCGCTTCTGCCGGTCTCTTTTTCTGAAATCAAGCGGATCGAAGTGCTCAAAGGTCCCGCGGCGGTGATCTACGGATTCAACGCCTTCGACGGCGTCGTGAACATCGTCACCAAAGATCCGGACGAGATGAAAGGAACGACCATCCAGGCTGGCGCCGGCGAATTCGGTACAGTCCGAAGTTCAGCTGTGCATGCGAACAGACTGAATCAGATCGGCTATCGTCTGTCCACCGGGCACGACCAGAACCAGCAATGGCGCAACCGTGACGCCCTGTCCTACCGAAGTGATCGGGTTAACGGGCTGATCGACTATCACGCCACGGACCAACTCAGAATCAGGCTGGAAGGCGGTCTCCTCCACGCAAATCCGACTGACACTGTATCCTCAGATATCATTCGAGTCTCATCCCAGCCGACGAATAGTTACGCGCGGGTAGCTGCCGAACATCCGGACTTTTTTATTCGAGCCTCTTGGAGCCAATTGAACCAGGGCATTACTAATACCCCTCTCCCATTCCTCACGCCCATCGTCAACGTGACAGACATGGAGGGTCGCTCCAGCGGCATTCCTTTCCTCACGAACAGTTACGATCTGTGGTCCCAATACATGCTTCGAATTGGGAACTCCCATAGTGTGATCGGAGGCCTCAACTATCGGCGCAACACCCTCTCTAGCACTGAGATTGTCGGCTTCGGTCAGGAAGACCGCTTTGGGTTGTATCTACAAGATGCCTGGACCCTCTGGCCCTCTCTCACACTGAATGCCGGGGTTCGAATGGACCTCCATTCAGATATTCATCCGACCTACAGCCCACGGGTTGCCCTGATCTATGAACCCATCACAAACCATACCTTGCGTATTTCCAGTTCAGTGGCCTACCGCCCACCCACGTTGGTTGAATCGAACTCAG
>JABMDE010000086.1:4944-20234 GCA_015904055.1 Nitrospira sp. | reverse complement strand
GAGACGCATGAAGACGTCCGCATCACTCCCCTTGTTCCTAACCCATTCTTTCCCGCCACCAATCCCATCCTCGGATCAGGAACTCTTCACCCTGAAAAGATTGTCTCCTATGAGCTGGGCTATCAAGGCTGGTTCTATCGTCACCGGATTCGAGTCCGAGCCGACCTCTTTTTTAACCGCATCTCCAACCTGATCGGTCTTGAGGCGGCCAGCACCATGGCAAGCACCGTGAATTTCGGCAGAGCTGAAATGTACGGAGGAGAAGCCGGCGTTGAGTTTCAAGCCACCTCCTGGCTGACCGGGTTTGCCAATTACTCCTTCCAGGAGATTGGAAGCAACATCACGGGACTCGGCCGGCGCGGCGCGCCTCAATCGAAAGTTAACGCCGGATTGCGGGGAGAATGGGACAACGGCATCAACGGTGAAGTCGTGCTGCATTATGTCGGATCGGCAACCTATCCCCTGGCTCAGTCATTCGATATCTTCGGAGTATCGCCGGGAACTCGAGTCGGCGACTACACACTGCTCAACTTCCGCGCCGGCTATCGCTTTTGGGAACAAGACACGGCTGCCGGCGCCAGACAGTCAGCCGAAGCCGCCGTATCGGTCTTCAATGCGCTGAACGACGGCCATAGGGAACACCCACTCGGCGACCTCATAGAACGGCGCGTGATGGCCTGGCTGACACTCAAGCTGTAAGGGATGTCCCATGCAGGAAATCCCTGATCCACTCAGCCAATCCCGCGTCCCTGCTCCATTCACTACACTTCTTCAGTGCGCTGCCGTTTGCCTGCTTACCCTGTTCCATACGGCCTGGTCGCCTCTCCCCGTCCAAGCCCATGAAGTCGCCATTCTCAAATCGGCCAATATCGCCCCCTACAATCAGGCGATCAACGGCTTCAAATCTTCCATGCCGAGCGAGACCGTATTCGTCGAATACGATCTGAAAGGCGATGCAGAGGCCGGGCGGAAATATGCCGGGAAAATACGCGCGTCGGGTGCTGATCTCGTGCTGGCGGTGGGGTCGAAGGCCGCGATCGCGTCACGGCTCGAACTGTTCGACATTCCCATCATCTACAGCATGGTCTTGCATCCGGCGAAATATGACCTCAAAGCCCCTAACATCACCGGCGTAGCCTCCACCATTCCGATCGGCCAGCAACTCAGCCAGCTACGCGCTATCCTGCCGAATCTCAAACGGATCGGCTACCTCTACGATCCCGACAAAACCCCTCCGTTCTCCAGCGACGCGACGAACCAGGCGCGGCAACTCGGCATCACCTTCATCGACCGGCAGGTGAGAACCGAAGCACAAGTCCCTACGGCCTTGCGGGAACTCCTCTCTGAAGTCGACGCGCTCTGGCTGACCTCAGACAGCACGGTCTTGACCGAAGAGTCCTTCTCATTTTTGTTGTCCGCCGCATTTGAGCGGCATGTACCGGTCATTGGGTTCGATCCGGAATTTGTGCGCAAAGGCGCGTTGATGAGTTTTTGGATCGATTCAGCCGATGTCGGACGAGGGGCGGCCCATCTGGCGCAGTCGATCCTCGCCGGCACATCGGTCTCCTCCTCCAAAATGTTTCTGCCAAAGCACCGGATGGCGCTGAATCAGGGAACCGCCGACTATCTTGGGATCACCATCCCGCCGAGCGTCCTGAGCCTGGCGGAGGAGGTGTACTGATTGTGACTGACCTGACACACCTCCGCGAACCAGTTCGTCTCTCGACTTTCATCAGCCTGAGAACAAAGTTCGTTCTCTTCGTTAGCCTGGTCATTATTGCGGTCTGTTCCGGTCTGAGCTGGTACTTTATTACGCAACAATCCGATTCCATGACCCGTTCGCTGATCGGCACCGGCAGCATTATGGTCAAAAGCTTGGCCTACAACGCCCGGTATGGCCTCATCGCCAAAGACCGTGTGCTGCTCGAACAACTGATCAACGGGGTCATGGAAGTAGAAGACAGCGTCTACGTCGTATTCACCGGCCCCGACGGCAAACCGTTGGTCGCCAAGAGCAAGCGCGGGATCTATCCGGATCAGGCGCTTGCCACACCGCTCTCTGAAACTGGTTCAACTGAGGCAGCCATCACGCCGTTCATCGCCGAGGGAAGCGGGACGCGCGAGCTGGTCTACGACTTCGCCGTGCCGGTCGGACGCGGAAGCGAAAACAAGGCTCCATTTTCCCTGCTGTCGTTGGAAACGGAAGATCCGCAGCCCGAATCGCCCGCCCGGCTCTACGGCGCCGTCCGGATCGGCTTGACCGGGGAAACGATGAGTCAGTCCCTGAGCCGAATCGTCGGCAACGTCGTCCTCATCACGATCGCCGTCATCGTCAGCGGTATCCTGGCGACGGTGCTATTGACGCGCCGGATCACGGCCGAGCAGGTGGCCGGCGGCGATCTGACGGCATCGGTTTCGCCGACGACACATGACGAGGTAGGCCAATTGACGATGGTCTTCCGCCAGATGACCGAATCGCTCAAAGATCGGGATCGCGCGGTAACGCAAGCGTATCGGGAGCTCGAACAACTCAACCGGACACTGGAACAGCGAGTCCAACAGAGGACCAGCGAACTGCAAACCGCCAACGACAAATTGAAAGAGTTGGATCGTCTCAAATCAGCGTTTGTGTCCGTGGTGTCGCACGAGTTGCGGACGCCTATGACGTCGATCAAAGGCTATGTGGAAAACCTGTTAGACGGCCTCGCCGGCGCGCTGACCGAAAAACAATCGCGCTCGCTAGAACGGGTCAAACATAACATCGATCGATTGACACGGATGATCAATGAGCTCTTGGATCTCTCCAAAATCGAGGCGGGTCGGATGGAACTGAATCTCGCCCCGGTTCCGTTGCTGGAAATGGCCGAAGAAATCGCCGAGAGCTATCATGCAGCAGCCCGTGAGAAATCTATTACCCTTTGCACAAGTCCTCATCCTACTCTGCCGATGGTTAAGGGAGACGCCGACAAACTCAGCCGGATCTTGATCAATCTGATCCATAACGCGATCAAATTTACCCCTCATGGGGGAGCCATTCGCATCGAAGCCCAGGTGCGCGGCGACGCCGTCGAACTATGCGTGATTGATAGCGGAAGCGGGATTCCTCCCCATGAGTTGGACAAGATCTTCGACAAGTTTTATTGGAGTGAGTCGGCTCCCGTCGAAGCGCGAGGCGCTGGACTAGGTCTGGCGATCGCCAAAAATTTGGTTGAGCTGCACAGCGGAACGATTCGGGTCGAAAGTGTCCTCGGCAAAGGCAGCTGCTTCTCATTTGCCGTACCCATCGCTCGGCCATAGTTGGCTTCTTGAGAAAGCTATGCTATGAACCGGCAGGCTGACCCGATTGATCGATTGAGGATTGCGTTATGCCGACGCTCCGTCCGTGGATCACCTGCCTGCAAAGCGGAATGCTCATCCGCCATCTTGAGACCCACTATCCGGGCCAAGCCTCAGCGATTGATTTCCTGCGGGTCATGGAACCTGCCGAATCGCTTCAGGAAATCGGCGATGCCAAGACCTTCCTCTCCGATCCGAGCAACTGGATCCCGCTCCCCGTCTTTCGTGAATTGATTAAGGCCTGTGAACTGGCCTCCGGCGATAAAGACTTCACCTACCACGCGGCGCTGGCCTACTATGAACAGGCCAAGACCGGAACCCCGACATTTCTCGAAACCATTGTCCTCCTTCTTAATGACGTCGAATCTGTCTTCCGTCCGATCGGCAACTGGGCATCAGCCTATACGAATTACCTGCAACTTCAATCCTTCACATGCCCCGGCGAATCTCACATGCTGCACATCTTGTCCAGGTATGTGCCGCCTGTCGAGCCCGTGTTTGGGAATCTGCGCCTCGTGCTAGGGAATTTTGAGGGCATTGCCAAACTTGATCCATCCATCAACACCGTGACCTGCGAAGAACTGTACTCACAACTCCGGCTCGAGACTCTCGTCAATGAGTTTGGTGACGCTCACAGCATCACGGTGAAGGGAGACCGGATTACCGTCATCCGCCGGTCGACCGGCAAAGCGGTACTCACCGGGCGAACCATATCGTTGGCAGAGGTCGCAACCCCCATCAAGCAGGATCCGCACGCACGTGTGGAGCCGCCAGAAGAACAAATCATCGTGAAACCGGATGCCGGCGGCACACTTCCTTTGTGGACAGTCATCACCTCCCCGCGCAGGCACAAGACACAGGCTGCGGAAGAACAAATGGCCTCCACCGCCATACAAATCGAACGAGGCGGGGTATTGATGCAAGGCCCTCTCAGCACGGTGGTAAAAACCGGCGCCATCTACAATGCGCCCTATACACACTACCGGCTCCATTGGAATACCAAACCTCACGATGAGAACGAGCCTGCCACCGGGGCACGCACGACATCGATCCCTGATCGACGGGCCTTTGCGGGGCTCCTCTTCGGTCATCTAAAGAATTTGCAAACCACTCACCGTCATACGTTGACCATGCTGCTCCGCAACGTAGAGTTGGCCCAGGAAAATGTCCTGTTGAGGCAAGAACTGTCGGCACAGCAAGAACCCGGCGGCATCGTCGGGAAGAGCGCACCATTGCAAGAACTGCTCTCCCTGATTCACACCGTCGCCCCTTCCGACACAACCGTCTTGATTACGGGGGAAACCGGAACGGGCAAGGAACTGGCCGCCCGATTGATCCACCGGCTGAGCCGCCGCAAAGACCGCCGCTTCGTGGCGGTCAACTGCGGAGCCATTCCAGAAACCCTCCTGGAGAGCGAGTTGTTCGGCCACGAGAAAGGCTCGTTTACCGGCGCGGTCGCGCAAAAGAAAGGCAAGTTTGAACTTGCCGAAGGCGGGACGCTCTTCCTTGACGAAATCGGAGACATCTCCCCTGCGGTTCAGGTGAAACTCTTGCGTGTGCTCCAAGAGCGGGAATTTCAACGGGACCACGATTCGCACCGCGACCATCCTCATCGGTGGGCCCGGTGATGTCGCGCAACAGGAACGGACGATTCTGAAAGAGCTGCTCCAATAACCACGGATACCGATCGCTGCAGCTCCGATTCGCATATTATGGTGATGCCTCATTCTCCCCTGCTCCGCAGGCATACGCACACCCTCCAGTCTCGCCTTATTGTCTTTACCGCTATTCTGCTTGTGGCCTCCTGCTCGGCGCTGAGCTGGTATTTCATCACGCGCCAAATCGACTCCGCGACCGTTGCGTTATTACAGAAAGGGGAACAGCTCGCTTCCCATTTAGCCCTTGTTGCTCAACACAGTATCGCGGTGAAGGACACCCGGCGGATTCAGGAATTGATCACTGGCGTATTCATACCGGATGACATGTCCTATCTGTTCGTGACCTCGCACGACAATCAAGTCATCGGCGCCATCGGGGCCCCCGCATGGAAAAACTTGTCTCGAGACCGGATGGAACAAGACTGGTTGCCACTGCTCCAGGCAAAGCGAGTGGAGGCGATCAGGCACATACCGGTCCCCGCTATCATGCGGTCATCCATCCATATCGTGGACGGCCATCCGGTCACGGAAACGAGTGTCTTGTTCTCCATCCAGCGGTGGGGCGCCGTGTTGTTGGGAATCGACCGCCCGCTCTTGTATGACATCGTGGTTCCGGTCAGATCCATCCGACCCTCTCGTGCATTCGACCCTGCATTCGACTTGTTATCCGATCCGGATCTATCCACCCCTGCGATATCCTCTGATGGTTCAGTTCCGCTAGCCGGCCTCGTACAGATGGGGTTAACCGATCGACAGCAACACACCCTCATCCGCGAGCTTGTCCTGCAGGGCATCATCGCCACCGGTGTAATTATCGCAATGGGCATCGGCGCTGTGGTGTATATCGCTCGACGCATGACCGGGCCGCTGCATGAGTTGATCACAGTAGCTCGTCATGTCAAAGACGGCAATCTGTCTGATTCCGTGGTGCCACAGACTTCCGATGAGATCGGAGAGCTTGCCGATGTCTTCAACCAGATGACCGCCTCGCTTCGGTCTCACGAGGCTGAAATCGCTGAATCCGCTCGCAGCCTCGAAGCGAAGGTGGCGGAACGGACTCGTGAGCTGCAACACGCGAACGTCCGGTTGCAAGAGCTCGATCGGGTGAAAACCGCGCTGGTGTCAAACGCGTCTCACGAGCTTCGCACTCCGCTGACATCGATCAAGGTCCATGTCAGCAATTTGCTGGACGGGGTGACGGGCGCGCTGGGTTCCGGTCAAGTCGAGAGCCTGAACCGGGTGCAGGCCAATGTAGAACGGCTCCGCAGATTGATCGACGATTTGCTCGATCTCTCCCGCCTCCAGACCGGCCACGACAAGATGCATCTGGACGATGTGCTCATCATGGATCTTGCCCATGACGTGCTGCTTTCGCTGGAATGGCTCTCCGCAGAGAAGCGTCTGTCTATCACCGTGGCCTTCGCTCCTGATTTCCCGCATATCACTGCCGATCGTGAAAAGCTCCGCCGTATTCTCACAAACCTTCTTCACAACTCCATCAAATTCACCCCGGAGGGTGGCCACATTCGCATTGAGGGGCGCCGGCATACTCCCGACACGGTCACCCTCGTTGTCGAGGACTCCGGATGCGGAATCGCCTCGGCAGAACACACCAAGGTGTTTCTGCCGTTCTACCGGTCCCCGGCCCTCACCTCCCGCTTACCCGGTTCAGGGCTTGGCCTTGCCATCACAAAAGAACTCATCGAATTGCATCACGGCACAATCTGGGTGGAGAGTCTGGTCGGTCAAGGCAGCCGCTTCCATATCCAGCTTCCCATCGCCTTTTCTCACAAAACCAGTAGCCCGCAGTATTCATAACAGTACGTCGAAGGTCTGAGGGGAGAGGGAGTCCTCCGGCCGCAGGCTTGTCCCAACAACGGATCGGCGATTGCAGCAGGAAAATCCTGAATAGTGCGGGTGAGTGCAGCGGCATCTCCCGACGCCTCACACCGGTGAGGGAGGAAACCCTGCCCCATACATTACTCGGCCCGTGACTTGAGAGGAATGTTCTTCTGCTTCAATAGCTTTGTGAAATAGGTGCGCTGCAGCTGTAATATTGCGGCGGCTTTGGTCTGGTTCCAACCGGTTCGCCGAAGCGCCTCGGTAATCAGCCACCGGCTATGCGACTCCATCGACTCGTGATAGGGCAGAATCGACTCCTCCGAGGTCTGCTTCCCACTGGCGGACGACATGAGAGAAGGGAGTCCAAGATGAACGGTCTGGATCTCAGCCTGATCTGACAGAATCACGGCTCGAGCGAGGATATTTTCCAGCTCGCGAATATTCCCGGGCCAGTGATAATGGCTGAGCGTCATGACGGCTTCCGCACTCAATCGTTTGTCCTCCGCCCCATGCTCCAGAACCTCTCGCTTAAGAATATAGGCGGCAAGATCCGGCACATCGTCAAGACGTTCGCGCAATGGCGGAAGGACCATCGGGAGTACGTTGAGCCGATAGTAGAGATCCTGCCGGAACGTGCCCCTCTGCACACATTGAGCAAGATCCTTATTTGTAGCCGCAACAAATCGCACATCAACCCGAATGGACCGTGTGCCGCCGACACGCTGAAATTCTTTATCCTGCAACAAACGCAGAAACCGGCTCTGCAACAGAAGCGGCATATCCCCGATCTCATCAAGAAACACCGTTCCTCCGTCCGCCGCCTCCACCTTCCCCTCCTGCATATGAGTGGCCCCAGTATAGGCGCCCCGTTCATGTCCGAATAATTCATTCTCCAACAGATTCTCCGGGAGTGCCGCACAATTAACCACCATGAACGGCCGATGCTTTCTTGGACTCCACCGATGTATCGAACGGGCGAGCAACTCTTTCCCGGTCCCGGTCTCCCCTTGAAGCAACACTATCGCGCTCGATGCTGCAGCGCGCTTCGCCGCGATCACAACATCTTTCATGCTGGCACTTTCGGCCACGACGGTGGAATACCGTGCATCCAGGTCCGAGCGTAAATGGACAATTTCACGCTTGAGCGACTCCCGTTCCAACGCTTTCTGAATGACCATCGCTAGATGATCGGGGTCGAATGGCTTGGTGAGAAAATCGACCGCTCCGAGCTTCATCGCCTCAACCGCTCGGCCGATTGTTCCAAATGCCGTCAGCACGATGATCGGAGGGAACGGCGCATCCATTTTCCAGCCAGCCGCGTCGGCCCCGTGCTGACCCGGTGCCGTTCCCAGGCCATTGAGACGTTCAAGGACCTCAATGCCCGAGTAAAGCGGCAACTCAAGGTCCAAGATCACAAGAGTAGGAGCGTCATATTGAATCGCCGTCAGGGCTGCAGCGCCATCTGCCGCAGTAAGCGTATGGTGCCCCATCCATTCAAGCCGCTGCTTGAGACCCAACAGAATGTCAGGATCGTCATCAACGATGAGAATGCGTGCCGACATCATCCTGCCCCTCCATCGTGGAGTCGCGACAATACTTGGACCACGATGAAAAGATCAAGAAAGAGGTGACCCGGCTGGAGTCCGGAGAGCAGAGAGAGGAAGCAACGCGCTGGAAAGAAAGGGAAGTTCCAGCATCGGCCCAGACGGCCTGACTCAAGCCACAGAACAAATCTTCACAGTCAGATGAATGGTCCGGGCCAGTCGATCGATCAGCACATCGGCACTCATTCGTGCCGATACACTTAAGTCCCCGGTTCAGCGGAATCACCATCAGCGGCGCGCACAGGGTCAATATATGTTAATAGCAACACTTATATATTTAGTTTGCAATACTTCCTGAATGAGGTGTATCGTTTCGTCTGCGATCTGTATCTTTTTTGAATGGGACGGACGCGCGACATAGCGACACATCGCACTTTTTCTCACGCACACCTCTTGCAGAAGGTTTACCGCGGAAGGCGGGCGGGCAACCGAATTCAGATCATGCCAATCTCAAGGCAGCGCGATGCCGAAACACATCCTCGTGGTGGACGACGATCCGGATATCAGACAAGTTCTTCAAGACCGCCTTCAATCCTATGGCTACGAAGTCGACACGGCAGCCGATGGATGGGCTGCTCTCCAGGCGCTGGAGCACACCACACCTAACGGCATCTTCTTGGACCTTCGCATGCCGGGCATGGATGGCTTGGAGGTATTGGAGCACATTCGGAACCTTCTCCCGTCTATTCCAGTTGTCATCATCACGGCTGCCAACGCTCCGGAACACGTCCTTCAGGCTATCAGTGCCGGGGCACAGACCTGCATCCTGAAACCGTTTGACACATCCCAGATCAAGCAGATTGCGGAGCGCTGGTTCGCAACGTCTTGAGTATCGAGCCCTTATGGATACCGGCTGCTCCTTCTGTCATCGCCCCGTCGATTCTCCGCCACTCGCATCCGGCATGCTCGGCGTGATGCTGGTGTTCTTCTCTATGCCTGCCGCGGCCGCTCCGGAACCGGCCCATGAGTCGAAGAATACACCCCATGTGTTTTCATTGATCGAAGAAGAAACGGTCAGCACGGCAATCCGCCGGGAACAACCCATTTCCCAAGCACCCTCCAACGTCTACGTCATTACCGCCGAGGACATCCGTCAATCGGGCGCCCCCGATGTCCCGACTATATTACGCCGCATTCCCGGCCTTGAAGTCATGCAGGTGACCGGAGCGGATTTCAACGTCAGTGTACGCGGCAACAATCAATTGTTCGCCAACAAGATGCTCGTGTTGGTCGACGGCCGGTCCGTCTATATCGATGTTCAAGGTTTTATCTTCTGGAAAGGCCTGCCGGTGACCCTGCCTGAGATCAAGCAGATCGAGGTGATCAAAGGACCTGTGGCTGCGCTGTACGGCTTTAATGCGTTCGACGGGGTCGTGAACATCATCACCAAGTCGCCGAAAGAGATGGAAGGAACCACGTTGCAAATGGGCGGTGGGGAAATCGGCACCGTCTCAACCTCGGCCGTGCATGCCGGAGCCGAAGGGAATTTCAAGTACCGCGTCTCGGGAGGCTATGAGCAGAACCATCAATGGCGAGCGCAAGATACGGCGGCCTTTCGCTCCTATAAATTCAACAGCCAAACCGACTATGCGCTGTCAGCCCGATCGAAAGCATCTGTTTCAAGTGGTCTTGTCTATATGGATCCCCACGACGGACCGCTCGTCGGCTCCGGCAGTTCGCTCCTGACCTCCGGCGTCAAACTGCCATACGCGAACCTCTCGTATGAGAATCAGGGGTTCTTCCTTCGCACCTACTGGAACGGCTTTTTCGCAGATGTGGACGCCTCCGCCCATCCTCTCCTGCAACGGTTCATCACGGTCACGGATCCCGCCGGGCATTCAGATCTGAACTTTTCAGGCAACACCTACAATATCGAAGGGCAGCACTCGGCCAAGATCGGCGAATCCGGGCAATTGACCTATGGCCTCAACTACCGTCACAACACGTTTTCATGCAACTGCATTTCCAGCGTTGGAAAAGAAAACCGATTGGGGATGTATGTGCAAGGCGAGTGGTCTATTCTCCCTTCGGTCAACGTGATCGGGGGATTCCGATACGATCTCCACACCCAAATCAATCCCACCTACAGCCCGCGTCTTGCCGTCCTGTATACACCGATTCCCGGACACACGCTACGCGCGCAAGCCTCTGTCGCCTATCGTCCTCCAACCTTATTCGAAACGTATGAAAACGCCCGCATCACACCCCTCGTTCCCAACCCATTCTTTCCCGTCACCAATCCCATCCTTGGATCAGGCACTCTGCATCCTGAAAAGATTGTCTCCTATGAGCTTGGCTATCAGGGATGGTTCTATCGCCACCGCATCAGAGTCAGAGCAGACCTGTTTTATAACCGCACCTCGGACCTGATCAGCCTTGCGTCAAGTCCGACTATGGTCGTGACTGCGAATACCGGGAGGACGGAAATTTACGGAGGAGAAGCCGGTGTTGAGTTTCAAGCCGCCTCCTGGCTGACGGGATTTGCCAATTACTCTTTCCAGGAGATTGGCAGCAACATCGCGGGACCCGGCCGGCGCGGCGCGCCTCAATCGAAAATCAACGCCGGATTGCGGGGAGAATGGGACAACGGCATCAACGGCGAAGTCGTGCTGCATTATGTCGGATCGGCAACCTACCCCCTGGCCCAGTCATTCGATATCTTCGGACGGTCGCCGGGCACTCGGGTCGGCGACTACACGCTGCTCAACTTCCGCGCCGGCTATCGCTTTTGGGAACACGACACAGCTGCCGGCGCCAAACGGTCGGCCGAAGCCGCCGTATCGGTCTTCAATGCGCTGAACGACAGCCATCGGGAACACCCACTCGGCGACCTGATCGAACGGCGCGTCATGGCCTGGCTGACGCTCAAGTTGTAACAGGATGCTGAAAAAGTCCTCCAGCGGCGTTCTCGCATCACTCAGAGGCTCAACGTACCGAAGCGTACGCCTCGCCTCTTCGCTCGCTGCGGCCTTGCTGGACGGCCATTTTGAGCATCCTGCGTGGCTGGTACCCTGATGCCTGTGATGGCCACAGAAGCACAATGAGCTTTCACATATCCTGTTAACCCACGTGACCCATTACGGTCCGGCGCGGCATCGCGTTGCAAGGAGCATGGAGATTGTTTCGAGTTTCGACTTTTTTGATCCTATTTCTGGACAACATGAAACATGAAACCCAACACTCGCAACTCTATTTCTCAATCGGCCTGGCATGCCTCTTGGCCGTAGTGAGCGTACCCCTCTCAATTGCTCCGCTCGATGCCCATGAGGTCGCGATTCTCAAATCGGCCAATATTGCCCCCTACAATCAGGCCATCAGCGGCTTCAAATCTTCCATGCCGAGCGAGACCACATTCATCGAATACGATCTCAAGGGCGATGCAGAAGCCGGGCGGAAATATGCCGGGAAAATACGCGCATCCGGCGCCGATCTCGTGCTCGCGGTGGGTTCGAAGGCCGCGATCGCGGCCCGCCTCGAACTGTTCGACATCCCCATCATCTACAGCATGGTCCTGCATCCGGCGAAATATGACCTCAAAGCCCCGAACATCGCCGGGGTGGCCTCCATCCTTCCGATCGGCCAGCAACTCAGCCACCTACGCGCCGTCCTGCCGAATCTCAAGCGCATCGGCTACCTGTACGATCCCGACAAAACCCCTCCGCTCTCCGGCGAGACGACGAACCACGCGCGGCAACTCGGCATCACATTCATCGACCGGCAGGTACGAACCGAGGAGCACGTTCCTATGGCCTTGCGGGAACTCCTCTCCGAAGTCGACGCGCTCTGGCTGACCTCGGACAGCACGGTCTTGACCGAAGAGTCCTTCTCCTTTCTGTTGTCCGCCGCATTTGAACGGCATGTGCCGGTCATCGGGTTCGATCCGGAATTCGTGCGCAAAGGCGCGTTGATGAGTTTCTGGATCGATGCAGTCGATGTCGGACGAGGGGCGGCCCATCTGGCGCAGTCGATCCTCGCCGGCACATCGATCCCCTCCTCCAAAATGTTTCTGCCACAGCACCGGATGGCGCTGAATCAGGGAACCGCCGACTATCTTGGGATCACAATCCCACCAAGCGTCCTGAGCCTGGCGGAGGAGGTGTACTGATTGTGGCCGACATGACGCACCTCCGCGAACCAGCTCGGCTCTCGACGTTCATCAGCCTGAGAACGAAATTCGTCCTCTTTGTCAGCCTGGTCATTATCGCGGTCTGTTCCGGCCTGAGCTGGTACTTTATCACGCAACAGTCCGACTCCATGACCCGTTCGCTGATCGGCACCGGTAGCATTTTGGTCAAAAACCTGGCCTACAACGCCCGGTATGGCCTCGTCGCCAAAGACCGTGTGCTGCTCGAACAACTCATCAACGGGGTCATGGAAGTGGACGAAAGCGTCTACGTCGTATTCACCGGCCCCGATGGCAAGCCATTGGCCGTCAAGAGTAAGCGCGGAATCTATCCGGATCAGGCGCATGCCACATCGCTCTCTGGAACAGGCTCGATCGAGACGTCCATCACGCTATTCATCGCCGAGGGCAGCGGGAAGCGTGAGCTGGTCTACGACTTTGCCGTGCCGGTCGGACGCGGAAGTGAGAACAAGGCTCCATTTCCCCTGCTGTCGCTGGAGACGGGAGACTCGCAGTCCGAATCCCCTGCCCGGTTCTACGGCGCTGTCCGGATCGGCTTGACCGGGGAAAAGATGACTCAGTCCCTGAACCGAATCATCGGCAACGTCATCCTCATCACGATCGCCGTCATCATCGGCGGCATCCTGGCGACCGTGCTGTTGACGCGGCGGATCACGACTCCGCTGAAGAGCCTGGTCGGAGTCGCAGAGCAAGTGGCAGGCGGCGATCTGACGGCATCGGTCTCGCCGACGACACATGACGAGGTCGGCCAATTAACCATGGTCTTTCGCCAGATGACCGACTCGCTCAAAGATCGGGATCATGCGGTGACGCAGGCATACCGGGAGCTGGAACAACTCAACCGGACACTGGAGCAGCGAGTCCAGCAGCGCACCAGCGAACTGCAAACCGCCAACAACAAACTACAAGAGTTGGATCGTCTCAAATCGGCGTTCGTGTCCGTGGTATCGCACGAATTGCGGACGCCTATGACGTCGATCAAAGGATATGTGGAAAACCTGTTGGACGGCCTCACCGGCGCGTTGACCGACAAACAATCGCGTTCGCTGGAGCGGGTCCGGCACAACATCGATCGATTGACACGGATGATCAATGAGCTTTTGGATCTCTCCAAAATCGAAGCAGGCCGGATGGAATTGAATCTGGCTCCGGTTCCGCTGCTGGAAATCGCCGAAGACATAGTAGAGAGCTATCAGGCCGCAGCGCGTGAGAAATCCATTACCCTTTGTACAAGCCCTCATCCTCCTCTGCCGATGGTCAAGGGAGACGCGGACAAGCTCAGCCGGATCTTGATCAATCTGATCCATAACGCGATCAAATTTACCCCCCACGGGGGAACCATTCACATCGAAGCCCAGGTGCGCGGCAACGCCGTCGAACTGTGCGTGATCGATAGCGGGAGTGGAATTCCTCCCCATGAATTGGACAAAATTTTCGATACATTCTATTGGAGCGAGTCGGCTCCCGTCGAAGCGCGGGGGGCCGGGCTGGGTCTGGCGATCGCCAAAAATTTGGTTGAGCTGCACGGCGGCACGATCCGGGTCGAGAGCGTCCTCGGCGAAGGCAGCCGGTTTTCGTTTACCGTACCCATCGCGCGGCCACAGTTGGCTTCTTGAGAAGGCTATGCTATGAACCGGCAGGCTCACCTGATCGATCGATTGAGGATTGTGTTATGCCGACGCTCCATCCGTGGATCACCTGCCTGCAAAGCGGAATGCTCATCCGTCATCTTGAAACCCGTTATCCGGACCAGGCCGCAGCGATTGATTACCTGCGGATCATGGAACCTGCCGAATCGCTTCAGGAAATCGGCGATGCCAAGACATTCCTCTCCGATCCGAGCAACTGGATCCCTCTCCCCGTCTTTCGTGAATTGATTAAGGCCTGTGAACTGGCCTCCGGCGATAAGGACTTCACCTATCACGCCGCGCTGGCCTACTATGAACAGGCCAAGACCGGAACCCCGACATTTCTCGAAACCATTGTCCTCCTTCTGAATGACGTCGAATCCGTCTTCCGTCCGATCGGCAACTGGGCATCAGCCTATACGAATTACCTGCAACTTCAATCCTTCACATGCCCCGGCGAGTCTCACATGCTGCACATCTTGTCCAGATATGTGCCGCCCGTCGAGCCCGTGTTTGGGAATCTGCGCCTCGTGCTAGGGAACTTTGAGGGCATTGCCAAACTTGATCCATCCATCGACACCGTGACCTGTGAAGAACTGTACTCACAACTCCGGCTCGAGACTCTCGTCAATGAGTTTGGCGACGCCTACAGCATCACGGTAAAAGGAGACCGGATTACCGTCATCCGCCGGTCAACCGGCGAAGCGATACTCACCGGGCGAACCATATCGTTGGCAGAGACCGCAACCCTCATCAAGCAAGATCCGCACGCACTTGTGGAGCCACCAGAAGAGCAACTCATCGTGAAACCGGATGCCGGCGGCACACTTCCTTTGTGGACAGTCCTCAAATCCCCGCACAAGCACAAGACGCAGGCTGCGGAAAGGAAATTGGCCTCCACCGCCATACAAATCGAACGAGGCGGAATATTGATGCAAGGCCCTCTCCGCACGGTGGTAAAAACCGGCGCCATCTACAATGCGCCCTATACACACTACCGGCTCCATTGGAATACCAAACCCCATCGTGAGAACGAGCCGGCCACCGGGGCACGCACGACATCGATCCCTGATCGACG